>JAFUXN010000083.1 GCA_017477125.1 Selenomonadaceae bacterium
GTTATTGCCCTCGTGATGAGCGATCAATCCGACCTCGCCGACGCGCGGCTTGCCCTTCTGCTCGCGAACATCGGGCATCTCAACGCCGTGGTCGAGCGAATTTCTCAACAAGTGCATGATCGGGTCGCCGATCTCGTCGATAACGGTACGATCGAGCTCGGTTTCCTCGCCTTCGATCGTCAAGTTGATTTCCTTGTTGAGCTCCTTGGTGACGTCGCGAACCATGCGCGGGAATCTGTTAAAGACCTGGCTGACGGGAACCATGCGCACCTTCATGACGATGTTCTGCAGGTCGGTCGTGACGCGATCCATCTGCTCGAGCGTCTCTGTCAATTCGGAAAGGCGATGCGTTTGACCGATCTGCTCGAGCCGAACTTTATTGATGACGAGCTCGCCCATGAGATTCATCAGCGTGTCGAGCTTTTCAATGTCGACGCGGACGGACTGGCTCGCATGAGTTTTCTTTTGAGCGGCGGCGGAAGGAGCCGCGGGTTTGGCGGCGGGCTTGCCGGCAGATGGCGCGGTCGCGGGCGGTTTGGGAGGAGGCGGAGCCGCAGGAGCCGCGAGCGCCGCAGGTGCAGGCGCAGGAGCCGCAGGAGAGGGAGCGGGTGCCGCGGCGGGAGCGGGTGCCGCCGACAGATCAATGACGCTGACTTCAGCCTTCTCGACCTCGGAAATGCTCAACACCGCGTCGGATACTGCCTTCTCCTCGGCGCCGGTAACGAGCACCACATCGAACGAGCGATCAAATTTCTCCTGCTCAAGTTCTTCGGCGGCAGGGATCGACTTGATCACTTCGCCGATCTCGTCGAGCGCATTCATGACCATGTACGACCGCGCGGATTTCAATAAGCACGTCTCGGCAAGCGTAACCTTGAGGTGAACGCCGCGCATGCCGCCCTTTTGAGCCTCGGCAATGACGGCGCGTTCGGTCTCGGCAAGCTCAACTCCGCCGACGCTGACCGGACCCGCGGGAGCCGCCGCCGCGGGAGGAGCATTCGCCGCCGATTGAGATGCCGCCGCCGTCGGGGGCGCCGCCACTTGAGCGGGAGCGGGTGACGGTTTGCCGCCGCCGCCCTTGAGGATCGACGACAACTTTGCAACGAGATCGGAGACATCGATCAAGTCTTCGGGATCGCCGTTGCCCACATTGTTGATCATCTGCTCGAGGGAGTCGACGCATTTGAACAGCGTGTCAATGATGTCTTCACTGACCTTGAGCTGTTCCTTTCTGAGCATGTCGAGTACATCTTCCATCTCGTGGGTGAGCTCGGCGATCTTGTTGTAGCCCATCGTCGCCGACATGCCCTTGAGCGTGTGAGCGTTTCGGAAAATGTCGTTGAGGACGGACAAATCCTCGGCATTATCCTCGAGACTCAAAAGTCCGTCGTTTAGCGATTGGAGATGTTCATGCGACTCATCGAGGAACATCTCCATATACTGAGAGTTATCAGCCATAAACTTGCTTGGCGGTCGGAGCTAACCGGTGGAACTCGACCGCTCCCTCCCTCCTGTTTTTAATCCCGTTAAAGATTGTTGGTTTCGTTACTTCGCTACGGCATCGACAATAGCTTCGGCGATTTGGTTCAACGGACGCACTTCGTCAGCCAAACCCGCTTCGACCACCGCCTTGGGCATGCCGTACACAACACAACTGGTTTCGTCTTGAGCGATGCTGTAGCCGCCGTTCGCCTTGATCTTCTTCATGCCCTCGCAACCGTCCGAGCCCATGCCCGTCATGATCACCGATACCAGATCATTCCTGAACTGCGCCACCGAATCAAACAGCACATTGACCGCGGGGCGATGATTGCCGACGGGCGGCTCCTGGCTCAACACAATTTTTTTGCCGCCGCCCGATGCCGGTTGCACCCTCATATGATAATTGCCGGGCGCGATGTACACTTGTCCCGGCTTGATAATTTCATCGTTCTCCGCTTCCTTGACGCTGATCGCCGAGATTGAATCCAACCGATCCGCCAACGATTTCGTAAAGCCCGCAGGCATGTGCTGAACGATCACCACACCGCACGGCAAATTCCCCGGCAAGCGCGTGATCACCGATTGCAACGCTTGAGGTCCGCCCGTCGACGTCCCGATCGCCACCAATTTTTTCGACGCCACGCCTCCCGCCGCCACCGTCGCTTTGAGCGCAGAGAGCGGAGTCGTCGGCACCGTCGGGATCACTTTCACCGTCGGCTTCTGACCCAACTTCAGCCCCGTCCGACGCTGCACCTCGATCCGCTTCATCTTCGGCGGCTCGCTCGGCGTCGACATCAACGGGCGCGGCGTGTACGTCAACGGTCTGCCCGCCGCGAACGATCTCGTGCTGCCCACGTGCGCTTGCACCGCCGCTCGACACTTCGCCAATATTTCGTCCTGCACCGTGTCGATCTTTGAGATTGGACCTCCCGCTTTGCTGATGAAATCGACCGCGCCCAACGCCAACGCTCGGATCGTTTCGTCCGTACCCTGTTGCGTCAAACTGCTGAACATCACCACCGGCAACGGGCACTCCTCCATGATTATTGCCAACGCGTCGAGCCCGTCCATCACCGGCATGTTCACGTCAAGCGTCAAGATGTCGGGCTTGAGTTGCCTGACCTTATCGACTGTGTCTCGTCCGTTTACCGCCGTCCCCGCCACTTCGAAGTCTTTTTGTTTGTTGAACAGATCAGTCAGCACTTTTCTCATGAACGCAGAGTCGTCAGCAATCAAGACTCGTATCATTCGGCTCATCCTTTCTCGTCGACACTCCTTCCCTGTCGACAATTTCACGCTGTATCATTGAAACTTCCATTAAACTATTCGCGCGCCGCTTAAAAGTTCCTTCAACACGCCAAAATTTATCTACGAAAAAAGCCGACGCAGGAAATTCTTCCACCCGCGCTTGACTTTGATCTCTCGACCCGTCAGCAGATTGTTGGCGAGCGCGATGATGCATTTCGAGGCGGGCGCCGTCGGGCTGTTGACGATGAACGGCATCTGCTTCTTGACCGCCTCCTGTACCGAGCGATCCTCGAACACATATCCCGCGCATTCGATCGGCACGGTGATTGGTATGTCGAGAAATTTTCGGGACGTCTCGCGGAGCTTGCGCGTGGCGTCGTCGCTCTCCTTGGGATCGTCGACTCGATTGACCACGATACGAATGTTGCGCTTCTTGGAATTTCGACAGTACATCTTCATGACCGCGAACGCATCAGAGATCGATGTCGGCTCGTTGGTGGTGACGAGAAGAGTTTCGTCGGCGGCAACTATGAAGTCGAGCACATTGCGCCCGAGCCCCGCGCCGGTGTCGATCAAAATTATGTCGGCGAGCTTATCGGCGTCGGCGAGCTTATGATGGAGGGCGTTCTTCTCTCGACGGGTGAAGTTGAGGGCGCGCTCGATGCCGCTCGAGCCCGAGACGTAACTGATACCGAAGGAGGAGTTGATTACGATGTCCGAGAGCTCGACGCCGTCCTCGAGAAGATCGAGCATATTGCGATGGGAGACGCTGCCGAGGATCACATCGACGTTCGCCATACCGATATCGGCGTCGATGAGCAGAGTGCGTTTATTCATGAGCTGCAGTGCGATGGCGAGATTGACCGCGATGTTGGTTTTGCCGACGCCGCCCTTGCCGCTGGTGACGGTGATCACGCGCGTTGAGTGTTTGGCGCCGAACATTGATGCGGGATCGGATACTTGGGTGGTATCGGTATCGGACTCTGCCTTGGCAGCTGCTCGTTTCCTCAGGCTTGCCGCTTGATCGGACATAAAATCTCCCCTCGACTTGAAAGTGATTTTGAAAAAAATTATAGCACCGTGCTTGATAAGTTTCAACGAAAAATAGGACTGCGCACATGGCAGTCCTCATCGTCGCTCAAAAAATTTATGACGGCTGATAAAATCATCGAAGCGGAGGAAGGAGTTCGGGCGGATAGAATAAAAAGGGCGCGCCGCCTTCCTCGCCGGCGGGCGCCCCTTCCTTTGGTTGACGTCCCAAAAAATTTACGGTGTCTGATAAAATTATCGGGGGCGCGGAAAAGGTTCGGGCGGAAGAAATAAAAAGGGCGCGCCGCCTTCCTCGCCGGCGGGCGCCCGATCCTTTCGCCGTCTCCCTCAACAGTTGAGCCGCTGACCATGGTGAGGGGCGAGCCGCCCCGTGCGGGAGGCGGGCGCCCTTCTTTTTATCCGTCACAGCAGATATTTGACGGTCTCGCTGATGCGCCGAGCGACGTAGACGTTGTTCATCACGTAGAGGTGAATGCCCTCGACGCCGTTCGCCAACAGATCAACAATCTGATTCAGCGCGTAGACGATGCCCGCTTCCCTCAACGCGTCGTCATTATCTCCGTACTTGTCGAGTATCCGACGGAATTTGATCGGCAACGTCGCCCCGCAGATGTTCACCATCCGCTCAACCTGCTGCTTCTTGGTCACCGGCATGATCCCCGCCTCGATCGGAACGTCGATACCGATCGCTCGCGCTCGATCTCTGAAGTAGTAGAACGAGTTATTATCGAAGAACAGCTGCGTGATCAAGCCGTCGACGCCCGCATCAACCTTCTCCTTCAAATGTTTGAGATCGGTATCGAAGTCGGGCGCCTCGGTATGAACTTCGGGGTAGCACGCCGCATAAACTTTAAATTTCCGCTCGGTCTGCTGTCGAATGAATCTGATCAGGTCGGCGGCATGAGGAAAATCTTCTTTCGGCTCGACGTTCGGAACTCGATCGCCCCTCAACGCGAGAATGTCATGAATGTCCGCGCGGTCGAGCTCGATCAACATGTCGGCGACCTCGTCACGCGAGAGATTGATGCACGGCAGATGCGCCACCGAGCGACGGTTGTATTTATTCTTGATCGCGGACGCCACCTCGAGCATGCGAGCTCCGGCATTAGCCGACGAGCCGCCCGCTCCGCACGTCACGCTGATGAACTCCGGCTCGAGATCGGATAACTGATCGAGAGTGTTGTAGATCACATCGACGGGCATGTCTTTGCGCGGCGGGAACACTTCAAACGAAAACGGTACGCTCATAAAAAATTTCTCCTTCAATTTGTTTGCCAAACCATTATAATGAACCGACAATCGAAAGGCAAATTTTTTGGTGAGGAGCAATCGATGTGTTGTTGAGCAATAAATTTTATCTGTACGCGACGGAGTTTTTTGCGGGCATGGCGGTGATGGCGGTGGAGCTCGGCGCGGGACGACTGCTCGCGCCCTACTTCAGTTCGTCTCAAATCGTTTGGACGATCATCATCGGAACGATTATGATAGCGATGGCGCTCGGCAACGTCTACGGCGGACGGCTCGCCGATCGCGACGCCAACCCCGCGCTCCTCTACCGACGGATCATCATCGCCGCTCTATGGATCGCCGCGATCCCGTTCGCCGGCAAATACATTATCGTTCTGATCGCCGGACTGTTGATCACCGCCATCGACACCAATCTGCTGACGTGGGCGGCGTTTCTGTCGTGCATGGCGATCTTCGTTTATCCTTTGTTCCTGCTCGGCACCGTCAC
The DNA here is from genome assembly GCA_017477125.1 of Selenomonadaceae bacterium. Classification (GTDB taxonomy): domain Bacteria; phylum Bacillota; class Negativicutes; order Selenomonadales; family Selenomonadaceae; genus Quinella. The sequence goes on from JAFUXN010000083.1 coordinate 5,516, forward strand.
GCCCTGCCTGGTCAAGTACGCAACCGATTCGCTTGACGACAACGGCAAGGTGGTCGGCAACCTCGGCGCATTTCAAACCGTCGGCTCGATCATCGGCACGTTCATACCGACGTTCATCACGATCCCTGCCGTCGGCACCGCCGTCACCTTCCTGATCTTCTCGAGCATACTGTTGATTATCGGATTGGTCTTCTTCATCTTCGAAGGACGGCACAAAAAAATGATCGCCGCATCGACGATCACATTCATTGCGTTGAGCTCGATTGGAGTTTCGAGCGGCTTTGCGTTTTGGCGACAGGACATCACGCTTGAGGACGAATCGATCTACAATTATCTGCAGGTTCGCGACGACGACCGCCGCACGATCCTGTCGACGAACGTGATGATCGGAGTGCAATCGATCCGCGTCAAGGATCGTCCGCTGACGGGCATGTATTACGATTATGCGTTGGCGGCGCCGCTGCTGATCGATCGGTCGGAGATCAAGGTGCTGGTGCTGGGAATGGGCGCGGGAACGTTCGCCGAACGCTGCCGACATTACTTCCCGCGCTCAACGATCGTGGGCGTGGAGATCGACGAGAAGATCACCGACATCGCTCACGAGTATTTTGATCTGCCGTCGGACATTCCGATCGTCACCTACGACGGTCGAGCGTACCTTCAATCGATCGATGAGAAGTTCGACGTGATCATGGTCGACGCCTACCAGGACATCACGATCCCGTTTCAGATGAGCTCGACGGAATTTTTTTCGATGGTGCGGGATCACTTGACGCCCGACGGGGTGATGGTTGTCAATATGAGTTTGAGAGATTTATCGGCGGGCGGCATCACCGCTTGCTTGACCGATACGATCGCCGCCAACTTTGATGACGTACGGACGGTTGATGTGATCGACGGGACGAATCGGGAAGTGTTTGCGGCTCGCGCGGGCGTCTTGGATCGGTTGAGCGATCGAACGACGGCGATCGGCGACGGCGAACTTCGAACGTTGATGGTTGAGATCGAAAACAATTGGGCGGCTCCGCGCGGAGGCGATCATGTATTGACGGACGATCGGGCGCCGGTTGAGCTGCTTGGCATGCGAGCCCTCGACGCCCTTGTCCGAGAACAGATTGATCGTTACCGCGGGCTTGAGTATCGACTGCCGTAGAGTTGCGCGTCGAAGGCGTATCGCGCAAAGACGTCTTCGAACTTCTCTTCGAGCAGATTGCCGACCACCTTATGACCGTCGCCCGCGTTGTCCAAGAGGTTCCCGCGGTTGTCGATGATGATGTACGCTCTGACCAGCGACGACTCCGGCACGCTCTCGCCGCCGTTCCTCTCGTTAAGAGTCAGGAAGCGTTCAAACTCCTCGTCGCTCACCGTCAGATCGAGATTGGAGAAATTCTTGTTGCGGAAGGGCTTCATCTTCAGGAACTTCCAACGGTCGACGTCAATGAACTTCTCGATATTGATCAGCCGCTCGTTGACGTTGAGCTTGGAAACGACGGTGTTGAGTTTGATCTTTATGCGCGGATTCAAAGCCCTTGCGCGCTTGACGATGGCGATCAAATCCTCTTGAGACAAAACTTTGGACTTTTGATTGCAACAGCCGAGCTCGACCAAAATTTTTTCGTTGACGCTGTCGACCGAGATGCCCAACGTGTCGAGTTTGGAAAAAATATCGGGCGGAGTGATGTTCTCGTCGAGCAGGAAGGAGCCGTTCGATATCAGCGAGACAGCGGCGCCCGAACGCTTGGCGTAGTCGATCAGCGCGGGGAATTTTGTATAGAGCATGGGCTCGCCGCCGGCGAAATTGATCCCGGACACCATCTCGGACGCCGACAAGTTATCGATGATCCTTCGCCAGTCCTCGAGCGGGAGGTCTCTGTTACTGCCGAAGTGAGCGAAGCAGTACCGGCAGCGGTAATTGCAGCGCTCCGTGATGTGAAGATTGACTTTCAAGTTTTTCAAACTCATCTGCCCCCTTCAACTGTCTTTGCGTCGATTATACTCAACCGAACGGAGACACATTGCAGGGGGCAGAAAACTTTAACCGTCGAGCTCGCTCGTCATCGCGGACCGTCCAAATCCATGGAACAACGGCAATGCCGGTGCTATCAATCGATGTATCGCGCCGATATTTTTATGCGCTCGTTTGGAGAAAATCCAAATCGCCGTCAGCGTCCCGAACAATCCGCCGTAAAACACATATCCGCTCAACAGAAATTGATTGACGAGCTCGAAGAACGTCGGTTGAGCGAGCGTCGGGAGCACCGTCAAGAAGAACAGCAGCTTGCTCCCGAGCAGGCAACCGATACCGCCGATTGCAAACATCATCAGAAATTCTTTGAACGTCAGCTCATAATCGTCGAGCCTGAAGAACAGGAATGTCAGTGCCGCAAAGCTCCCGAGGAACGCCATCACGCTGTACGATGGCAGAACGATATAGATGTACGGGAGCATTACTTGACAATCCCATATTTGATTTCCTCGCCGTTTATGACCAAGCGGAGAGGTCCGGATTCGCAACAACCGCTTACCGAACCGGTCGAGGCATCAACCGCATAAATTTCGCTTCCGTCCTTGCCGATACCCATGCCTGCCGCCTCGCGTTCCGACATCGTCAAGCCGTAGCACGCATGCAATTCCTGTCGATCGCTGCACGACGAAACGCAACCCTTATTCTTGAAATACAGATTGTCGACGAAGAGATCGCATCGATCGTTCGACCGTCCGCCGTCGTGCCTTTGATTCGATCAAACTTCTCGCATGATTGAGTACTGCCCTGACTGCCGCAGCCCGACGCGCACATCATTATGAATCCGAACGTCGACAGCAGGAGCAGCGCGAAGAACTGTTTGACTTTGGTTTTATCGTTCATCGGAATGCACACCTCCCCGTGTTCCGTCGATGATCATTCATAACGAATTGTAATTTTTATCCCATCATCTCTACCGTTTGTGGTTTTGGCAAAGCTGTTTTGGAATATCAACAGTGCCGGAAGACCATCTTGAGATTTTATCCGATAGTATCTGCTGACAATCGTATTTCCATCGATGTCCGGTTCATGAATATTGCCATACTCATGATTAAACGGTATGGCTTCGTCAACGTAGTAAACATCATGAACGACACCGGGTTCAAAATGCCTGCTTTTTATGCCGCGCGGAGTCATGACAAAATGAGGAGAATCGCTCGAAGTCAGAATCACGACCTTGTTGTTTTTAAAACCGATTTTCATCGATACGTAGGTGAAAAGGAGCGTACCATCTTGAGTGGTTTCTTGCATTAACGGGTCGCCCATCTTTTTTATAACCGAATCATAAGCGCCCATACATAATTTTTTTACGTATCTCGGAGACATCGTAACCATGTCGAAACAGGTAATTGGCAATGATCTGCTCCTCTTCTGACAGATCGTTGAGATCATACTTGGAGCCGTCGAATGCCACGGATTTGTCGATTGCCTCAAACGGCGGACGCTGAATCGAAGGATTGTATCTCTCATACAGATGCCACAGTTTATGCGTTCCAATGATACTTTCGAGTATTCCCTTTGTCTCATCGGATTGCATAAAAGCATCGTAGGTTCTTTTCTTCATGATCGACATCTGATATGAGCTCGCATTTATTCTCAACGCGTAGACAAAATCCCCTTTGATGTAAAAGGTTTTTTCATTTTGAGAATAACTCTGAGTGATATATCCGTCGTCACCGTAAAAACCCAAACGCCTCAAAATGTCTTTTGCCTCATCAAGTCCGCAGCCGTCGATAGCACGAATGGTGTCCGCAAAAAGTACCTCGGCGTCTTCGAGCCTCTCGTAAATCGGTCTGGCTTTGATTTCTTTCTTCAATTCATCCAGGTTCTCGCTTCGAAACAGTTTTTTTTCTTCATCGGTGTTGTTTGAGATATATTTGGGAGTATCAAAATTGAATATGGTCATCGCAAAAGTCATGCCGTCGGTGTCATTATCAGCCCAGATAATGCCGTACGACAGAGAGTCTTTTTGAAAAAACATGTCACGCGTCGGGTTAAACTCATTGGCAATCAACTGCAGAATTTGAAGATTGGGCGGCGCAATGGCGTTATATCTCTGCATGAACTGCTCGGCGTTTATCGATGAACCGGATTGCGTTAAAGCCTTATTGGAGCCTGCCGTTTCCACCAGCTCAATTTCATTCCGATTGCGTCTGCCGCCGTTTTTTTGTTCAACGGCAGGCTCTTCGAGCGTTTCAATGTCGGAAGTATCGGCGTCGACGTTGCTTCTTCGCGGCGCCACATTCTGTTGACCGGTGTCGACAGGCTTATCTTCTCCGCACCCTGTGACGAGCATGCTCGAGATTGCAAGCAACGCAAATGCCTTTTTGAGCATCGTTCAAGACCTCCTCGAAAGCGCCAAGCTCCTCACTCGACGGCTCGCTGATGATAGCATTGAGCTCATTGTTGCCGCTCGGCTCGTCGCCGCACATGAACCACGGCTCAATGCTGAAGTCGTCGCTCGCCAATTGACCGCTCGACGAGGAATTTCTCAACGGATAAGCCGTCGTCGACGTGAAGTTATAGGTTTTGGTATTGCCGTCGGCGTCGGTGATCACGATGTCCTTCTTCGCCGCCTTTTGGATCGTCAGGCTGCCGTTGGCGAAGTGCAGGATCACATTCTTCTTGCCGTCGACCTCCGCACGTATTACCTCGCCGCTCGTGATTTGGATCGAATCGGTCTTGGGCTTGAACTTGGTGATCACATCGTCGCCGTCGCCCGAACCGAAGTAAAATTTATCGGCGCCGCTGCCTCCGACCAATGTATCATCACTCGAGCCGCCGCCGTAGAGTTTACTGCCGCCCTTCGACGCCGTGATCTTATTGTCATTGTCGTTGCCGATGATCGTAACAAATTTTTTGGTCTTCGAACCGTTGATGTCGGTGACCGTCGACGCATACGGCTTGGCATTGAACGTGCCCGAGAACGGATTTTTGAGCTGAATCTCCGTCATCTTCGAATTGTAACTGACATTATCGGGCAGCTCATCGTCGGGCTCGTAATCGTCATAGAGGCTGTCACTCGGCAGGACGATCGAATCGTTGGTGAAGTCCTCATCGCCATAGATGCGCGCCGACGTTTGACCCGCCGCGTTGATGATATTGATCGATTGATTTTTGGCATCGACGAGAGTGATCGAGCCGTCGCCGATCTTGAGAATGACATTATCGCCGCTGATCGATGAGCCGGTGATATCGACCCCGACGAGCCTGATCCGATCGTCGGTCGCGTCGAAGTTTTGAATGGTGTCGTTGCCGTTGCCCGATGCGTAGAGGAACAGATCGGCGCCGTCGGAACCGATGAGAGTATCGTGCCCGCGCCCGCCGTACACGCTCGCCACGTAACCCGAGCCCACGGTACTCGATTGATTGATCTGAATGAGATCGTCGCGAGCAGAGCCGCGCACCAGAAGCCCGTCGCCCGCATAAGCATTGACGGTGTCGAGCCCGCCGCCGGTGTTGACCGTGGCGCGCGAGGTGCCGCTTGCGACGGTGAAGGTGTCGTTGCCGATATTGCCTGCGGCGGTCTGATTGTGCTGAACGGTGATCGAGCTGCCCGAAACGACGGTGGTCGGCAGGACGCTCGTGGCGGTGTCGTCGGTGAAATCTTCATTGCCGTAGACATGTGAAGTCGTTCGACCCGCCGCGTTGATGATCATGATCGCATTGCCTCGAGCGTCGGGCACTTTGATTGATCCTTCGCCGATATTGAGAATGACATCGTTGCCGCTGAGCGACGAGCTGTCGACATCGCAATGCGTCAATCTGATCCGATCGGAAGTCGTGTCGAAGTTCCGAAGGATATCATTGCCGTCGCCGTCGGCGTAGAGAAATACATCGGCGCCGCTCGAGCCGATCAAAGTATCGTCGCCGCGTCCGCCGTAGACGGTTGCGACATCGCCCGAACTGCTGATGCTCGTCTGATTGTTGAGCTGAATGAGCTCGTCGCGAGCGCTGCCGACCACGAGCAATTGATCGCCCGCATAAGCGTTGACGGTGTCATAGCCGCCCATCGTGTTGATCGTCGCATTGCGGGTGCCGCTCGTCACGACGAAAGTATCATCGCCGAGATTGCCGGCGTATGCGTCGCTGTCGCTGACGTAAATCGAGCCGCCGACAATGTTATCGACGGGCAGGACGGTGGTGGAAGTGTCGTCAACAAAGTCCTCGGTCTCATAGACGCGGGAGGTCGTCCAACCTGCGGCGTTGGTGATGGTGATCTCCTTGTCCTTGGCATTGCGAATTCTGATCGAGCCGTCGCCGATGGTGAAGATCACATCGTTGCCGCTGATCGACGAGCTCGTGATGTTGCCGCTCGAAATTCTGATCCGATCCGCCGACGTGTTGAAATTATTGATGGTGTCGTTGCCGTCGCCCGCCGCGTAGAGGAACACTTCCGATCCGTTCGACGCGATGAGAGTGTCGTGCCCGCCGGCGGTGTTGAGCGTGGTTCGAGTGGTGCCGCTCGCGACGATGAAAGTGTCGTCGCCGAGATTGCCCGCGTACGCTTGACTGCTGTGCGCGTAGATCGTATCGGCGAGCTCCCCATCGGAATAATTCTTTGCAAACCACCTCATCATTGTGTAACCGACATAATCATATACATCTCCACCGCCAACAATATATTTCAATCCGTATTGTATGGAAGCGGGCAGAGATTCAAAGTAGGGGATGTTGGCTCCCAACGCCAACTCGGACAGCTCATTGTGATCGTCATGTTGATCGTCGAAGGACGTCCGAGATCATTTGAGACCGTCCACCTCACAGGCTCATAGCCATTGCTTTTTATGAACGATAAATTTATTGTGTTGGTGCTTGCCCTCCCGTCAGAAAAATTAACCCCGAGCGACTCTTGGATCAAAGCAAGAGACTCGGGAACCCACCAATTATAGAGCGCTTTGACGACGCGCTTCTGCTCGTTGATATAGTTTTGAGGAGTGTAGTCGTATGCTTTACCAACCTGATCGTTCGTCTGCTCGTGATAAGTGATGTTGAACGTCAAGCCGTTGCGCGTAAACGAATTGTATTGAGCGTCGGTGAGATTGACCGCCGCCGTCGCCTCGGGAATGATCGATTTAGCGGTCTTGGTCGTCGTGCCGCCCGCATCGGAACCCGTGATCGCTCCCGTGTCCTCGTTGTTGCGTCGAACGCCCGACGCTTCCTCACCCGTTTGATAACTGTTGCTAAGCACGTTGTAATTCTCGATGCCGAACTGCCGCAGCGCTTGCGTCACCGCCTCCGTTCCCGTCGTCGACGATGTTGTGAGCAACTCGACGAACCGCCTGATGGTTCCCACCGGTGTGGACATAAACATCTCTCCTTTCATAACCAAAGTTCGTTTGATTGTGTTTGATTGCGTCTTTGATTATATCAGAAGCGAAAAAAAAAATGTAGCCCTGCAAGCGACATTTTTTTTAGCTGACAAAAAAAGTTCAGCGCTCGAACCGAATGGTCTTCGCCTTCAATTGTTGAGCGTTGTCGGCGAGCGCTTTACGTTCGGGCTCGGGTATTCCGTTCGGCACCCGACTCTCGATCACAAATTCCAATTTCACCTCCGCATCGTCCAAGCTCATCAGTATCTCAACGATCTCGTCCATGCACCGCTCGACGTCTCGTCGCGCTCGATCGATTCCTACGTCCAACGTCACGGTGAACCTCGTCGGATCGGGCTCAACATATTCTTCCGTTTCATCGATCGGCTCCGGCTCCTCCGTCGTGTCGTCAACCGTCACATCATCGTCCGCGCGGAGTTGAGCTTCAGCCTCCTCTCGTCGCACCACCAGCTCATCAAGCGATCCGATCTCGATCGACTGCCCGAATCTCAAATCCGCATATTCGCCCGTAAGCTCGTCAAAGTGATCCGCCAGCCCGAAAAATCCCTCGAGCACCCCCTCGCGCACCGCGTCCATCAACACCTTACGATCATACAGCCGCGGCGCATACAGATATTGAGTAAAGTACTCCCACAGATCGCGCAACGTCACCCGCGGCGATCGCTTGAATAAATGCTTGTCAAGCTCGTTCGACAGCGTCCCCGCCGAGTAGGTTCGCACCACCGTTTCGAAATCCGTCAGCCTCTTGGTCAACGCATCGATGTTATTCATTTGCGCACACTGCAGATCAATCGCGCGCCAATCGATCTCCCGATCCGTCTCCTCTATCAACGTCGGCTCGATCAACATGCAATACGCCATCGATATCTGCGTCTTCACGCTCTTGTCGAGATCGTTGACGTTCTTCTCAACCTCCTCGATCTGCTTGCGATCAAGATTGCGATCCTCCCGCTCGTCCGATAACTTTGTCCACGCCATCAGCCGACGTTGCAACTTCTTCAGCGAATCGATGCCCGCCTTCTCGCCCGCCAAGAACAACAGCATATTTTTGTTTCGACGGATCGTCCCGTCCTTGCATTGGCTCAATATCCGCTCCGTCGCCTTGAAATATTCCGCCTGCGTCCGTCGAGCGAACGGCAACGACGGCGGCGTCACTATCAACTGCACATACGGTTCATCGGGTACCTTCGAAGGCTCGACGGTGATGAGCTTCTTCTTGAACAAATGGCTGACGTTGATTTCTTTCTTGATCCGCTCGACCAGATACCAATCGACATCGTCCGCGCTGATGTTCTGCTCGAGCTGCTCCGCCACCTTCCTCAACGTCGGGCGATTGTCGAACCAACTGTGCGTCTCATTCGAGTACATGTATATCAGATTGCTCTTCAACGTAACCAGCATGTCTCTGAACTTCGACGAGCTCTCGGACGGCATCAACACCCCCAACATGATCTGTTTCTGATCGAGCCCGCGCACGTTTTGCCCTCGAGCCGTCGGCGCACTCCCCATGAAGATCGTTCGCGTCAACCGTCGCGCCACCTGCATCTGCAGTTTTTGAGCGTCGTTCTCCAAGCGTCGCGGCTCCGAATCCTTGCCGTCGATCTCGCTGTTGATGATCGCCGACCAATTGCTCGGCAGATACCTCACCAGTTCATTGCTCACGTCCGACTCGCTCAACGGGATCGACCCGGGCATGATCATCGGGTGCTTGTCGCGGTACGCCCACAGCTTGTGCACGATCTTCGCCATCAATTGAAGTACGCCCCTCGTCTTCTGAAACGTCTCGATCGTCGCCCAACGCTCATACAACAGATCAAACAGTTGAGGATGAATCGGATAGCACGCCTTCAGCCGATTGACATACCGAACCTCGCGCGTTTGGATCGGAAACGTCTGCTTGCCCTTCCGATACATCGTCGCAAACGCCGCGCATATCTCGTCGCGCTCCTTCTCTCGACGACACGGTTGAAACAATCGGCGCCGCACGATCTCAAAACTCTCATGCGCCTCGACGGGACTCCACACCGATTGCAACCGTCCGAAATGCTTCTCGATCGTTCGAAGGACTTCCCGACCGCCGTCGCCCTCTCCGATCTCAATGTCCGATTGCGGCAACGATACTACCAACATGCTCCTCGCGCTCAACTTAACCGCTTCCGCCAACTCATGCAGGAAGTTGATGAAAGCATCGTACCTGCCGCTCGCGATGTTCGCCTCGGTGTATAACTTCTTGCCGTACTCAACCAGCTCGTCCATCAAGATCAAGCACGCCCCGCAACCGTCGAGGAATAATCGCAATGCACTCGTGCCCGGCGATACTCCCTTCTCGTCGTTCAATTGTATGTGCTCGCGATAGAGATCAAACTTCCCCGCCGCTCGAGCCAACTGCGAAAATATCTCGCCCATCAACGTATGCGCCTGCACGCCCTCGAGCTCGGCAATGTCCTTCGCGCGTTCGGTGTTGAGGTCGGTGCCCACCACCACCGCGATGCAAATGTCCTCGGGCATGTCTTTGATCTGCGCGTCGATCAACAAGTCCTGCACGCTCTTGTCGACCTTCAACGGATTGTACCGACGGTTGAACAGATGATACAGCGCCATCATCGAATGCGTTTTGCCGCCGCCGAACGACGTCTTGACTTCGATGATCGGCTCGCCGTCGCCGTTGACCAACCGATCGATCGCCTCCATCAACAGCCGACGCATGCCCGCCGTCATGTACGTTCGATTGAAAAACTCCGTCGCGTCCTGATATTCCGATCGAGTGCTCATGCCCGCCGCCACCTGCGCCAGATCGGCGGCGAAATCCGATTGCTTGCTCGTGCCGTTGCGGACGTCGGCGTTGGGCTCCATGATCTCACACCAGCTCGGGTAATCGCCCTCGACTTGGAAGAACAATTGATCGTCGTCGTCGGGCGTATCGATCGGGTGTTGAGCTTGAAAGCGTTGAAGTTGAGCGCGGAGCTCTTTGGCAGCCTCCTCGTCGATCGGATTACAGAACAACGACATGGTATCGAGCGCGCGCATGACGTACGCATCGTTGAACTTATCGAGCTCGGTATGCGCCCAACAGTTTCGGATCGTCACCAGCTCGCCGAGCCAAGCCTTCTGCGCGTCGCTCATCTTATCGCGGAAGAGCTCCCGCCAATTCTTATTGATGACGATCGAACACAGCGGCACGTCCATGGCATTGGTGAACGTCTCGTAATTGCCGGCGCGGGGCAGGTTGCGACGTTGATCGGGCATCAGCACGTCGAGCACGCCGCGTTGCCACCAGTCCGCTCGATAATACTTCGACAGCGTTTGACCGACGAAGCCGGCGAGCAAAGGCAGCAGCGTGTTGTTCATCGCGCGCCCGACCGTCTCATGGTTCTCTCTCAAATTGTCATTGCTCATGTTGATCTCCTTGGTCGTAAATGATTGCTTCCTCCTCGAGCTCCGCGCGGAGGCTCCGACATCTCGCATTGAGCTCCGGCACCTCTTTGCGCATGATCGTCCACAAACTCTTCTTCTTGACGGAAGCATAATCATGGAAAATCCGATTGCGCAACCCAATAATCTGACGCCACGGCACATTGGTATGCACGGCTTTAAATTCTTTCGTCAGCTTGTTGACGTGCTCACCGATTTGCCCAACATAAAATGCACAGGCATCAAAGACCGTCCGATGTTCTTGAATGTCAAACCGATCGTAGTCGTCATCGAAAGCCATCAACGCATTCTCGATCGCATCGCAGTAGAACACGATCCACTTGAGCATGTCCTTATCATTGAGCGTATCCGTCATAGATCAGTACCTCGTTCTCCTGCATGTATCGACGCGATCTCTCACGAACGTCGGCGCGATCAATCAACGAGATCGGCACCCCCAAACTGTCTTCGAGATCGATGTACACTCCGCCATATTCCCAACCATGGAACTCGCCGCCCTCGATGCAAAGATCAACATCGGATTGCTCGTCCGCCTCCCCGCGCGCGTACGACCCGAACAACCACATTCGATCGATCTTGTAGTGCTCGCAGATCGGACGCACTCGCTCTTTGATCTCCTCTATCGTCAACATCATCGTCACCCCCAATCGATCACATGTCAAGCGTCTGCTGCTCCTGAGGTCGTTCCGCCTTCGCACGCTCCTGCCTCAAGACCGTCAGGATCAGCTCCCACACCTCGACGATCCGCGCGTAACCCTGCGCCTCCTCCGTCCAATGCTTCTGATCCGTTATGTTATACATTCGATAGGACAGCCGTTTCACCGCATCCAACTTATCCCCGTGCTTGATCAACAAGTTCTTCACCGTGTACTCCACGCCCTCCTCGAGCAACCAGTAAACCGTTCTCTGCATCAACGACCACACGCAACTGCCCGCGTCCTCATCCGTCAGCTCCTCCCGATTGAGCAGTCGAACGATGCCGCGCCCCGACTCGATCACTCGCGCATCGCGCAGCCTCGTCAACGACACGTTCTTGGCAGTCGACAACAGTTGCGCCGACCCGAATTTGATCTCGTCCCAACCCGTCTGCTGATACAGCGCCACGCAGAATTTCGATTCGTTGTCGAGCTCGGTATCTTGACTGTTGAGGAAGTCTTCGAGACCTTTGTTGATCAGCATCAACGCACTTCGAACGTCGATCAACCGTCCGTCGCCTCGACGCACCTCCGAATATCGAGAGTAGATTTCCATGCCGGGACCGATCGCCGCTTGCGACATGTCCACGGGCGACAAGTTTGCACTCTGCAGACGCTCGAGCTTCCCGCCCAACTCAAAGCTCAACTGTTGGAAGAAACGGTTGTAGCCGCAGGGCTCCTTGGGCGCGGGCGGCTTGCGACACACTATCACTATCGATGTCGACAGCGAATTTGTATCCATCGCGACTGATCTGGACATCATTTCAGTCCGAACGGGCCACGTCCCGACGATGATAAAGCCCGCGTCGATGATCGACCGCAACAAAGTCTCCCAACCCGCCGACAATCGATCGTCGTCAGCCTTGGCATCGTCCTGTTTATAAGCGTAGTAGATCGAGATCGGATAATCGACCGTCGACGCATCATAAATATTTTTGAGCGCCACACGCATGCCGTCCTCGAAAAACTTCCGCGCGGAGTCCTTGCCGCCATGTCGATAGGGATTGGAGATCAATTCTTCGTCCTTTGGAGGGCTCATTCTCATCAGCAGTCGCGGATAAATTTTTCGGATCGAGCGACGTAACCACACATAAAAAAAATCCGATAGGTCGGCATAGCTGACGTTATCATAATAGGGCGGATCGGTCGAAATGAGTACATTCTCCATCTTTATACCCTTCAACACATCCCCCTGATCAGCCGTCCCGATTATTTTTCTGTTGAAGGAATATGCTTCCGAACTCAACGTTCGGAGCATATTCTTTAAAAGGACATCGAGAGAACCGGAAGATGATGAAAAAGGATTGCCTTCAGCGAAATCCCAAACCATAGGGATTGATTGTCTGGCAAAGAGATCTACAGGACATTCGACATCCGCTCTCCAACGACCGAGTGAGTTACAGACATTGGCGAGTTTGTCAATGGCGAAGGCGAGGTAGGTGGTGACGGCATTGGCATATTCTTTATCGTCGGTATCAACAATGACTTCATCTCTGACGGTTGAGATCAGATCGCTGAAGGTCGTCAGCGCCGTCAACTGCCTGTTTGTAAAGAGTTGATGAAATTCATTGAAGCCATACAGAGAAACGTTTGCTCTCGCTTTGCCGCAAAGTTCTCCCTCGGGATAATCTTCGGGCTTGGGAACGTCGGCGGCTCTCACGTGCTCGTCGTTGGGCTCGAGATATATCCTGCCGCCCTTGCCCTCGGCAACGATCGCCATCAATCGAGTGCCCAACCGTCCCGCCTTGCCCGCCGCTCGTATGTGCTCAAACTTGATCACCGAGCCGCAGTGAATGCATTGCGCTCCCGACCGACTTATCGTCCCGTCGAACGCCTTGCCGCCCTTCTCGAGCTTCTCAACCTCAAACCTGAAATCGTTGCCTTCGATGATCGGGCGCACGCTGACGTTCTGCTTCTTCGACAGCACAAACGAATGCACCAGCGGCGTCGTGCAACCGCACACGGGATTATTGCATTGAACGGTGCGCGCCCAAATCCACGCGATCACCGTTGCCTGCCGACCGTCGACCGCAACCGTCGGGTACATCGAGCCGATCCGTTCTGCCGCCAATGCCTTCAGCCTTCGACCGTAATACTCGACATCAACAGCGAGCCCTTGAGCGCCATGCCAATCGGTATCGTTGCCGAATGTCTCATGAGCGTTCGGATTGCGCGGAGGTTGATCCTTGAATCGCGCGGGCAGTTCGATCATCGACTTGTTGATCAGCACGGCGACGGGGTTGAGATCGGTGGCGTGGGCGTGCAGCCCCAACCGTTGAGCCTCGAGCGGGATCGTCCCGCCGCCCGCAAACGGATCGAGCACGTGCGGCAATGCGTCGCCGGCGCTCAACTTCATCTCCTTCATCGCTCGACCGAGCACTTCTGCGTTCGACGAGTTCTCCCATTGCACCAGCTCGACCATGAGCTTGAACAGTTGATCGCGCTTCTGCTCTTGGAGCTCAACGGTCGGATACAGATCGGGACGATCGAACGGGTCATCGACGATCGACGCAAACAAAACGGCGCGAGCGGTTGCCAACGGACGTCGCGCCCACCATAAATGAAGCGTCGAAGGGTGTCCGTGGCGTATCGATTTCTCTCTTGCCGACGCCTTGTTAATCTCCTCCAGCGGGATCGCCGCCTCTATCAGTTTCCTCGCCATGCCATCACTCTCCTCCAAAAAAATTATCGCCCGCCGCCCGCCCTGCTGTTCAATCGTTGTAATGTCCCTTGCAGGATTTGATAACTATGGTATCATTTTCGATTTTGTTCGGGTGAGAAGGTGGTATTCTCCATTGATCAATGCCTCCATTTCTGCATCACTCACGACTATAGCATTGCCGGCGCGGATATCGGCTTCGCTCTCATCGAGCTCGACGAGGTACTTGGCGTTGTTGAAAGCCTTGAACGGCGACTTGGTCTTGATCTCCTCGACGAAGTAGTTCCACTCTTCGGGGGTGAGGTCAACGGTGTCGATGCCGGGCGACTTATCGCCGCACGGGACGTAGGGATACTGAGGCGTTTCGAACTCGCGCGGCGGGTTGGTGATCTTGGTGAGGATTTTTGCTCGACGGAGTGCGTCCAATGGAGATTTTGTTTTGAGCTCCTCAACGAAGTAGTGCCACTGTTGGGGCGTGATAATGACGGTGTCGACGCCCGGGACTTTGGTAAAATCCTCGAGCTCCTTCTCGGTGACGGTGATGAGCTTGCTGCCCTCGACGGGCTGCTCGACGTTCTCGATCGGTTGATTGTTCATTACGTTCGGTTTCATGTTGATATCCTCCTGAAAAAATTATTTCACCCTCAAATATAACCGTGTTTTGCCAAACGTTGTTCGGCATCTATATAAACTTCATCGTCCGCGCGCATTCCTACAATGACAACAATCATCTTTGTTTCGATTCTGACCAAACGATAGACAATGCGGATTCCCGAAGCCTTAAGTTTGATCTTAAAATTGCCGGCGAGTTTGCCTCCGAGAGGATGCCCGTAACCTCCTTCTGTGGTTGGCAACGGATTTTGACTGACCTTATCTATTGCCTTGTTGACTTGAGCAATCTGACTGCCGTCGAGGTTTTTCATGTCCTTTTTGACCTCGGAAAAGAATTCTACTGCTCAACTCATTCGATTTCAACGTCTCCGACCGCATCTAAATCCGATTGTTTAACTCCGAGCTCCTTGAAAAACTTCTCGGCAGGGATCAGTTTGTTTGAATCAAGAGTAGCCCAACGTTCTTGCGCGATTTCCGACAGACGTTCGTCTTCGATGAGTTCGACAAGTGCTTCGTGCATGGCGGCAGTTATGACGACAAACTTAGTCTTATCGACTTCGACAGCCGCCGGTCGATTGGTACGTTTAGCGATGTCAAACGCCGCCCTGACTTCGTTGAGATCGAAATCTTCATCATCAACGGGTTGCATGATCGGTTGCATGCTGATGTCCTCCTCAATTATTTCAACGACGCGTAGAAAGTTTCATCGACGGGCTCAAGCCACTCGGTAGTGACCTCGTCGCCGACCTGCATGATCGAAAGATGTTGCATCAAAGTGCCCGGCGCCGCCCCATGCCAATGCTTCACGCCCTCGGGGATCGTCGCGACCACGCCCGGGATCAGTTCCTGCGGCTCCTCGCCCCACAGTTGATAATACCCGCGCCCCGACTCGGGAACCAGTATCTGACACGACCCATGATGAATGTGCCAGAAGGTGTGCGCACCGCGCGTGAAGGTCACGTTGCCGACCGAGATCGAATCATGGGCAAGCGGCGCATAGAAGGTGCGCCCCGTAAAATATTTTTCGTAGGCGACGTTCGGCTTGCCGATCGGATAAATCGTTCCGAGCTTCTGCTTCTTGAGCTGCTTCTCAACTTGCTCGACGGGCGGATAATCGGAATCGGCAGCGCTCGCCGTCGAACTCAAATTCATCAGCCCCAAGCTCGCAACCGCCAAACCGATCGCCATGATCTTCTTCAACTTCATTTCGGATCGCTCCTCGCAAAAAATATTTTTCTCCTATTATAAGTCACCGCGGCGTCGACGGCTACAATTTTTTTGAAGGGATTTTCATTTCGATGTCGAAAGGCGATCTTTATGAGAGACATAATCCTGACGTCATTCAGACGGGTGAAGAAATTTTTGGCAGCAGTGAGTCTGCTGATGGTGATAAACTTGACGGCGAACGGGCGTGCGGATCTGCTCGGCGCAGTGCTCATCGGCTACGTGTTGGCGGCGTTTTATATTGCGTCGACGGCGATGAGGCTCGAATCGATCTCAACGCTCAATCAATCGGCAGCGAAACGTCGATGGCTGATCGGTCTGGCGCTTCGATTGCTGATGGTGTTCGTCGTGTTTAATGTCGCCGTGCATTTGTCAACGGAAATCTTCTTCACCTCCGCGCTGAGCTTCCTGCTCTTCTACGGCGCCGCATTGCTCGGACTGATCATGACCTCGTACCGCCAAAAGCTCTTCGACGACGACAAAGATTGATCTCTCGAGTTTGATCGGAAGGGAGGTGATTATATGCATGAAGTTGGCGTGCGCGAAACCGTGCATTGGTTTGGTTTGACGTTCAACATAGAGACACTGCACATGACGTGGCTCACAATGATCATCGTCGGAGTGATCGCCTGCCTCGCCGTTCGAAACTTGAAAGCGGTACCGACGGGCTGGCAGAACTTTGTCGAGATGGTGATCATGTGGCTGCACGATCAGATCGATGCGATGATGGGCTCGAGAGGACGCTTCCTCGCTCCGTTCATCGTAACCTTATTCTTGTTCATACTGACGTCAAACCTGTTGGGATTGGTGCCGACGATGGCATCACCGACGAATGATCTCAACACGACGCTCGGGCTCGCGCTGCTGGTGATCGTCATGGTTCACGTGCTCGGGCTCTACTTCAAGGGCACACATTACATCGCGCACTTCTTCCAACCGGTGCCGGTGTTCGTCATCATCAACGCGATCGAGGAGATCGCAAAACCAATCACGCTTGCCTTCCGTCTATTCGGAAACATCTTGGCGGGCGAAATATTAATCATCGTGCTGCTGAAGCTCATGCCGATCTGGATGCCGATACCGTCAGTGCTGTGGTTGGCGTTCAGTATATTTATCGGCGGAGTGCAGGCAGTTATTTTTACGATGTTATCAACGGCGTATCTCGCGAATGCGATCAAGGAATCCAATGAATAAAATTTTAGGAGGCAATTGATAATGGAACATGCAATCATGGCAGCGGCAGCATTGCTCGGCGCAGGAATTACGATGGGACTGGCAGCAATCGGAGCGGGCGTCGGCGACGGACTCGTTACGAGCAAATTCATCGACGGCATCACGCGTCAGCCGGAAGCGAAGAACACTCTGTTCACGAACACGCTGATCTCGGTCGGTCTGATTGAGGCAATGGCGATCATCGCGACGGTCGTTGCGCTCATCATGCTCTACGCCAACCCGTTGATCGGATAAATTTCTATCGACGTATGCTCATTAAGAGAGGTGAGACACTTTGATAGAGATCAATGCGACGATCCTGGCGCAGATTCTCAACTTTGTGATCCTGGTGATCTTCTTGCGTGCGGTGGCGTATAAGCCGGTGTGTCGACTGCTCGAACAGCGCTCGCAAAAAATCCAAAGCGACATCAACAAGGCGGAAGCAGATCGTCGGGAGGCGCAAGAGACGTTGGCGCAGTATCGTCAGAAACTGCAGGAGGCGAACGTTCGGGCGCAAGAGATCATCGATAATGCGGAGAAGACCGCTCGCGACGCGCACGACGCCAAAGTTCTCGAGACGAAACGAGACGTTGAGCAGATCAAGAAGACGGCGCAGGAGGAAATCCAACGCGAACGCAATCAAGCGATGGAGCAGATGAGGTCTGAAGTAGTGGCGCTGAGTTTGCTCGCGGCGGGCAAAGTGATCGGCAAGAGCATCGACAACAAGGAGAACGAGCGGCTCATCAACGACTTCATCAATCAGCTCGACAAAGAAAAGCTCGGTGATCTGTCATGCTGAACTTGCAATTGGCGTTGAAGTATTCGACGGCGATATTCGAGATCGCCAAGGAAGAAGGCAAGCTGGTGCCGTACGGCGAGGAGCTGGCGACGGTTCGCAACGAACTGTTCAGCGTGCCGGAGGCTCGCTCGTTCTTCCAAAATCCGAACGTGTTGCCGGTTGCCAAGAAGGAGCTCATCACGAAATGTTTCAAGGGTGAGCTGTCGCCGATCGTGTTCAATTTCCTGATGCTGTTGGTCGACAAGAGACGCATGGGAATATTTGAGGCGATCGAGGACGAGTATCGGCGGCTGTCGAATCGGGAGCGCGGGATATTGATCGCGGACGTGACGACGGCGCGCCCGTTGACGAAGGGTCAGCAGACGAAACTTCAAAAGAAACTCGAATCGCTCAGCGGCAAGAAGATCCAATTCCGTCTGCACCGGGACGAGGAGATAATCGGCGGAGTGATCGTCAAGATCGGAGACAAGAGGATCGACGGCAGTGTGCGCGGACGGCTTGAGGCGCTGCGTTCTCAACTGGCGTTTGGTGAGCGATAACCATCAAGAGAGGTGAAAACCTTACATGAAGATTAATCCTGAAGAAATCACCGCGATAATCAAGGAGCAGATCAAGAATTACAACGTCGACCTGAACGTTGATGATGTCGGGACGGTCATAGAGATCGGCGACGGCATAGCGCACATTCACGGTCTCGACAAGGCGATGTCGGGTGAGCTGCTCGACTTCGGCAATGACATTTACGGTCTGGTTCTCAACCTTGAGCAGGACAACGTGGGCGCGGTTATCCTCGGCGGCGATACGAAAGTCGAGGAGGGCGACACGGTCAAGCGCACGGGCAAGATCATGCAGGTTCCCGTGGGCGAAGCGATGATCGGACGCGTCGTTGATGCGTTGGGTCGTCCGATCGACGGCAAGGGACCGATCACGACGACGGAAGCTCGACCGGTTGAGTATCCGGCGCCGGGTATTGCCGACAGAAAATCGGTGCATGAGCCGTTGCAGACGGGCTTGAAAGCGATCGACGCGCTGGTTCCGATCGGACGCGGACAGCGCGAGCTGATCATCGGCGACCGCGGCACGGGCAAATCGGCGATCGCGGTCGATACGATCATCAATCAGAAGGGGCAAAACTGTATCTGCATCTATGTGGCGATCGGTCAGAAGGCATCGACGGTCGCGCGCGTGGTCAAGACGCTCGAGGATCATGGCGCGATGGCTTATACGATCGTGGTGGCGGCGACGGCTGCCGACTCCGCTCCGTTGCAGTACCTTGCTCCGTATGCGGGTGTTGCGATGGCGGAGTATTTCATGTATAAGCGGAACGAGAAGGGGCAAGGCGGTCACTGCCTGTGCATCTACGACGACTTGACGAAGCACGCGGCGGCGTATCGTGCGATGTCTCTGCTGTTGAGACGTCCTCCGGGTCGTGAGGCTTATCCCGGCGACGTGTTCTATCTGCATTCTCGTCTGCTCGAGCGTGCGGCAAAGTTGTCGGACGATCTCGGCGCGGGCTCGATCACCGCGTTGCCTGTCATCGAGACGCAAGCGGGCGACGTGTCGGCGTACATTCCGACGAACGTCATTTCGATCACCGACGGTCAGATCATGCTTGAGACCGACGCATTCTATTCGGGCATTCGTCCCGCTATCAGCGTCGGCTTGAGCGTGTCGCGCGTCGGCGGCTCGGCGCAGATCAAAGCGATGAAGCAGGTCGCGGGCACGATGCGCCTTGACCTTGCGCAGTATCGTGAGCTGGCATCGTTCGCGCAGTTCGCCTCCGATCTCGATAAGGCGACGAAGGCGCAGCTCGATCGCGGCGCGCGCATGGTCGAGACGTTGAAGCAAGCGCAGTACTCGCCGTTGCAGGTTGAGGATCAGGTCATAACGATCTTCGCGGCGGTCAGAGGATTCCTCGTCGATATCCCGACGGAGAAGGTCGTGCAGTTCGACAACGATCTGATCAAGTTCATGCACAATCAGCACCCCGAGGTCGGCAAGAAGATCGTCGCGCAGAAGAAGCTCGATGATGCGCTCGAGGCAGAGATTTCCAACGCAATCAAGCAGTTCAAGGATACGGTCGCGTATAAGACGGACGCGGAGTAAGGCGGTGAATTGACTTGGCAAGTTTACAAGACATTCGCCGTCGAATAAAGAGCGTCAAGAGCACGCAGAAGATCACCAACGCGATGAACATGGTCGCGACGTCGAAACTCCGTCGAGCGAAAGAAGCAGCCGTCGCCAACAGACCTTATGCGGATAAAATGCGATCGGTGGTGCAGAACCTTGCATCGCATGCCGAGGGATTTAGTCATCCCATGCTCGAAGTTCATGAGACGGGCAAGCGGCTGATCCTGGTCATCGCGGCGGACAAGGGCTTGGCGGGCGCGTATTCGAGCAATGTTTTCAAAACGACGCATGCGGAGATGGAGGTCAACGGCGTCGAGGACAAAGGCAATACCGAGCTGGTGACCGTCGGGCGCAAAGCGCGGGATCACTTTCGCTTGAGAGGGTATTCGATCGCGAGAAGCTATATCGGGATCAGCGAGAAACCGAAATACGAGAACGCCAAGGAGATAGCCGAGTACTTGATCGAGCGATTCAAGACGGGCGGCATCAAAGATATCGTGATGGTCTATACGCGATTCGTGTCGGCGATCTCGTGCGTGCCCGAGGTGGTCAAGCTGCTGCCGTTCGAGCACGAGGCAACCGAAGAACAAGACGGCGGGCTCCGCGCGGAATATATTTATGAGCCGTCGGCGGAGGCGGTGTTGGGGCATTTGCTGCCGCAGTACTTGATCACGGTGATCTATGCGGCGATGTTGCAAGCGGCGGCGTCGGAGTTGAGCTCGAGAATGAACGCGATGCAGAACGCGACCGACAACGCCGAGGAACTCATCAGCAAGCTCGATCTGTATTACAATAAGGTGCGTCAGGCGGGCATCACCAACGAAATTACGGAGATAGTCGGCGGCGCCAATGCGCTGAACTGACGAGGGAGTGAGATATTTGGCAAAGGGTAAAGTCGTGCAGGTCATCGGCGCGGTCGTCGACGTAGAATTTCCGGCGGGCGAACTTCCCGAGATACTCAACGCGATCCACATCACGGGACAATCGGGCAACGTCAAGATCGATCTGATAGCGGAGGTCATGCAGCACCTTGGCGACAGCGTGACGCGTTGCATAGCGATGAGCTCGACGGACGGTCTGGTGCGCGGCATGGACGCGGAGGATACCGGTTCGCCGATCAAAGTTCCGGTCGGTCCCGAGTGTTTGGGACGCGTGTTCAACGTGCTGGGCAAGACGGTCGATAAGAATCCGAAGCCCGTCGGCAACAAAGAGTTCTGGCCCATTCATCGCAAAGCGCCGTCGTTCGATCAACAAGAGACTTCGACGCAAATTCTCGAGACGGGCATCAAGGTCGTCGATCTGATCGCGCCGTACTCTCGAGGCGGCAAGATCGGATTGTTCGGAGGCGCGGGCGTCGGCAAGACCGTTCTGATCATGGAGCTCATTCACAACATCGCCACCGAGCACAGCGGCTATTCGGTGTTCAGCGGCGTGGGCGAGCGCACTCGTGAAGGCAATGACCTTTGGACAGAAATGACGGAGTCGGGCGTTATCGACAAGACGGCGCTCGTCTACGGACAGATGAACGAGCCGCCGGGAGCTCGTATGCGCGTGGGCTTGACGGGCTTGACGATGGCGGAGTACTTCCGTGACGCCGAAGGTCGTGACGTGCTGCTGTTCATCGATAACATCTTCCGTTTCATTCAAGCGGGTTCCGAGGTGTCGGCGCTGTTGGGTCGTATGCCTTCGGCGGTCGGTTATCAGCCGACATTGACGACCGACGTCGGCGCCCTGCAAGAGCGTATCACTTCGACGAAGAAAGGCTCGATCACATCGGTTCAAGCGGTCTACGTCCCCGCGGACGACTTGACCGACCCGGCGCCGGCGGCGACGTTCACCCACTTGGACGCGACGACGGTTTTGAGCCGACAGATCGCCGAGCTTGGAATTTATCCCGCGGTTGATCCGTTGGATTCGACGAGCCGCATACTCGACCCGCATGTGATCGGCGAAGAGCACTATCAGGTTGCGCGCGGAGTGCAGGCGGTGCTGCAGAAGTATAAGGAGCTACAGGACATCATCGCGATCCTGGGCATGGAGGAGTTGAGCGACGACGATAAGTTGACGGTCAGTCGCGCGCGTAAAATTCAACGCTTCCTGTCTCAACCGTTCGCGGTGGCGGAAGCGTTCACGGGCTCGCCGGGCAAGTATGTGCCGCTCAAGGAAACGATCCGCGGCTTTAAAGAAATACTCGAAGGCAAGTATGATGATCTGCCTGAGGCGTCGTTCTACATGGTGGGCAACATCGACGAGGCGATCGAAAAATCGAAGAAACTCAAGTAACTGAAGGGAGCGATATAAATGGCGACCATTCGACTTGAGGTAGTCTCGCCGGATCGACAGGTATGCGATCGAGAGATCGGAATGTTGATCGTAAGGTCGACGGGCGGCGAGTTGGGAATACTGCCGCGGCATGCTCCGTTGGTGACGGGCTTGGTTCCGCACGTGATGAGGATCAAGAAGGGGCCGGGCAGCGGCGAAGAAGAAGTGATGGCGATCGGCGGCGGCTTCATGGAAGTGACGCCGGAGAAGATCACGGTGCTGGCGTCGGCGGCGGAGGAGCCGCAAGAAATTGACGTGGCTCGAGCGCAAGCGGCGTATCAGAGAGCGAAGCAGAGGATCGAGGCGTACAAGACGGCGCCGAAGGATTCAGCGAGCATCGACATAGATCGGGCGCAGTTGGCGTTGGCGCGAGCGATGGCTCGTCTGTCGGCGACGAAGAATCCGATCGCTTGAACGATAATATCAACGGCAATTAAAAGAGCCGTCGGCGTGAAAACCGGCGGCTTTTTTGGTTGATGATGTTTCGATTGATTGATGGTCGATGAGAAATTTATTTGGCGATGGCTTTGAAGGCGGCGGCTTGAGCGGTCATGCCGCGCTCGGACGCAAGACGCTCGATAGACGAGGCGCCGAAGAATCCGTCGATCTCCGGAACGTTCTTGATCACGTACGCCGCATCTTCGGGATCGGCGATCGGTCCGCCGTGGCAGATAACCATGATGTCATTGCGAACCTCGCGCCCCGCTTTGATGATCGCTCTGATCTTCTCACAGCAGTCGTCGAGAGTTACGGCGGTCTCTGCTCCAATCGAGCCCTTCGTCGTCAAGCCCATATGCGCCACAAGAATATCGGCGCCCGCTTCTGCCATCGCACGCCCCTGCTCGGGATCAAACACGTAAGGGCACGTCAACATGTCAAGCTCATGAGCCGTCCGAATCATGTCGACCTCGAGCCCGTAGCCCATGCCCGTCTCCTCGAGATTGGCGCGGAACTTGCCGTCGATCAAGCCGACCGTCGGGAAGTTCTGCACGCCGTTGAAGCCCTGCTCCTTCAATTGCTTGAGGAATATCTCCATCACACGGAAGGGATCGGTGCCGCACACGCCCGCCAGTACCGGCGTCTTCTTGACGATCGGCAGAACCTCTTGACCCATCTCTTGCACGATCTTGTTGGCGTCGCCGTACGCAAGCAAGCCCGACAGAGAACCGCGTCCCGCCATCCGAAACCGCCCCGAGTTGTAGATGATGAGCATGTCGACGCCCGCCTTCTCACTGCACTTGGCGGTGATGCCCGTGCCCGCGCCCACGCCGACGAGGATTTTGCCCGCCGCCACCTGCGCACGGAAGTCGTCCATGATTTGCGCTCTGGTCTTCTTCAACATTACAATCGCCTCCAATTATTTCTTCTCGATGAGTTCAATCAGTTTGCGTGCCGCCGTCAGCGCGAAGTCTTTATCGTTGATGTTGTTGTCGAGCTCGACGATCTCAACGTTGGGATTGTCGATCCCATGCTCGATCGTGTCAAACAGCACTCGACGTTCCTCAACGCCTTCGAACGGTTGACCCTCCACATCGATCATCGACACGCCGCGCTTGGGGAGCAGTACCGTCATCGGCACTTGCGCCGCGTTCCATTTAGACGCCAACGCCTCTCCGATCTGTTTGTTCTCGTCAACCGTCGTTCGCATCAACGTCACCGTCGGGTTGTGCTTGTAAAGATTCCGCGCGGAAAATTGTTGCGGCACGGTGTCGATCGGTCCGAAATTGACCATGTCGCATGCTCCGACCGAAACGACTTGCGGCACTTTCTTATTAATCGCCGCCTCGCAACGAGCCTGCCCCGCGTTGAGCACTCCGCCGACGATCTCATCAGCCCACTCGGTCGTCGTCAGATCGAGCACGCCCGCGAAGAATCCTTCGTTGATCAACGAGTCCATCGTCTTGCCGCCCGTGCCCGTCGCATGAAATACCAGCACCTCATAGCCGTTGCGCTCGAGATACTCTTTCGCCGCGTCAACGCAAGGAGTCGTCACGCCGAACATCGATGCCGCGATCAACGGTTTGCTCGCCGACGTATCGACCTTCAATCGCGTGCGCCCTTCGACCATGCCAGCGATCGCCAACACCGCGTTACTGAAGATCATCTTCGAGATTTTGTTGAGCCCCGCCACGTCGACTATCGACGGCATCATCACGATATCGCTCGTGCCAACGTACTGCGACACGTTGCCCGATGCCATCGTCGATACCATCACCTTCGGAACGCCGATCGGCAACGCGCGCATGGCGGGAGTGACCAACGACGTACCACCCGATCCGCCGAATGAAATGATCCCGTCAAATTTTCCCTGACGATAAAGTTCCGGCACGAGTTTCTCCATGCCTTTCGACAGAGTTTCGGTTGCGAGCGCCCGATCTTTGCGCTCGACGATCGCCTTGATGTCTTGCCCGACCGCCGCCGCGATCTCCTCATTGCCGATGTCGACGGAGAACGCAGGCTCAAACACTCCGGTATGGATCATGAACGGCTTGATGCCGAGCTCTTCGACGAGTCCCTTGACGTACGCAAATTCGCGCCCCTTCGTGTCGAACGTCCCGGCTATCGCGATTGTCTTCAATGTGCTCACCTTCCTTCTCATCGTTGAACTCATTATATCAATCGAGCCGAGCGGCGGCAATGTGTTGAGAACTTCAATTGTCACCTTCGGGCAAAAAAAATTTGTGTTCGGCTCCGCGCGGAGAACCTGAACACAAGTCATATATCATATTGAAATTCCTTCGGCGTCCGCCCGATGAATTGCTTGAACGTCTTGGAGAACTGCGGATAATTGTCATAGCCGACCATCGACGCCACTTCATGACAGCGGTATTTTTTTTGCCTCAACAATTCCGTTGCCTTGTCCAATCGTCGGCGCAACAGGTAATCGCTGAATGTCAGCCCCACCTCTCTTTTGAACGACGTGCTCAAGTACGACGGCGAAAACTTTACTGTCGCCGCCAACTCACGCAACTCGAGCGGCTCGGCATAATGATCTTCGACGAATTGCTTGATGAATTCGATCGCGCCCAAAATGTCGACAGTAGTATGATCATCGCCGCCTTTGAACGTTTTGACGGCATCGAGAATCGAACGCTCCATCGGAATGCGATCGAACGTCGAGCCGCCGATATAACCCTGACAATCGGCATTGCGATAGAGGTAATTCATATCGACGGGGCTGTTGACGGCGCCGGCATAAATCATTCGGACCACATCGGGCTTAAGCGCGCGGCAGACGCGGAAAATTTTTTCGACCAAACGACCGGCCTCGTCAAGCGTGATGTAAGTCTTTGCGCCTAGAAATCCGCCCTTCGTCAAGCCCAGATGAACGCATATCACATCGGCGCCGGCATCGAGCATGCGACGCGCCTCGTCGACGTTGGTCACGAACGCTGCCGTGAACAGATCGAAATGCCGCGCCATCTTGATCGCCGCAACTTCTCGATCAAAGGTATTGCCCTCCGCCTCGAGCGCCTCACGAAAATTGCCGTCGATGAGAGCAACCGTCGGGAAGTTGACGATGCCCGAAAATCCGTTGCGTTTGATCTCGCTGATGTAATCGTAGAGATTGATGAACGGATCGCCCGCCATCAGCCCGAAGATCAGAGGCACGTCCCGCACGATCGGAAAAATTTCGCGGCAACCGAGCGTCATCACTTGTTCGTTATTATTGCCGTAGCATAGATAATTGCTGAGCGAACTGCGCCCCATGATCCTGTATCGCCCCGCGCTCAACGCAAGCAAAAGATCGGCGCCTCCAAGCGCGGCAAACTTCGCGGTCAAGCCCGAGCCTACCGCTGCGCCTATGATGTGCCCTTTGTCTTTGAGCTCCATGCGGAGCCTCGATAAAATTTCGTTGCGTTCCATATCAAACCCTTATGCGGCTTTTGAGTTTCTCGAATTTCTTTTGACCGATGCCGCTCACATTTTGAATCTCGTCGATCGATTTGAAACCGCCGTTGAGCTGACGGTAATCGATGATGCGTTGTGCCATCGAAGGACCGATGCCCGGTAAGGTGTCGAGCTCCTCAACGCCCGCCGTGTTGATGTTCACCACGCCGCCCGTCGACGCTCCGCCGCCGCCCGAATGATCGTTTGAGGCTCTGCTCGGCTCGACCGACTTCATCACGAGCTTCTCGGGCACGCGAATGTGTTGACCGTTGGAAATTTGATCAGCCATGTTGATGGCGTCGGTGTCGGCGGTGGGGAGCAGACCGCCCGCCGCATTGACCGCATCAGCCAAATGGAGGTCACTGCCGTTGAGCTCAATCATGCCCGGGCTGTTGACCGCGCCCGTCACGTACACAAAAATCTTGCCGACGGTCGGCGCGCTTGCTCGCTCGTCGTCAACACGATCCGCTCGCTCAACGCCCGCGTCGAGCCGCACAATTTCTTCGCTCGTCGTCGCGTACATCGT
The DNA here is from genome assembly GCA_017477125.1 of Selenomonadaceae bacterium. Taxonomy (GTDB): domain Bacteria; phylum Bacillota; class Negativicutes; order Selenomonadales; family Selenomonadaceae; genus Quinella. Next base: position 32,374 of record JAFUXN010000083.1, read on the forward strand.
CCCGACGATTGCCGTCAATGCTATCGCCAGCACCACGATCATCTGCTTCTTGAACATCGGCATGGCGTCACCTCCCGAGATAATCACTGATAAAAAAAGTAGCGCGTCGCCGTCTCGTCGCGGGACGGACGCCGCGCTTTTTTGGTTGGCGTCCCACAATGTTTTTCAGCCCCTAAAATTTTTGGGGTATCAATCGGGAGGGGCGAGCCGCCACGCGAGTAGGCGGGCGCCCATCCTTTCACCGTCGACCCAAAAATTTTGTCGCCCTCCAATCGTTGAGCCGCACACCTGGCATTGGGGCGAGCCGCCGCGCGAATAAGCGGGCGCCCCTATCTTTCCCCGCGCCCCAAAAATTTTGTCGCCCTCCAATCTTTGAGCCGCACATCGAGGATTGGGGCGAGCCGCCACGCGAACCGGCGGGCGCCCCATTCTTTCACCGCACCTCAAACTTTTGCCGCCCACCAATCGTTGAGCTACACACCGAGCATTGGGGCGAGCCGCCGCGCGAACTGGCGGGCGCCCCCAATTTTATCCGTCCCCCGACGAGCTCACACCGAATAGAAGTTCACGACCTTTGCATCGAAGATCACATCGAGCGCTTTCACCTCGTTCAACACGTCCATCGGTATATCGTTGTCGATCGTCAGCACCATCAGATTGCGCCCTCGGATTTCCGTCTTGCCCACTTGCATGCCCGAGATGTTGATCCCGCGCTTGCCCATCAACGTCCCTATCGTACCAATCACGCCCGGGCAATTGATGTGCGGACATACCAACAGCCGCTCGTGGGGATCGACATCGACGCGGAAGTTATCAATCTCAACAATCCGCCCCTCCGCTCCGAACAGCGTCCCCTTCACCGTGCAACTCGCGCCCTTCGAATGCGCCGTCACCGTGATCAGATTCGCAAAGTCCGAGCTCTCCTTGTGCTTCACCTCTGTGATCTTGATCCCGCGCTCCTTGGCGAGCATCGGCGCGTTTACGTAGTTCACTTCTTTTTCGAGCACGGGATTGAGCATGCCCTTGACCACCGCCGTCGTCAGCAGCCCCGTATTGACCTCGGTGATCTCGCCGTTGTATGTCACCTCGAGCTTCTTGATCGCTCCTTCGGCGAGCGCACAGATCGTTCCGCCCAACCGTTCAGCCAAGTGGAGATACGGCGCGATGATCCTCATCACCTGTTGAGACACCGACGCCATGTTCACCGCCGTCGACACCGGTTCACCGTTGAGCGCCGCGCGGATCCCTTCTGCGACGTCGAGCGACACGCCAATCTGCGCCTCAATGGTCGACGCTCCCAAATGCGGAGTCAGCACCACATTTTTGCTCCCGATCAACGGGTGATCGCTCGGAATCGGTTCGTCGACAAACACATCGATCGCCGCGCCCGCCACAATTCCTTCGTTGAGCGCCGTCGCCAAATCCTGTTCGTTGATGATCCCTCCGCGCGCACAATTGATCAGACGCACGCCCGACTTCATGCGCTTCATCTGCGGCATCGCGATCATGTTTTTGGTATCGGGAGTCAACGGCATGTGCACCGTGATGAAGTCCGAGCTCTCGATCAGCTCGTCGAACGCGCCTACCTTGACGCCCAGATCATTCGCACGCTCCTCACTCAGATACGGATCATATCCGATGACCTTCATGCCGAACGCGATCGCTCGTTTCGCAACGCCCGCTCCGATCCGCCCCATGCCGATCACTCCGAGCGTCTTGCCCTTGAGCTCCACGCCCACAAATTTCTTACGATCCCAACGCCCTTCGTGCACGCTCTGATTCGCCGCCGGGATATGCCTCGACATCGACAGCATCATCGCCAACGTGTGTTCGGTCGCCGCGATCGTGTTGCCGCCCGGCGAGTTGATCACTATGATCCCGCGCGCCGTCGCCGCATTCAGATCAATGTTGTCGACGCCCACGCCCGCTCGCCCTATGATCTTCAACTTCTCCGCACGCTCGATCACGTCGGCGCTCACCTTCGATGCCGATCGAACCATCAACGCATCGTAATCCGCAATGATCTCGAGCAGCTCCTCATGGCTGATCTTGTCTCGCACGTCAACTTCAAACTCCGCGCGCAGAAGCTCAATGCCCTTCGCCGAAATGCCGTCGACCGCCAAAATTTTTTTCATGCTCATCTCTCCAACATAAAATTTATTTCAAGCACACGCCCATGGATTATACATCAACTCTCAACGATCGGCGAATAAAAAATGCCGCGCGTCATTGCGCACGGCGTTATGTGTATGGGATGAGATTAGTTGTTCTCGTCAGTCAAGATTATCCGAAGTGCCGTATCCGAAGATCTCATCGATGCGATTGCGAGCCAGCGCTCTGACTTCGTCGTCGATGAACATGTGCGCCACACCCAACGCGAACATCAATCCCGCCGCGTCGTCCGTGTAGCCTATGACGGGGATCATATCGGGAATAAGATCGAACGGCAAAATAAACATTCCCAGCGCACCGTAGACCGCCGCCCTCACTCTCATCGGACAGTTGGGCTTCTGCGCCACGTAGTAGAGCAACAGCGCCTCATAGATCAGAGTGAGCCCGGCGCTCTTCACGCAACCCGTCACCTTGTCCCACAAACCCGACTCGCTGTAATTGCCGCGGTACCTGTCCAAATCCTCGGCGGACTTTAGTTCATCAAGGTCATTAACGTTTGCCATATCCATTCTCCTCTCAAGCATTTAATATCTCGCGTAGAAAACATTGTCGAACACGGTCAGATACTCGTTGGATTTCTCTCGCCTCCATTTCCGAGCGCCATGAAATCTCTTGCCGGTGACATTTGAACGATATTCGGTGCCGCGCTCATCAACCGACAAAACATTGATGGCGGCAACGAGAACCGTATCGCTCTGACGACTTATCTCGATCGAATTTCTGTCGATGTAGAAAGCTGTACCGTCATGCCCCCACACGAGCGGGAAATTCCTGTCGCCGTTCCAGTACTCGGGATAAGGCTGCCTCGCCTGCGCGATCGAGCCCAGGCTCAACACGCACAGCAACGCGAGGACAAACATGACCCTCCTCATTGCAATCGACCTCCTTCGAATTGAACACTAACTATGGTATAAAATCTTCAACGCGACGCTCGAAAATCCTTCTTCGCGTTCGGCATTATAATGCACAGCCTTCATGATTTTGTCGCCCGACGAGTGACATTTTTTGGATCAAAAAAGGAGCTCCGCGCGGAGCCCCCAATCATTTGCATCTCAATCGAAATTTATTTCAACATCGCAAGCATGGTGCCGGCAGCCACCGCCGTGCCGATAACGCCCGCGACATTCGGACCCATCGCATGCATCAGCAGGAAGTTGCCCGGCTTTGCTCTCATGCCCTCGACCTGCGACACGCGCGCCGCCATCGGAACCGCACTCACGCCCGCAGAGCCGATCAACGGATTGACTTTGCCGCCCGTCATCTTGCACATGATCTTGCCGAAGATCACGCCGCCCGCCGTGCCGCCGATAAACGCCACCAGACCCAAGCAGATGATCAAAATCGTGTCGGCTCTCAAGAAGTCGTGCGCGTTCATCGTCATGCCCGTGCCCGTCGCCAGGAAGATCGTCACGATGTTGCACAACGAGTTCTGCGCCGTATCCGACAGACGATCCGTCACGCCCGACTCTCTGAACAGATTACCGAGCATCAAGCAGCCGAGCAGCGCCGCAATCGGCGGAAGCAACAGGCTGATGAAAATCGTCGAGACGATCGGGAACATCACGCGCTCGAATTTCGTCACGGGACGCAGCTCTTGCATTTCGATCTCTCGCTCCGCCTTGGTCGTCAACGCGCGCATCACCGGCGGTTGGATCAACGGCACCAGCGACATGTATGAGTACGCCGCCACCGCGATCGCGCCCAACAAGTGCGGCGCCAGTTTTGTCGACAGATAGATCGACGTCGGACCGTCCGCGCCGCCGATGATTCCGATCGCCGCCGCTTCCTTCACGTCGAAACCTACCAACATCGCTCCGACCAGCGCAACGAATACTCCGATCTGCGCCGCCGCTCCCAACAACAATGTCGAAGGACGAGCCAGCAACGGGCTGAAGTCTGTCATCGCGCCGATGCCCAAGAAGATCAGCGGAGGAAATATCTCATACTTGATGCCGAAGTTGATCGCCAGCATCAAATTCATCTCGTCGAAGAAGCCCGTGCGCGGGAAATTCGCCAGAATACAACCGAACGCGATCGGTCCGAGCAACAGCGGCTCGAACTCCTTGACGAATGCCATGTACAAAAGCAGAAGTCCGACGGCAATCATGATTCCGTTGCCGAGTGTAAATGAGTAAAAGCCGCTGTCGAGCCACACCGACTCGAGCGAAACGGCGAATGCATTAAATAATTCCAATGAGAATGCTCCTTTCGTCGAGAATTTAATGTGTCAAGCGCGTGTTCGGATAGGTAACCGAATGCTCCCAAGCGTGGTTGTTGTGAACGGGGCGAATGGAATGTATTTGACCGACAGAATAACCGTAAGTGCTGATCGCCGCGCAGATCACCGCAATGACCTCCTCGGGAATGCCCTCCTCAACGGGTTGCTCGACAACGGGCGGCGGAGGAGGCGGCGCGACAGCCTTGGGCTCTTCGGCGGGAGTTTCCTTGACTTTGGTGGGATCGCAGTAGTGAATGAGCCTGATTAGGAAGCTCAACGAAACGAGCACGATGAACACGATCGTCATGTTGATCAGCATGATTACGAACGGGTTAGTCGTCACGGGTTGATCCATTTTTTACATCACCTCAATTAGATTCGACAATCTTATTAATCATAGCGCGCTCGAAAAAAATTGCAAGCCCTTGAACGTAAAAATTTTGGGCGTCGGCAGGACGGCTTCGATCGTCGACGAAATTTCGAGCGAGTTGAGTTCAGCTATTCGGTCAACAAATACGTCTAATAGGTACACGATTTGAGAGGCGGATTGTGCTAAAATCATGGTGAGGTGAGAGAGGTGGACAATCGAGAGAATTACATCAGAGAAGTGCAGTGCATCGGATTGAGGATCGCATACTTCCGCAAGCTGAGGAGAATGACGCAAGCGGACTTGGCGCAGGCGGTGCACATCAACAAAAATTATCTGTCGCACATCGAGAGCGGGTCGGCGAGCAAAGTGATCTCACTGCCGTTGCTGATCATGATCTCGAAGGCGCTCGACGTGGATTTGCCGATCTTGGTCGACATTGACGACCTTGAGGGTTCCAAGCGCGAGATACAGAAGCAGTTCAACGACATTAGGGAGCTGTTTGAGGAGATGAAGCAATTCAATGATGAGCTCGACGCGATGATGACGAATATGACGTCACTTGAGAAGTCGGCGGCGGAGCAATGACGGGAGGAAAGTATGGACGAGCATGAGACATTGACGGCGCGTCGCCTGAACAAGGCGCGGGAGGAAGTACAAGAATTGCGCGGGCGATTGAAAGGCATGCTTTCGAAGATCGATCAACGGTCGAAGAAACTTATGTCGGAGATCGAAGGGCTCCGCGCTGAGAATCGTCGGCTCGAGCAGGAGAAGAGCAGTCTGCAGGGAACGCTCAAGCGCGTGCGGGAGCAATCGGCTCAACGGTTCGAACGCGGTTGGGAATTATTTCAACGGTATCAAGAGGTGGGCGCGCATGCTCGGCAGATATTGCAGACGGGCGTGTTTGCTCACGAAGATGATTTCACGTCGTTCATCTGCGGCGGTGCTCAACCGAAATCGCTCGCAACGTTGTGGGACGTGACAAACGAATGCATGAGGAGCGGGCGGCGTGAGGACGCTGAAATTCTGTGGGACATCTTTGAGTACTGTGTTGAGCTGGTGAACTCGACGAAGGAGAAAGACATTTATGCGATCCTGCAAGTGGATGAGGGCGATCAATTTGATTCGGACTTCCAAACGGAGGGACCGCGCAGTCGGGCGCAAGGCAAAGTGATCGAGGTGTACCTTCGGGGGTATCGGAACAACTACAACGGTGACGTGATCAGGAAGAGCGTCGTGCGCGTGGGTTGAGGGAGGATGATTGATGATGATTGAGTTGCCGAAGAACAGACCGTCGAGGCTGAGCGCGGTGCGGGTGAACAAAATACAGTTTAACCACATCTTTACGGACTCGGCGGTGGCGATGGGCGAGAAGATCGCTCGTGACCTTGCGGCGTTGAAGGACGACATTGCGCCCGTCGCCGACAAGCGCTTCGTCCTGTTTAAGAACAAAAAGGTTTGGTTCGACAGAGAAGTCTCGGGGCTCTTCCCCCGCATGGAGGACAGAGACCTGCCCGTCTTTCAGTGTAATTCTTCCTTTGACAATCGAGCGATCAAGAATTTTAAATGCTTTGAGCGTGAGGGATTTAAATTTTCCTTTTTAACTTTTCAGGAGGTCGAAAAGACTTTTGGAAAAGGCAAAGGAAATCCCTATCTGGACGGTTCGGGCAATTTAACCTTCTGCAAAAACGTAAGCCACAGAAGTAATATCATCGTAGGAATAAAAGAAGGGTCTGATTGTAGCTACTGGTATGATGCCAGCAATAACTGCCGTCGGGGAAATGAATGCGGAAACTGCCCGGGGAACTGTACTTACACAGCGACGTTGGTGCCGATCTATCGGTTGAGGGGGAAGAACGCGGCAGCGATGAGCTACTTCGATTCCTTCTTCTCTTGGATCAAGCTCGGACTGATGCCCGAAGGTTTGAAAGCCAGACAGGAGAAATTTTTCAGCGATCTCATCAACGATTACCCGACGCTCGAGGAGTATATCACCGTCGAGGACGAGACGATCACTTTCGACAGCGCACACTTCTCCGCCGACGTCCTCAGTGGCGCCTTCACCGAAACCGTCTTCGGCTACGACTTCGACATCAAGGGAACTCTCAACGCCGTGCTCGACGGCTCCAAACAATACTCCGGCTCGGTCGGCGCGCTCAAAACCGAACTGCTCAATTGCGATCACAAGCGCGCCAACATCCAGCCCTACGACGAACGCATCTTGACCGACATCAACAGAGGGCACTGGGATTTGTTTGAGCCCGCTCGCGAAGGCGACATCGAAATCGATCTCCCTCAAGATGAAATGCTGGTCGCGCGCCCGCCGCAGATGGACGTCCGCTTGCATGGACTGTGCGCGATCGATTTCGGTACCAAGTCGACGATCGTGGTGTGTCGAGACGGCGACGCTCGCATGTTGAGGATCGGCAAGGGCGATTACTCCAAAGCTCCTACCATGAAGGATTTCGAGAACCCGACCGCCATCGAGCTCCGCGATATCAACTCGTTCCTCGACGCCTACCGTGCGCGCGTCGGTCGTCCGTTCACCGAATGGGATCAGGTCACCGTCAGCCACCAAGCCGCCGAGGCGATCTTCAAAGCCGACGTCGGCAGTTCCGTTTATAATTCGGTGTTCAACGAGCTCAAGCAGTGGGCGAAGGACGAGCAGAGTTATCCGATCCTCAAAGACCTGTCGGGAGTCACGCAGGACATCAAGCCCTACCTCGAGACGCAATCGATAGACGGCGGCGATTTCGATCCGATCGAGCTCTACGCATATTATCTGGGTCTCTACATCAACAATATGCACCACAAAATTTATCTCGATTACATCTTGTCATACCCCGTCAACTATCGGAAGGACGTGCGCGAGCACATCAGAGCGAGTTTCGAGCGCGGGTTGAGGAAATCGTTGCCGCCCGCGTTGCAAGCCGACGAGCAGATGATGAAACACTTCAGAGTGTACCTTGGAGCGAGCGAGCCGGCGGCGTATGCGATCAGTGCGCTTGAATGTTTCGGGCTCGAGCCCAAACGGATCGGCGATAAGATTGCGTACGGCGTATTCGACTTCGGCGGAGGCACGACCGATTTCGATTTCGGCATCGAGTACATTCCCGAGAACAAGCGTCGAAACTTCGTCATTGATCAGTTCGGGTTCAACGGTGATATATTGCTCGGCGGCGAGAACATTCTCGAGCTGCTTGCCTATGAAGTCTATAAAGACAACATCGACATCATGCGCAAAAATAAAATACCGTTCGCGTTGCCGCCGGGCTGTGAGCTGTTCGCGGGAGCAGAGACATTGGTCAGTCGAACGAAAGATGCGTCGTCGCACATGAACAATCGGATATTGGCGGAGAAGCTCCGTCCGATCTGGGAGCACACCGACGAGATCAAAAGTTTCGGCGAGGACGCCATGCCCGTCACGCTGTTCTCGAGGGCTAAGAACAACGACAGTTACACGCTCGGTGTCAAGCTCAACGTTGATGTCAAGAGGTTGGAGAAGCGGATTGAAGAGCGCATACGTGTGGGCGTCGAAAACTTTTTCCAATCGATGTACAGCGCATTCGAGGGCAAGGCGGTCTATCCGATCCACATCTTCTTGGCGGGCAACTCGTGCCGCTCGGCAGTGGTCAAGACGCTGTTCGACGAGTTCATCAAGCAGGAGGAGGGCAAGCTGGCGGAGAATATCAAAGCCGACAGCGGTCAGGACAAGGACACGTCGGGGACATTCATCTTGCACCAACCGTTGGGCATGGGTGACGAGGCTTCGGCGCTCGATCCGTCGATGCTCGATCGTCAACGGACGGGCAAGACGGGCGTGGCGTTCGGATTGTTGCGCTGTCGAAAAGGCGGCAAGGACATCAAGATCAACAACAAGAACGTGGATCGAGACGACGAGGTGAAGTTCCAATACTTCTTGGGCGACGCGGGCGCGGACGGGCAGACGTTCACGGTGCGTATCGGGCGAGAGGTGAAGTATGGAGAATGGGCGTACTTCACGAGCGCCGACGAAGCTGACTTTGAAATCTACTACACGACGACGCCGCGGGCATTGAAGAATAATTTGCCGATCGAGCAGGTGTCAATGGTGCGTTGCGTGCTCGACGATGAGGACGTGTCGGAAGATGATGATGCGGGCGTGTACGTGAGGAAGGTCGACCCGAACACGATCGAATATGCGGCAGGCTCTGAAGATGATTTCAAGGGCGAGTTCAAGGGGAAAATTTATCGGCAGAAATTATCGCAGGTGTGACATGAAAAAATATTTGATAGAGATCGAAGGCGGGCGCATTTGGACGAACGAATATGACGGCGCTCGATTCAAACTGATGAGACCGTACGGCGAGAAGAGCCAGGCGTGCGAGGAATATGTTGACTACTGCGATTGGTTTCAAGAAAAATTTGGGCGCGAGTCGGACGTGTGCTTGCTCTGCTCCGATGAGGCGGCTCGCGATGTTTATGAGAAGCTCGTTGAGATGTTGGGAGGCGGGCGCTCAACGTGGACGGACGATGAGGTTGCGAAGTTCCTTGGTTGGCATCGAGACAAGATCGAACCGCCGCCCGTCGAGCCTGCCGTTGATGATCGGCTCGAAGATCAGATCGATAATGGGATCGACGATCCGATCGATGACGCTCCGATCAATGAACCGAGCGATGAGCCGAGCGATGAGCCGATCGATGAGGAGCGCAAAGATGAGCGGCAACTGCCTCGGGCGAATGCTTATGATCTGCAACGGCTCATAAGTCAGAGGTTGGACGGGCAGTGTGCCAAGGTCGCCTCTCGAAAATAATAAAAGGGACTCCGCGCGGAGCCCCAATTTTTTTGCCGCCGTCGGCTCAATTGCCGGTCAAGCGTTTGAAGCAGGCATTGAACTCGGCGATGATCTTTTCCTCGTCGAGCGTCTTCAATTGACGTCCCTCCATCAGCACTTGACCGTCGACGATCACCGTGTCCGCCGACGACGATTGAGCCGAGTACGCCAACAGCGAGATCGGATTGTAATTCGGTTGCCAATCCGCGCCGCTCATGTCCCACAACACGATATCTGCCTTGAGCCCCTCGCGCAGCTCGCCCACGTCCTTGAGCCCGATCGCCTTCGCACTGTTGAGCGTGCCGAGTTTGAGCGTCTCGAGCGCTGGTATCGACAACGGATCCATCGTCGACACCTTGCTCAACAACGTCGCCAATCTGATCTCCTCAAGCATGTCGAGATTGTTGTTGCTCGATGCGCCGTCGGTGCCCACGCCTACCACCAGCCCCCGCTCGATCAATTTACGGATCGGACAGATGCCGCTCGAGATTTTCATGTTCGAGCCCGGGTTGTGTGCCACGCGTACCTTCTTTTCGACCATCAGATCGATCTCCGCATCGCTCAAGTGCACGCAATGAGCCGCCAACATTCCCAGATCGAGCAGCCCCGTCTCGTTGACCACCTCGAACGGGCGCTTGCCATGCTCCTTGAGGCAACCGTTGATCTCGTCGAGCGTCTCATTCATGTGCATGTGGATTTCCGCGCCGCACTTCGACGCCGTATCCGCGATCTTCTTCAGATAATCGAGCGGGCAGGTGTAGACGGCATGCGGTCCGAACATCACCGTCACTCGTCCGTTCGCCTTCCCATGCCATTCGTTGAACAGCGCCGTCCCCGCGTCCAATCTCCTGTCGCCGTCGAAGATGCCTATCAGCCCTTGACACAGCACGCCGCGCATGCCGCTCTCGTCAACGACCTTCGCAACCTCCTCCATGCATGGTCCGTACATGTCGGCGAACGCCGTCGTCCCCGACTTGATCATCTCGACCGCCGCCAACGCCGCGCCCCAATAAATGTCGGCGCGCTCCATCTTCGCCTCGATTGGCCAGATATGATTGTTGAGCCAATCCATCAACGCAAGGTCGTCGGCATAACTCCTCAACAACGTCATCGACGCATGGGTGTGCGCATTGACCAGTCCCGGCGTCGCAAATTTGTTCCGACCGTCAATGATAGTCGCGTCGGCGCTCTCGCCAACCGATCCGATCGTTGCGATCCGATCGTCGACGATCAAAATGTCGGCAACATCAACCGAGCCTTCCGCGCAGAGCACCTTCGCGCCCTTGATCAAAATCTTGCTCATCAAAACAATCTCCTGCCTAAAAAATTTAGTTCGCATTAAAGAGGTCGGGCGCACCGCCCGCTCAGTAGGCGGACGCGCCCTCTTCCTCACTGATGCCCTTAAAGTATCGGTCGAGCTCAAAAAATTTATCGATGGTTGAAGAAGAAGGGCGAGCCGCCCCATTAGGGAGGCGGGCGCCCCTTTTTCCTCCGTCACCCCAACCGTTGAGACGCCGACCACGATCAGGGCGAGCCGCCCCCATCGGGAGGCGGGCGCCCGATTTTTTCACCCGTCACCCCAACCGTTGAGCCGTCGACCATGATCAGGACGAGCCGCCCCCATCGGGAGGCGGGCGCCCTTTTTTTCATCGTTGCCCCAACCATTGTGCCGCTGACCATGAGCAGGGCGAGCCGCCCCATTCGGGAGGCGGGCGCCCATTTTTTACACCGTTACCCCAACCGTTGAGCCTCCGCTTATGATCAGGGCGAGCCGCCCCATGCCGAGGCGGGCGCCCTAAATTTCACCGTCGCCCCAACCGTTGAGCCTCCGCTTATGATCAGGGCGAGCCGCCCCATTCGAGAGGCGGGCGCCCGATTTTTTCACCGTCGCCCCAACCGTTGTGCCGCTGATCATGATCAGGGCGAGCCGCCCCCATCGAGAGGCGGGCGCCCTTTTTCCACTGTCGCCCCAACCGTTGAGCCGCTGGTCATGAGCAGGGCGAGCCGCCCCCATCGAGAGGCGGGCGCCCTTTTTTACACCGTTACCCCAACCGTTGAGCTTCTGATCATGATCAGGGCGAGCCGCCCCATTATGGAGGCGGTCGCCCGATTTTTCACCGTCGCCCCAATCGTTGAGCTTCTGATCATGGGCAAGGCGAGCCGCCCCCGTCGAGAGGCGGTCGCCCATTTTTTCATCGTCGCCCCAATCGTTGAGCTATAGACCATGGGCAGGGCGAGCCGCCTCGAGCGAGAGGCGGGCGCCCCTTTTTCCACCGTCGCCCCAACTGTTGAGCTTCTGATCATAATCAGGGCGCGCCGCCCCATCGGTAGGCGGGCGCCCTTTTTTACATCGTCGCCCCAACCGTTGCGCTTTGATTTTTTCCACCGTCGCCCTACCGATTAAAACTCAAGGTACGCACGCTGCTCCTCGGTCAACTCATCTATCTTCACGCCCATCGATTCAAGTTTGAGCTCCGCTATCTTCTTGTCGATCTCCTCGGGGATCACATATACCTTATTCTCGAGCTTGCCATGATTGTGCAAGATGTACGACACACTGAAGAACTGCACCGCGAACGACAAATCCATGATCTCCGCCGGATGCCCGTCGCCCGACGCCAGATTCACCAGCCGCCCCTCCGCCAACAGATATATCTTCCGACCGTCGGGCTGCAGGAACTCCTCAACATTGTTGCGCACCCGCCGACGCGACACCGACATTTCCTCAAGCTCAGGAATGTTCACCTCAACATCGAAGTGCCCCGCGTTGGCGAGCAACACTCCGTTCTTCATCGACGGGTAATGACGCCCGACGATCACATCTTTGTCGCCCGTCAACGTCAGGAACACGTCGCCGATCTTCGCCGCCTCGTCCATCGGCATCACTCTGAAACCGTCAAACACCGCTTCGATCGCTTTGATCGGATCAACTTCCGTCACCACCACGTTCGCGCCCAAGCCTTTGGCTCTCATCGCCGCGCCCTTGCCGCACCAGCCGTAGCCCGCGATCACCACCGTCTTGCCCGCCACCACCAGATTGGTCGTGCGCATGATCCCGTCCCACGTCGATTGACCAGTCCCGTACCGATTATCGAACAGATATTTGCAGTACGCATCGTTCGCAGCAATCATCGGGAACTCGAGCTCGCCGCGCTTCGCCAACGCATGCAATCTCTTGACGCCCGTCGTCGTCTCCTCCGAGCCGCCTATGATCCGATTGAGCACATCGCGCCTCTTGGTATGGATCATGCTCGTGAGATCGCCGCCGTCGTCGATGATGATATCAGGCTCAAAATCGAGCGCGCGGCTCAGATAATCGTCGTACTCCTCCATCGTGCAGCCGTGCACGGCATAGACAAGGATGCCCGCCTCGGCGAGAGCCGCCGCCACATCATCTTGCGTCGACAACGGATTGCAACCGGTGAGCACAATTTCCGCTCCCGCCCGCTTGAACACTTCGACCATGTAAGCGGTCTTCGCCTCGACATGCAGAGTGACCGCCAACCGCTTGCCCGCCAGCGGCTTCGACACGCTGAACTCGCGATCGATCGCCGACATCACCGGCATAAAATTTTTGACCCAATCGATCTTGTCTCGACCGCTCGGCGCCAAGTTGATATCCCTAATAATTGATTGCATCATGATTCCTCCCATCGGATTATCGGCGCATATTTTAACAGTTTGCCTGCCGACATTGCAAGTGATATACTCGACCGAAGGAGTGATGGCGATGGAGTTATGGTTTTCTGAACTGCACACGCCCGGAGTGAAGCTGTCGATCAAAGTTGAGCGGCAACTGTTCAGCGCGACGAGCGAGTTTCAACGGATAGACATATTCGAGTCGAAGGACTTCGGGCGATTTCTGATCCTCGACGGTTGCATGATGCTGACCGAAAAGGACGAGTTCATCTATCACGAGATGATCACGCACGTGCCGATGTGCGTCAACCCGTCGATCAAAAACGTACTGCTGATCGGAGGAGGCGACGGCGGCACGGCTCGAGAGTTACTGAAATACTCGACGGTTGAGACGATCGATCTGGTCGAGATTGATGAGATGGTCATCGAGGCATGTCGGGAGTATCTGCCGCAGACGGCGATCGGGCTCGACGATCGGCGCGTGACGATCCACATTGAGGACGGGCTCAAGTTCGTACGTCGATGCGTTGATGCTTACGATCTGATCGTCGTCGATTCGACCGATCCGTTCGGTCCGGGCGAAGGTCTCTTCACCAAAGAGTTCTACGGCAATTGTTTCAAGGCACTCCGCGCGGACGGGATCATGGTCAATCAGCATGAAAATCCGTTCTACGTCAACGATGCGATCGCCATGCAACGGGCTCATAAGCGGATCGTCTCATCGTTCCCGATCAGTCGCGTGTATCAGTTGCACATTCCGACATATCCGTCGGGGCATTGGCTGTTCGGATTTGCCTCGAAGGCGCGCCACCCGATCAACGATGCGGACTTCGACGGTTGGGATCGATTGGGGATCGCGACGAGATACTACAATACGAAATTGCATCGCGGCTCGTTTTCGTTGCCGAATTACGTTGAGGAGTTATTGAGAGACGTCGAGCCGGAGGAGTGATGACGATGACGATGCTCGAAATGATTTTGATCAACGGTTTCTGCTCAGGAGGAGCGAGCGGAGCATTGGCGTGGCTGTTCGCGTTCAACGGCGTCGGCAAAATACTCGGCGGCGATCTCTCGCTCGAAACCGCGCTGTTGATGTTGGTGTGCACGCTGATGTTTGTGTTCGTCTATCAGATCGATCAGAAGGACACTCGACGAAAATATAATTTTGAGAAGCACGTTCGGACGTCGGACTACTACGATCCGACGCTCGATGTGGACTCGCGCAAGTCGCTGGAGGATTTCAAGCAGCGCCCCGACGCGTCGAGCGAATACATCAACTATGCTCCCAAGGAGACGGCGGATCAGTATCGGCACTTGTGAGGAGGTTTGACGAGTGGTCGACAGAAGGATCACGGCGCTGCTCGGAGCGGGCGCCACGCTCGACATCGGCGGGCTCGACGCTCGATTGCTCACCGCTTATCTGATCGAACGCAATGAACTGATCGGGAAGATACATTCGACATTGACATCGCTCGACGGGATTAGACACGTCAGTTTCGAGGACATCATGAACGGCGTTGAGGTTTTGGTGTCGATGAAGATGAGCGGCTCGACGTCGTTGAACGCATTCGCCGACGTCAATCGGGAGTTTGAGAGATTTTCGTTGGCGCAATTGGCGGAGGCGCACTTGGAACTGTTGAACAGTGCGGGCGATAAGATATACGAGTACGAACAGAAATTCATTCGGGCGAGGAGCCGCAACTTCTTCGTCGATGCGATGAATTATGCCGCCGACAAGTTGCCGTGGGACGTCGTCACTTTGAACTATGACACGTGTTTGAATCAAATTTTTGAAGGCAGGTACGTCGACGGATTTGGAGAGCCCGAGCCTGTGATGAGCCTTGAATCCGATTACGATCTTGCCGGCAGATTTCAACCGAGTCTGTTGAGGGACGCGGGCGAGCGATCGCGGATCATGCATCTGCACGGTTGCATCTACTTCGCTCAAGCGATCCCCGAAGACGATCCAAACAAGCATGCGCTGCTCGAATCGGAGTTCGACGCTTACAAATACACGAGCTATGAGCGGGCGAAATCTCATTGGCAGATCAGTTTTGGCGTGGTCGACAGGAACCAGGCGGGCGACATACTGTTCAACGATCCGATGTTGATTGGGACGAAGAAGCCCGATAAATTATTGTTTGCGTACCCTTATGCGGCGTACCTCTGCGAGTTGCAGAATGCGTTGGTCAACAACAGCGGGCTGCTGATAGCGGGCTACTCGTGCAATGACGTGTACCTGAACAATTTGCTGATCCGAATGACGGAGATGCATGGTTCGGGGCGTCGGATCGTGATCATCAATCGATATGACACGTCGAAGGTCGGCAAGGCGCATTTGGTGACGGACAATGAATTTCGGGTGTTTGCTCATCTGATGAACGACGCTTATGCCGAGCCGATGAATTTTGATCGCGACGAGTGGTTTGAGCATGGAGCGGGCTCATTTGTGTCGACGGACGGTTGCGTTCGAATTTACTTCAACGGGTTGCGAGATGCGATGATCAATCACTGGGACGAGATCATAAAATTTTTGAGTGAGTAGGGGGCGATTGCCATCAAAGACTTGACGCTGATGAAAATCGACGAGCTGATCGAGAGGTACCCGACGCTCGAATGTTGCCGACGCTCGATCGAATATGCGCTCGAGCTGATGATCGGATCGATCAGAACGGGAGGGAAGTTGATAACATGCGGCAACGGAGGCAGTGCTGCCGACGCTCAACACATCGTGGGCGAGCTGATGAAGGGCTTTATCCTGCCGCGACCGATCGAGCGGTTTGCTCCGCTGATCTCCGCGCGGATCGATCAAAAATTTCCGTCGCATGCAGAATATCTCAAGAGTAATTTGCAAGGAACGATCCCTGCGATCTCGTTGGTGGGAGAGACTGCGTTGATGACGGCGTATTCGAACGACAAGGCGCCCGATCTGATCTTCGCTCAACAGTTATTGGGTTTGGGGCGAGCGGGCGATGTGTTGATAGCGATCTCGACGTCGGGCAACTCGGCGAATGTGATCTACGCGCTTGAGGTGGCGGCGGCGATGAACATCAAGACGATCGGGCTGACGGGACGGACGGGCGGCAAGATGGCGTCGATAGTCGACGTATCGATCAATGCGCCGGCTGATCACGCTCACACGATCCAAGAATTTCATCTGCCGATCTATCATGCGCTGTGCCTTGCGCTCGAAGCGGAGTTCTTCTCTGTGGTGACACGGAAAAAATATGCATACAGCTATAACGTGTGCGATCAGCCTGACGAAGACATATTCCACAGGCAGTGCGCGGCGCTGGTGAAGCACATTCCCGGACTTGAGCCCGAGCGCCTCTTACAGGACGTTGATGGTACTCTTATCCAAATCTATCAACACAAGCGTGGAGAGATCAAAGTTGTTAATGATCGCGATACTTGGGCATTGTACATCGACAGCGATTTCGACATTGATCCGTACTTCGAATGACGCTTGAACAGGAATGCTCCCAATGAAAGAGTATGCTTATAACTATTCGATTTGCAACCAACCCGACGAGGACATATTCCACAGGCAGTGCGCGGCGCTGGTAAAACACATTCCCGGACTTGAGCCCGAGCGCCTGTTGCAGGACGTTGATGGTACTCTTATCCAAATCTACCATCACAGGCGCGGTGACTTGTTGGTTTGGAATGACATGCAGGTGGGCGGAGTTTATATTGAGAGCGACTTCGACATCGAGCCATACTTTGAGTGACGCCCGAGCGTAATTTGTTTTTTGATTGACAAGCGGCGATCGATGGTCGATAATGAGTAATCCCAATTGAGAGGAGCAACATCATGGATTTCAGTCGTTACCTCAAACAATATCCCGATGCCGACGGTCGGTTCGGCAAATACGGCGGCGCGTACCTGCCCGAGCAATTGATCCCGGCGTTCAAGGAGATCACTCACGCCTACCAAACGATCTGCCACTCGTCGGACTTCATCAACGAGCTCCGTCGAATCCGTAAGGAGTTTCAAGGTCGCCCGACGCCCGTCTATCACTGCAAAACTCTGTCGCGCAAACTCGGCAGCTGTCAGATTTACCTCAAGCGCGAGGATTTAAATCACACCGGCGCGCATAAGCTCAACCATTGCATGGGCGAAGGTCTGTTGGCTCAATTCATGGGCAAGAAGAGGATCATCGCAGAGACCGGCGCGGGTCAACATGGCGTGGCGTTGGCTACCGCCGCGGCGTTCTTCGGGCTCGACTGCACGATCTACATGGGCGAAGTCGACATCGCAAAGCAAGCTCCCAACGTCGCGCGCATGAAGATTCTCGGCGCGGAAGTCGTCCCGGTTTCGACGGGGCTCAAGACGTTGAAGGAAGCGGTCGATGCGGCGTTCGAAGATTACCTGCAGAACTACGAGACGACAATCTATTGCATAGGCTCCGCCGTCGGACCGCACCCGTTCCCGATGATGGTTCGCGATTTTCAATACGTGGTGGGCGTCGAGGCGCGTGAGCAGTTCCAAGAGATGATGGGTTTCCTGCCCGACGTGGTGACGGCGTGCGTGGGCGGCGGTTCGAACTCGATCGGATTCTTCCTGCCGTTCGTCAATGATCCCGTCGACATAGTGGGCGTTGAGCCGCTTGGTCGAGGCAAGGAGATGGGCGATCACGCGGCGTCGATGAGCTACGGCACCGAGGGCGTGATGCATGGCTTCGACAGCATCATGTTGAAGGACGCCGAGGGAAATCCCGCGCCGGTGTACTCGATCGCGAGCGGTTTGGATTATCCGTCGGTCGGACCCGAGCACGCGTTCCTGCGCGACGTCGGTCGAGTGAAGTACGAAGTGGCGAGCGACGAGGACGCGGTCGATGCGTTCTTCAAACTGTCGAGGTACGAGGGCATAATCCCCGCGCTCGAGAGTTCGCATGCGGTGGCGTACGCGATGAAGTTGGCGAAGCAGATGGGCACGGGCTCGATCCTGGTCAATTTGAGCGGGCGCGGCGACAAAGATTTGGATTATGTGATCGATCATTACGGCTACGGTGAGAAATATGCCGACTTCGATTGAGACTCCAAGCGTCGCGATCGAGGAGATCAGATCGGCGATCAACGCTCGGGATCGTGATCGATTGACGGAGCGGATCGATCTAAAATCGTTCATCGATCTCGGCTACGACGATGCGATTGATCAGTTGGCGCTCAACTGTGATCGGTTTCATCAAAAATATCCCGACGATCTGTTGTTCAAGTTCGGCGCGACGGCGTTGCGGGTGTACAACGCGATGTTCCGTTCGGTGCACATCGGATTGATCACGCGTGTCATTCAATCGTACTTCGAGGAGAAGTTTGACTCGCCGCCGCCGTTCTCGTCCGATCCGATCGGCTGTTGCTCACATCATTTTGATCGACTGGTCGGAGCGATCCGTTCGGAGATCGTTGAGGAGGAGCGCGACGACGTAACGGTCGAGCTCCGCGCGGAACTGATCGGGACGTTGAGGATCAGATTGGAGACGGCATTGGTCGACGGACGCCGACGAGTGATCAAGATCGCCAACGCCGACGAGCTTGTTGAGCCGATCGTCGACATCGCCGAAAGGGTTTGGCCCCGCGAATGGGATCGCGGCATTCAACTGTAAAAAATATTATCCGCCCTCGAGCGGAATTTTTTTTGGGCGTGGTATACATTTCGATCGGCTTGACAATATTAGGTTATGATTATAGTATCTATGAGCAATTTATTAGAGCCGGAGGCTTGAACTATGAAAGCAGAGTTTACGATCAAGAGCGAGCGCTGCAAGGGCTGCGGCATCTGCGTGGCGTTTTGTCCCAAGCAGATACTCGCGCTCGACCCGCTCGGCAAAATTTACGTCGCCGACCAAGAGAAGTGCATAGGTTGCGGGCAATGTGAGCTGCGTTGTCCCGACTATGCGATCTTCGTCGACAGAGTGAAGGAGGCGGGCGCGAAATGAGTGAAGCGCGATTGATGCAAGGCAATGAAGCGGTCGCCGAGGGAGCATTGATGGCGGGCGTGAGATTTTTTGGCGGATACCCGATCACGCCGTCGACGGAGATAGCCGAGGGCATGGCGAAGATGTTGCCGAAAGTTGGCGGCACGTTTATCCAAATGGAAGACGAGATCGCGAGCATGGGCGTAGTATTGGGAGCGTCGCTGGCGGGGCGCAAGGTGTTGACGGCGTCGTCGGGACCGGGCATCAGTTTGAAGCAGGAGCTGATCGGATATGCGGCGGCGGCTGAAATCCCGGTGGTGATCGTAAATGTTCAGCGCGTTGGACCTTCGACGGGGCAACCGACGGCGCCGAGCCAAGGCGATGTGATGCAAGCACGATGGGGGACGCATGGAGATCACCCGATCATCGCATTGAGCCCGTGGAGCGTGCGAGAGGCATTCGAGTTGGCGGTGCGGAGCGTGAACCTGGCGGAGCAATTCCGCACGCCGGTGATCCTGTTGATGGACGAGATCGTTGGGCACTTGCGTGAGAAGGTTGAGCTGCCCGACGCGGTTGAGATATATCCTCGTCGCAAGCCGAAGAAGACGCGGGCGGAAGGTTATGAGCCGTATGCGCCCGATGATGATCTGGTGCCGAACATAGCGGATTTCGGCGACGGGTATCATATTCATGTGACGGGCTTGATTCATGACGAGACGGGATTCCCTGTCGGCAGCCCGAAGGTGACGGAGGACGCGATCAATCGATTGCACCAAAAGATCGAGCGGGCGGCAGATGAGATCGTCAAGGTCGAAGAGCTGTTCATGGACGATGCGGAATATGCGGTGGTGTCGTTCGGCGGGACGGCGCGGACGGTCTATGAGGCGGTACGAGAAGCTCGGGAGCGCGGCATCAAAGTCGGCATGCTGAGGCTGATAACGATCTGGCCTTTCGCCGATAAAGCGATTTATGATTTGGCGTCGAGGGTCAAAGGGATATTGATGGTCGAGCTCAACTACGGGCAGTTGGTGAATGAAGTGCGTCGGGCGGCGAATGGTCAATGTCGAGTCGATTTGTGCGCGAAGTACAACATGCAGATATTCGAGCCGGAGGAGATCGGCGAAGCGATCGATCGAATGGTAGCGGAGGTGAGCGGCAATGATTGAGCGCAGCTACGAAAAATATTTCCGTCGGAACCGCCTGCCGCACTTATGGTGTCCGGGCTGCGGCAACGGCATAGCGATGAAGGCGATCGTGCAAGCGATCGAGGGCAAGGACGGTTGGACGCAGGACAATACGATCATCGTGTCGGGGATCGGGTGTTCGTCTCGAGCGTCGGGCTACATGGATTTCGACACTCTGCACACCGCGCATGGTCGAGCGATCCCGTTTGCGACGGGTATCAAGTTGGCGCGTCCCGAGCTCAACGTGGTGGTGATCACGGGCGACGGAGACTGCACGGCGATCGGTGGCGGTCACTTCATTCATGGTTGTCGACGGAACATCGATCTGACGGTGGTGCTGTTCAACAATAACATCTACGGAATGACGGGCGGTCAAGCGTCGCCGATGACTCCGATAGGGAAGCGGGCGACGACGGCTCCGTACGGTTCTGTTGATCGAGTGTTTGACGCATGCAATCTGGCGCAAGCGGCGGGCGCGACGTACGTGGCGAGGTCGACGGCGTTCCACGTTCAGCACCTGGTGAAGATGATTCGCGAGGGGCTCGACAACAAGGGATTCTCGTTTATAGAGGCGCTGGTTCAATGTCCGACGGCGTACGGTCGGCGCAACAAGTTGGGCGATCCTGCAGAGATGATGGCGTGGATGAGGGACAACGCGATGATGAAGGCGGCGTGGGACAAGCTGCCGGAGGAGAAGCGTCCCGAAGGGAAGTTCCCGATCGGATTGTTCTACCAATCGGAGGCGATCGACTACGATACCGCATATGATCATGTGATCGACATTGCGGGCGGGCGTTGAAAAAAATCCTGGGAGGAGATTCCATGAGAGATTTTGTCAAATTTGTTTCGGATATGCACAGCAATCGATACGCCGTCACGATCAATAAGATCCTCAATGAGGGGGGGGGGTTGCGCATTCTTCTCTCTCAACGTGACACCGTACCTGCTGTCGATTGTTCAGTCTCTGCGAGCTCAAAGGTTTAACATCAAATGCATAGTGACGATCTTTCCGTCGACCATCGAAAATACTTCCGGCATCGACATTGTTTCGATCAAAGACTTTGCATCGATTAAGCCCGAGCCCGAATACGTGCTTGTCTTCGACGGTTGGGGCAGCGATTTTAAATTGGCGTCGCATTTTATCAAGAGTAGCGCACCCATCATTTCGCTCGCCGATCAATCAAAAGTCCATTGGATGGCGACGCATTATGATTACTACATGAGCCATATGCCCGACATCTACGAGGTCTACAATTCGTTACGTGATGTGGAAAGTCGGCGAGTGTTCTGCGGTTTCTTGATGGCGCGAATTTCCGGCAAGCTTGGCGACGCTGTTTATGCCGATACTCCTCAATATATTTGTGAGGGATTCATTCCGCGTCCCGGAAGCATCGTTATTGACGGCGGTGCTTGCGACGGAGCTACTGCGCCTCGTTTTATCGAACGCGGTTGCAAAGTCATCGGCTTTGAGATGGACAAGAAAAATTTTGAGCTCGCCGCCGCTCTGGGTAAGCAACTGAATTTCACCGTCGAAAATCTTGGGCTCGGCTCGTCAAATCGCGAAATAAGTTACACTCACGTCGAAGGAAATATTGGCGCGAGCCATCTCAACGCTCAAGGCAATGATATTGCCAAGATCGTCACGCTCGATTCGTACGCCGCGGAGCATAATCTGCCGAGCATCGACTTTATAAAACTCGATGTTGAGGGTGCTGAGCTCGATGTTCTTAAAGGTGCGGCACAATCGATCAAGAAGTGGAAACCCAAGCTGGCGCTTAGTGCCTACCATAAGATTGAAGACCCATGGGAGCTGTTGAGATTTGTAAGATCGTTGCGTCCGGACTACGAGTTTGCGTTCAGGCACTACGCTTACACTCGGGCAGATGTTCCATTCCTCATCAACGAAAACACTGAAAGGCTTTACGCCTCGCTCGGTGTGGAGTGCAAGATTCCCTCGCTGCAGGAAGGTGTCCTGTTCTGTCGTTGAAAATTGATTGCATTCGAGTATACATCGAAATGAAGTCTTGACAATCGATCGCCGTTGAGTATAATGCAAACTATGAGGAATGAGTTATAGTTCATATCAGGCAAGCGACATAGAAGCAGAGATTTTGTAGGAGGAACCGACGATGAGAAGACAGATGAGACTTTCAGGATCAGGCGGACAAGGAGTCATCACGGCAGCGATCATCTTGGCGGAAGCAGCCGTATCGGAAGGGAAGCAAGCGGTGCAGTCTCAGTCCTACGGACCGGAGGCGCGCGGCGGAGCATCGAAGTCTGAAGTCATCATCGACGATGGAACGATCTTTCACCCGCATGTCAAACACCCCGATTGCGTGTTGGCAATGACGCAGAAGGCGGCGGACAAATACTTCGCGGATATGGATCCGAACGGAGTGCTGGTGTTGGATTCGGACTTGGTGCCGAGTGTGCCGGACGTGAAGAACGTGGTGCAGATTCCGATCACCAAGCTCGCGGTTGAGAAGGTGGGCAAGGCTCTGTTCGCAAACATCGTGGCATTGGGAGCGCTGGTAAAATTGACGAAGATCGTTGAGCTCGATACGATCAAACGTTCGGTCGCCAATCGCGTTCCGCCCTCGACGGTTGAGAAGAATATGTACGCACTGCAGCTCGGTTATGATGCGGTCGCGTGATTGATAAACGGCATAAAAAGAACCGCTTGCGTCAAACGGCGCAGGCGGTTTTTGATTGCCTTCGTATTAAATTCAGTGGGCGCGGCGGAAGCGAGACATGAAGTCAGCCAACGCCTCTGCTCCCTCGAGCGGCATGGCGTTGTAGATCGAGGCGCGCATGCCACCAACCAAGCGATGACCCTTCACGCCGACCAGACCCTCATCGGCAGCCTCGACCGTAAATTGCTTCTCGAGTTCCTCCGTCGGCAGGCGGAACGTCACATTCATGAATGATCGACTGTTCGGCTCCGCATGTCCCCGATAGAAACCGTCCGACCCGTCGATCACATCGTAAAGCAGTTTCGCCTTCCGAGCATTGCGCTCCGCCATCGACGCCAGCCCGCCTTGCTCCATGATCCATCGCACGACCTTGCCGACCATGTAGATGCTCCACACCGGCGGAGTGTTGTACATCGAGTTTTTCTTGATGAATGTATCGTAGCGGAGCATCGTCGGTAAATCCGCGCGGATGTTCTCAACCATCGATCGCCGAACCACTACCACCACCACGCCCGCAGGTCCCAAATTCTTCTGAACGCCCGCGTAGATCAGATCGAACTTATTGAACGCCAACGGTCGGCTCAGCATGTCGCTCGACATGTCCGCGATCAACGGCACCGATACCTCGGGGATATAATGAAACTCCGTCCCGTAGATCGTGTTGTTATAGCAGATGTGAAGGTACGCCGCCGACGGATCGATCGACAGCTCATCTTGCGTCGGCACTCGACGGAAATTTTCTTCCTTGCTCGACGCCGCGATCGATCCCACGCCCAGCGTCGCCGCCTCCTTGTACGCGTTCGACGAGAACACTCCGCTCAACACGTACGCGCCTTTGCGCTCGACCGTCGCGAAGTTCATCGGGATCATCGCGAACTGCAACGACGCTCCCCCTTGAATGAACAGCACATCATAATCGTCGCCCAACCCCATCAGCGTCAGGATGTCCGCTTTGATCCGATTGTGCAACCGATCGTACGTCGGCGACCGATGACTGATCTCCATCATCGACATGCCCGTGCCCTCGTAGTTGAGCAGTTCAGTCTGCGCCGATTTCAATACATCGAGCGGCAACGTCGCCGGTCCCGGTCCGAAGTTATATACTCGACCAAATTCAAATCGCTTCAATCATAAAACCTCCCTCGCGAATATTTTAGCGTCGACCGTCGCCTTTTGCAAGCGGCAGGATTTTTTTTGTCCTCAACGAAATCAAACGCGGGTGATTCAAATGAAGATCAGTTTCAATGTCACGGGTATGAGTTGTTCGGCGTGCTCGGCTCGCGTCGAAAAGGCGGTCGGCAAACTCGTCGGCGCCGATAACGTCAGCGTCAATCTCCTAACCAACTCCATGCAGGTCAACGTCGACGGCTCCATTTCAAACGATCAGATCATCAACGCCGTCGTCGATGCAGGATACGGCGCATCGCTCAAAGCTCCCGCTCAATCGAAGACCGTCGAGCGATCCGCTCAACCGACCGTTGAGGACGAGATCGAATCAATGCGTCGGCGGCTGATGTGGTCGATCGCTTTCCTGATCCCTACCGTCTACATCGCCATGCATTCGATGCTCGGGTTGCCGACTCCGCGCGGAATCGTCGAGACGTTTGACGGCGTCGAAAACGCGGTGACGTTTGCCTTCGCTCAATTCCTGCTCGTGCTGCCGATCATGTACCTCAACCGCAAGTATTACGTCAACGGCTTCACCAATCTGTTCCGCGGCGCGCCAAACATGGACAGCCTCGTCGGGCTCGGCTCGATGGCGGCGGCGGCGTTCGGAGCCTTCGCGCTGTTTCGGATCGGCTACGGGCTCGGACACGGTGAGCTTTCGATCGTCGAGGAGTACAGCCGCAATCTCTACTTCGAATCGGCGGGCATGATCGTCACGCTCATCACCGTCGGCAAATACCTCGAGGCTCGAGCCAAGGGCAAAACATCTGCCGCCGTCGAGAAATTACTAAAACTCGCGCCCAAGAAGGCGTCGGTCGTTCGCGACGGTCGAGAGCTCGAGATCGATGCCGCCGATCTGATCGTCGGCGACGAGATCATCGTCAGACCCGGCGAGATCATTCCCGTCGACGGCACCATCATCAGCGGGCAGTCGAGCGTCAATGAGTCGGCGATCACCGGCGAGCCGATCCCCGCGCCCAAATCCGTCGGCGACCGTTTGACCGGCGGCACTCTCAACGTCGACGGCTTACTTAAATTCAAAGCGTCGGCGGTCGGCTCCGATACCACGCTCAGCAAGATCATCGAGCTCGTTGAGGAGGCATCGGCATCGAAGGCGCCCATCGCCAAGCTCGCCGATAAAATCTCAGGCATCTTCGTCCCGACCGTCATCGTCATCGCGTTGAGCGCCGGAGCGATCTGGTTGGCAAGCGGCGCCACCGTCGAGTTTGCCTTCTCGATCGCCATTTCGATCCTGGTGATCAGTTGTCCTTGCGCGTTGGGGCTGGCGACGCCCGTTGCGATCATGGTCGGGACGGGCAAGGGCGCCGAGAACGGTATTTTAATAAAGTCGGGCGAAGCTCTCGAGACCGCGCATGCGATCGATGTGGTGGTGCTCGACAAGACGGGGACGATCACCGAGGGGCGTCCGCGCGTGACCGATGTGTTCACCGTTGACAACATTTCGAGCGACGAGTTCATGTCGATCGCCGCGAGCCTCGAGCAGGGCAGCGAACACCCGTTGGCGAAAGCGATCACTGCGTTGACGCTCGACCGTCGAACCGTTGAGAACTTCAAAGCGATCTTCGGGCGGGGCGTCGAGGGAACGATCGGAGGGAAAAATTATTGCGCGGGCAGCCGAAAGTTCTTCGTTGAGAAAAATATCGGCGTCGGCACCGTCGATGAACTGATTGATAAGTTGTCGGCGGAGGGCAAGACGCCTTTGCTGTTCGCTTGCAACCGAAGGCTGATTGGATTGATGGCGGTCGCCGACGAGATCAAATCGACATCGAAGGCGGCGATCGATGAGCTCAAGGGCATGGGGATTGACACGGTGATGTTGACGGGCGATAATGAACGGACGGCTCGAGCGGTCGCCGCGACGGTCGGCATCGATAAGGTGATCGCCGGCGTGCTCCCCGAAAACAAGTCGGCGGAGATCGAACGGTTACAATCGAGCGGGAGGCGCGTGGCGATGATCGGCGACGGCATAAACGACGCGCCCGCACTCATGAAATCCGATCTGGGCATTGCGATCGGAGCGGGCACCGACGTGGCGATCGAATCGGCAGACGCGGTGTTGATCAAAAACGATCTGCTTGACGCGGTCGGAGCGATCAAGTTGAGCCGCGCCGTCCTTCGGAACATCAAGCAGAATTTGTTTTGGGCGTTCGCTTACAACGTCATTTGCATACCGTTGGCGGCGGGCGTGTTCTATCCTGCGTTCGGGCTCAAGCTGTCGCCGATGATAGGAGCGGCGGCGATGTCGATGTCGAGCGTGTGCGTGGTGCTCAATGCTCTGCGGTTGAGAATGTTTTCGATCGATCGGACGGTCGGCTCGGCGGTCGCGGTCGACGAGACAAGTATAAATTTCGGCTCGATAACGGGCGAGGAGGAGGAAATTCAAATGGCAACGACTACGTTGAAGATTGAGGGCATGATGTGCAAGCATTGCGTGAAGCACGTGCACGACGCGTTGGCGGCGATGGACGGAGTGACGGCGGTGGACGTGAGCCTCGAGAAGAACTCGGCGGAGGTGACGGCGGATCGAGAGATATCGACCGAAGAGTTCTCAAAGGTGATCGCCGATGCCGGCTATGAGCTCGTAAGCTGATCACTCTCAAGAACATCGTCGACAAAAAAATTGGGAGCCGCCACCCCCTCGCGGGGCAACGGCTCCTTTTTGAGTGTAAAAAAAATATTTCTGTTGTCAATAGGCGACTTCATGTTTGACGCGGTCATGCTCCTCCGACCGCTTGGAGTTGTTCCATGAATTGATATCTCCGGTGAGATACACCTGTCAGTGGACTGTTTCTTGCTCCGTAGAGCGAGCGTGTTCAGTCTCTGCATTCAAGTAGATCACATCAAAATCCAATATCCTCGAGCGATGTTTTCTAAGTCGAGCTCGCATTGATTCAGCCGCCCGACCGCAATGATCCGCAAGGTATCTCGCCGCCGCCTTCGTCGACTCAAACACCATCTCCACGCCGCCGCCAACGAGCTTCACTGCCTTCATTCGTTCGCGACGAGCCGCCTCGAGATTCTTCGAGCCGCGAGCAGATATGTTTGTGTGGTCGCGATTCTTCATCTGCTCGCTCTTGGTCACGTATCGAAGGTTCCGATAGTCGTTGTTGTGAGAATTTCTGTCGCGATGATCAACCTCATATCCGTCCGGCTTATCGCCAAGCCAGCATTCGGCAACAACGTGAGCAATCGAAACGCGTTTGACCTTGCCTTTGAGGTTCACCCAAGTAAAGTAGTAGCCGACGCTCGAATGATGCATGTCCAAGACGATGCGGCTTTGCTTTTTAGACTTCACATTTCTGAAGATGGTACCGTTACTGTTGACCTCATAGAGGAATTGCAATGATTTGATCTTCCTGAACTCAAGATTTGAGCCTTCACTCATCCCTTGATACCCTCCCGATTATTATTTTACTTCTGCGCCGCGTCGGCGGCACCGGTCGAGAGAACTCCGTCAAAACGGATTTACGCTACTTTGCGGGCATCTCTACCCGTTATGCGTCTGATGCGTTCAAACTTCGGTCCGCGCAACTCGTAATTCAGATCGATCTTGCCGTCCGCGCACCCGACCACCTCAATCTTCTTGAGCGGCTCCGTCGTCCGCTCCCGTACGTAATCGACATAGTGTTGAGTCTCTTGCTCCGTCACGTCCTCGAGCCCGATCACCACTACCTCGACGCCGTCTACCACCCTGCCATTCATCATCATCACTCCCTTCGAACGGCGAAATTCTATCATGACTCGCCCCGCATTTTCAAATCAGCCGTTGACTGCCGACAACCTCTTAGACTGATCTGCAGTGATCAGCGCCGATATTATTTCGTCGATCTCGCCGTTTAAGATCGCATCGATTTTGTGTAACGTGAGACCGATTCGATGATCCGTCACTCGCCCTTGCGGGAAGTTGTATGTCCTGATCCGCTCCGATCGATCGCCCGACCCGACTTGGTTCTTCCGATCCGCCGCGATCGCATCAGACTGCTCGCGCCTCGCTTGATCCAACACGCGCGCGCGCAGGACTTTCATCGCCTTCTCCTTGTTCTTGAGCTGCGACTTCTCGTCTTGGCATTGAACGACGATCCCCGTCGGCAAATGCGTGATCCTTATCGCCGTCTCCGTCCTGTTGACGTACTGCCCGCCCGCTCCCGACGCGCAATACGTGTCGATCCTCAAGTCGTTCGGATTGATCTCAACGTCGACCTCTTCAGCCTCGGGCAACACCGCCACCGTCACCGCCGACGTGTGGATTCGACCGCCCGACTCCGTCACCGGTATGCGCTGCACTCGATGCGTCCCGCTCTCATACTTCAATCGACTGTACGCGCCCGCGCCCTCGACCGTGAACGATATCTCCTTGAAGCCGCCGATGCTCGTCGGGCTCGCCTCAACGATGTCCGTCCGCCAGCCCTGCCGATCCGCATATCGAGTGTACATGCGAAAGAGATCGCCCGCAAACAGCGCCGCCTCCTCGCCGCCCACGCCTCCTCTGATCTCAACGATCACATTGCGCTCATCGTTGGGGTCCTTCGGCAGCAGCAGGATCGGAAACTCCCGCTCAAGCTCGTCGCGTTCTCGTCGAAGTTCCGACAACTCATTGCCGATCATCGAATGCAGATCGTCATCGTCCGCCTCCTCGAGCAGCAATCGATCTTCCTCGATGTCGGCAACGATCCGCTTGTACGATTGAAACTTCGAAACGATCGGCTCGAGCGACGAGTGTTCGCGATTGATTTTGGTGAAGCGCTCGACGTCGGCGATCACCGACGGGTCGCCCAACATCGATTCGAGCTCCAAATATCTGTCCTCGATCGATTGCAGTTTATCGACCAATGCCGCTCACCTCTCGATCGACGTCAACAACGTGTGCCAAGCCAGCGTAGCGCACTTCACTCGCGCCGGCATCGTCGAGATGTTTTTGAGCGTCGCCGCCTCGTCGAGCTCCGCCTCCAACAGATCGTCGTCGGTCACCTTGCCCTTGATCATGTCGATGAACAATGTCGCCAGCCGTTTCGCGTCGTCGACCTCGCGCCCTTTGAGCAACTCGATCATCATGTCGGTCGACGCTTGGCTGATCGCGCAACCCGCTCCGTTGAACGCCGCATCGATGATCTTCCCGTCGGCAACCTCGAGCTCGAGCGTGATCTCGTCGCCGCAACTCGGATTGTGCCCGCGCTCAACGCTCGTCGCATGCTCCAAATGCCGACGATTATCCGTCGAACGGGAGTGCTCGGCAATGAGCTCGGTGTAAATGTTTTCAAGGGTCAAGGCGCAACACCTTCCTAACTTTCTTGAGCGCGTCGACCAGTCGATCAATGTCGTCGGTCGTGTTGTAAAAATAAAAGCTCGCTCGACACGTCGCCGTCTGCTTGAGATATTTCGTCAACGGTTGAGCGCAATGATGCCCCGCGCGGATCGCCACGCCCTCGAGATCCAAAATGGTCGACACGTCATGCGGGTGCACGTCCCGAACGTTGAACGCGATGATGCCCGTCTTGCGATCGAGCACCGATTGATCGCAACCGTAGAGCTCGATGAAGGGCAGTTCTCTCAAACGCGGCAACGCATAATCGAGCAGTTGA
Organism: Selenomonadaceae bacterium; assembly: GCA_017477125.1. Lineage (GTDB taxonomy): Bacteria > Bacillota > Negativicutes > Selenomonadales > Selenomonadaceae > Quinella. Next base: position 62,146 of record JAFUXN010000083.1, read on the forward strand.
CGTTCAATCGATTCGATCCGATCAAAGCCGACGGTCTCAATGTAATCGATGGCGGCGGTCAAGCCCGCGGCGCCCCCGACATTTTGAGTGCCCGCCTCGAATTTTTGAGGCAACTCGGCATAAGTGGTCGACTGCTCCTCAACGTACTCAATCATATCGCCGCCCGACAGGAACGGAGGCATGGCGTCAAGCAATCGCTCGCGACCGTAGAGCACGCCGATACCCATGGGGCTGAGCATCTTATGACCGCTGAACGCAAAGAAATCGGCGTCGAGCGCCCGAACGTCGACGGGAATATGCGGCGTCGATTGAGCGCCGTCGACAACGATCACCGCGCCGACCGCATGAGCTTTGTCGGCGATCGCTCTGACGTCGTTCTTGAGCCCCAGGACGTTCGAAACGTGAGTGACCGCGACGATTTTGGTTCGATCGGAAATCTTTTGATCGATGTCGGAATCATTGAGAGTGCCGTCGGCGTTGAGGTAAATGTATTTGAGATTGGCGCCGACCGATTGAGCAACGCGCTGCCACGGAACCAAATTGCTGTGGTGTTCGCTGACGGTGATAACAATGTCGTCGCCGCTCTTGACGTTGGTCAAGCCGTAGGAGTAAGCGACGAGGTTGAGCGACTCGGTGGCGTTCTTGGTGAAAATGATCTCGGCGGGCGACGGCGCGTTGATGAATTTGGCGACGCGCGCGCGAGCGGTCTCATAGATGTCGGTGGCGCGGATTGAAAGTTGGTAAGCGCCGCGATGAGGATTGGCATTGCAGCCGCCGTAGTAGCCGCAGATCGATCGCACAACGGACTCGGGCTTTTGGGTGGTGGCGCTGTTGTCGAGGTAGACGATGGGCTTACCGTTCATCGTCCGATTGAGGATCGGGAAGTCGCGCAGAAAATTTTTATCGGTCATCGATCAAACTCCTTTGAGGAAAATATTTTTGACGGCGTCGACGACGGTCTCAACGTCGATCTGATTGATGCAATGGGCGAACGGTTTCGAGCAATGCCCGACGCAATCGTCGAGCGCATGGTCGGGCTGAAGGATCACATGCCCTTCGCCGAACGGACGAGTGCGAGACGCGCCGTCGATGAAATTACGATCGCCGTCGGAGGGAACATTATTAATCTCGACGCACCTCATGCCGCAGGTCGCCGCCAGATGCATGGCGCCGGTGTTATTGCCGACGTAAATCGACGCTCGAAAGCAGAGTGCCGCCGATTGTCTCAACGTCAAGCGGTCGGTGAGATCGATCGTCGTTCCGCGCGGAGTGTGCTCGACGATGTGAGCGGCAATTTGAGAAGCGTCGCGCCCGCCGACGATCACAAAGCGCAGATCGTCCCGCCAATCATGCAATCGATTGACCAGCGCCGCGAAACTTTCTCGAGCCCAAATGCGATGCGGAGCGGTCGCCGACACGCCGAGGACGATCAATTTACAATCGCCGTCGATGTGATCTCTCAACAGTCGATCGATCGTCGAATGATCTTCCGTCGACACAAACAGTTGAGGCTGACGGTCGACAACGAGATCGCCGATCCGATCGAGCATCACCAACCCGCGCTCAACCTCATGTCGGAGCGAACGATCGTCAACGGCGTCGGTCAAGAGCAGATCAAAATTTTTATTGGAGCGCGCCTTATTGTCGTTGACACGTTCGGAATAAGCGATGCGACGGGCGGCACGGCTGAAGAAGAGCAGAAATGTCGCGCCGTAAAGATCGACGTCCCAAGTCGGCAGGAGCGCGGCATCGAAAGCGTTGATGTTGAGCTCGTCAAGAATGTCGTCGACAAACTTTCGAGCGTTGAGCATGCGGGCGCGCAGGGTGCCGACGTTCCTCTTCCAATCGAAAGGCTTGACGCGATCGACGAACGGGCTCGTCCGCATGAGATCGGCGGTGAGCGGCGTGGTGATCAGAGTGAGACGCGCGGTCGGGTGATTGCGTTTGAGCTCCCGAATGAAGGGAGTGACGAGGATCAGATCGCCGATACCGCCCAGACATGCGATCAGGACATCGCGCCAAGGTTTGTGCTCAACGGTTTGGAACGGGATCGAGCGCTTGAACTCGTCGACGAGCTCAACGGTGAGCTCATTGGCTCGACGGACATTTTCAATCATATAATCGTCGGTACAACGGAAAATATTTTTGATGCCGCGCTCGATCAAAATCTGTTGAGCGTCGGGCTGATACTTTTCGGGCAACGCAAGGATCACATTGCCGCCGACAATCTCATCAATCAGAAACACCGGGTGATCCATGAAAGTATCGAGCGGGCATTGAGTGAAACGATCGGCGCGCGTCTTGCTCGTGGCGATGAAACCTTTGAACGCCAAGTTGAGTTCGTTGAGGCGTTCGGCGAGGGCGGCGCTGTAATTCCCAATGCCGAAAATAAAAATCCGATCGTGATCGGCAAAAAATTTTTCAATGGCGTTCTCTGTCATGCGAGCAGCCTCTGAAGTTTTTCGTTGAGCTCCGCGCGGAGCTTTTCATCATCAATGCGCTCGAGCACGGGGGTAAACGCCGCTTCGACGATCAACCGTTCAGCCTGCGCCCGATCCAAGCCGCGGCTCTCGAGATAATATAATTTCTCCTCGTCGATGCGCCCGATGCTCACCGCGTGATGCCCGTCAACGTCGTCCTCATGCGACAACATCAACGGGACGGATCGATTGCGCACGTCGTTCGACAGCAGCACGACCTCTTCACTCTCGCGCCCGACCGAGCCTTTCGAACCGCGTTGGAAATCGAGAGTGCCGCGGAAATTTTTCTCCGCCCGCTCCGCCAACGCACCGCGCACATTCATCACCGCGTCCGTCCTTCGACCGCACTGCCTGATCACGTAATTGAGATCGAGCTTGCGAGCGTCGGCGCCGAAGTAAACGCTTTCGACCTCCGCCGACGAATCATCACCGTTGAGATCGATCACGAGCTCGACGGCGGAATCGGCGCGGTTGATATCGACGGCGGTCACTTCGACGCGCGCGCCCTTGCCGACGTTGATCCTGATCCGTTTGGCGATCGGGTTGTCGACGTCATTGATCTCGACGACGTGTTGAGTCTCGCCGTCGGGCACATCGATCGTCCGCTCCTCGATCGTCGCGTCGTTTTTGAGCTCGTTGACGCCCAGCCACCGCCACGTCCTCATCGGGATCACACTGAAAATATTTTCGTCCATAATTCATCTCTCATTTGCAGTAAAGTACCATCTCCCAATCGCTCGGCACGCGCGGGTTCATATTGAACCTATTCCTCAGATTTATAAACGTTTCACTGAATAAGCCGCAACCAATACTGTAATGCCTGAAAGCAAACTCATAATCCGACCGCAGTGATTTGATATACCGAGCGAGAGTCCAAATATCCTCCGGTTTGTGATACGCGCAAACAGCCATCTTGGGTTTCCAACGAATGATTGACTTCGCTGCTCCCTTTAAGCAGTCGAGCTCCGCGCCCTCGATGTCAAGTTTAATGTAATCTATGCGCGGAACATCATGCCTGCTGACGTACGTGTCAAGATCAATGAACTTTGCAACCTCACCCCCCCCCATAGAAGTCATGTAACTGCCCGACCCCTGAGAGACATATGAGGCAGTACTCTCTCTGGAACTGAGTCCCAAGTTTTCTGCCGTAAAATGATATTTCTCGGCGAGCTGAAGGCACTTTTGATAGTTTTTATGATCCATCTCGAAGGAGTAAACGGTCGCTCCCTGTTTGAGAAAGTCGATCGCTGTGTTGCCGTCGTAAGCACCACCATCAATCGCAATGTCTCCCTCTGCGACAGTGAACGGCGCAAGCCAATACTGCGGTTCGACGGCAAAACGATAATAACAAATTTGGTTAGATACCCGTCTCTTAAGCATTCCAAGGTAAGTAAGTCGAGATTCTTCATCTTTGAACAGCTGATACACCTCAGCAATTTCTCCGAGATGTTGATAAATGAAATCACAATACCGTTCCATGCCGAGCGAATCGCCAAGCTGCAGTGCCTTTACGTTGAACCGATAAAAAAACTCGCAGAGCGTCGCCTCGCTATTCGTGTTTATGTACAACACCCATTGCGGTTTCTCCGGGAGCGACTCAAATTCTTTCAGCGTAATAACCGGAACGCCATCACACTTTATCGCTGCTCGATTGGGATCATCGAGAACAATAACATGTTGCAAATTCAAGCCGTTCTGTTTCAATACGAGCGCATTATTGACCTTGAATTGTTCAGAATCCAAACCGACGAAAAAACCGCACGGGATTTTCTTCATGAACAGCTCTTGCATGGTCTTTGAATACCGCAGATTGTTCATCTCTGACAGCGTTTTGATAAATTCCTTCATTGATATTACCTCCTTAATGATTTTTGGGCGCCCAACAGTTGGCAAGATATTCCGCGTCGTCCATTGTCGACGCCTCTATCGCTCGACGGATCGCCTCGCTCATCACGTCCGCCGCCAACGTCCCTGCCACATTCACATCAGCCTCAACGCTCCCGACCGACGCAGAATAAATCGTGTCGCCGTCCGCCAACGTACCGACCGGCGCGATGCATCGAGCATAAGCCGCATTCGCCATCGATGAGATTTTCGTCAACTGCGTCTTGTCGAATCGTCCGTTGGTTATGATCGCTCCGATCGTCGTGTTCGTCCGATCCATCGCCTTCACGTCGAGCCCGTAAAGCTCCGCTCGAGAGTCCGAAAAATGTTTCCGATCCGCTGTCAACAGCCCCGCAATCTTCTTGCCGTCGCGATGATCGTAAATGTCTCCGAGCGCATTGACAGAGACGATCGCCGCCACCTTCAGCTCGCCAATCTGAACCGCGTACACTCCCAAGCCGCTCTTCATCGAGCGAACCATGCCGTGCAACTTGCCGACCGTCGCTCCAGTTCCCGCGCCGTACGAGCCGCTTTTGATCTTCTCTCGACGCATCGCCGCTTCGCATGCCGCTCGTCCCATGCCCGCATCGGGGCGTCGCGTTGAGCCGTAGCCGAGATCAAATATATCGCTTTGAACGACGATCGGCACGAGCGAAACTTTTGTATCGTAGCCGATCCCATGCTCCTCGAGCCATTGCATCACGCCGTCCGACGCCGCCAAGCCGTAAGCCGAGCCTCCCGCCAGCACGATCGCATTGACGGGCGTGGGATTGGTCGTCGGAGAGATGACGGGCGTCTCACGCGATGCAGGTCCGCCGCCGCTTATGTCCACGCCCACCGGCACGCCCTTCGGAAAGATCATCACCGTCACGCCGGTCTTGGCTTGATCGTCCTGCGCGTTGCCGACAAATACTCCGTCGATGTCGCGGATATCGATCTCCTTCATCGACGCCGCTTCGACCGTTGAAATCATCAATGCCATCACTGCCATCAGTACTGCCGACAATAATTTCCTCATGCGTGTTCCCCTCATAAATTCTCCTCGATCGTCACGTGCACATCGCTCAACCCTTCATTGCGTTTCAGACGTACGGCGTAGCTTGCCACCCAACCCCAAGGCTTGTCGTCGTTGAACAACAGCCTTTCGCCCACGGGTATATCAAACATGATTTCGTTATATCGAATGCCCGCGCTCTTCAGAAACTCGATCGTCATGTCCGCATACTCCTTCGGGCGCGCCGTCAAGATCAAGATGAAATCCTCCGCCGGGATCGTTTGAAAGAACTCCGCCACGCCCGGCAACAATCGATCGCCGTCCTCGCGATATCCGTTGTGCACCACCAGCGTCCCGTCGAGATCGAATATCCACGTCTTGCGCAGCGTCGACAGTTTGAGCTCCATGATCTTCAGCCTCCCTCAACGTTCCAATTCGAGATTGATCAAGTTGTTCATCTCGACCGCGTACTCGAGCGGCAACTCCTTCGCGATCGGCTCGACAAATCCTCTGACGATCATCGCCCGCGCTTCGTTCTCGTCGATCCCGCGCGCCGTCAAATAATATATCGCTTCCTCACTGATCCGACCAATCTTCGCCTCGTGCCCGATATCCGCGTCGCCGCCTTCCACGTCCATCACCGGCAGCGTGTCCGATCGAGACTCGTCATCGAGCATCAACGATTCGCAGTTAACCGAGCACTTTGCATGCGGAGCCTTCTTCGTCACCTTCACCGCCGATCGGTATGTCGCCGCTCCTCCCGACTTCGATATCGTCCTCGTGTTGATGTTCGCCGACGTGTGCGGCGCCGCATGGATCACACTCGCGCCCGTGTCCAGCGATTGACCCTTCGACGCAAACGTTACGCCCGTGAACTCGCATCGCGCGCCCTCGCCATGCAACACCGAACACGGATACAGCATCGACACATGCGATCCGAACGACCCGCTCACCCACTCGATCAGCCCGTCGCGCTCTACCAACGCCCGCTTCGTGTTGAGGTTCATCATGTTGCGCGACCAGTTTTCGATCGTCGAGTATCTCAACCGCGCGCCCTCCTTGACGAACAGCTCAACGCAACCCGCATGCAGATTCGTCACGTTGTACTTCGGCGCCGAACACCCTTCGATGAAGTGCAGGCTCGCCCCGGGCTCCACGATGATCAACGTGTGCTCGAATTGCCCCGCGCCCGCCGCGTTCAATCGGAAGTAGGACTGCAACGGGATTTTGACTTGCACTCCGCGCGGAACGTAGACGAACGAGCCGCCCGACCACACCGCGCCATGCAACGCCGCGAATTTATGATCCTTCGGCGGCACGAGTGTCATGAAGTACTCGCGGACGATCTCCTCGTGATCCCTCAACGCCGACTCCATGTCGGTATAAACCACTCCGTCATCGGTCAACGACTGCTGCACGTTGTGATAAACCACTTCCGAATCGTATTGAGCGCCCACGCCCGCCAGCGACTTCTTCTCCGCCTCGGGTATGCCCAATCGATCGAATGTGTTCTTGATGTCGTCGGGAAGCTCGTCCCAACTGCCGACCATCTTCGCATCGGGCTTGACGTACGTAACAATTTGATCCATGTCGAGATCGGAAATGTCGGGACCCCACGTCGGCAGCTCGAGCGAATGATACACTGCCAGCGATCTCAATCGAAACGCCAACATCCAATCGGGATCGTTCTTCCGCGCGGAGATGTCTCGAATGATCTCCTCCGTCAAGCCCGCATGACTTTTGTACGTCGAACGATCCTCGTCTCTGATATCGTACAGCGCCCGCTCGATATCCGCCACGTAACTCTTTTGCTTATTCATTTGAAAATGCTCCGAAGCCTTCTTCCAAAACTTTGTTGACGAGCTCGGCGCCGCCCTCCTTGACGATCAATCCGTCGAGCAACACATGCACTCGATCGACCTTCAACGATTTGAGTATCTGCGTGTTGTGAGTGATGATCACGCATGCGTTGTTCTCATTGTGGAACTTCGCCACGCCGTTCGATACGATCTGCACCGCATCGACGTCAAGCCCGCTGTCGGTCTCGTCGAGCAACGCCAACTTCGGATTGAGCATCAACAGCTGAAGTATCTCGCTGCGCTTCTTCTCGCCGCCGCTGAACCCTACATTCATATACCGTCGAGCGTACGACTGATCCATCTTGAGCTCTGCCATCATCGATTTCAATTGCTTGCGAAACTCGAGATATTTGAGCTTGCCGCCGCTCATCGCCTGCATCGACGTCCTGATCATGTTCTCGACCGTGATGCCCGGGATTTCCTCCGGCGCTTGGAACGACAAGAAGATGCCGCGCCGCGCCCGTTCATAAGTTTTGAGCTCGAGCAGATTTTCTCCGTCGAAGGTGATCGTTCCGTCGACGACTTCATACTTGGGATGACCCATGATCACATTCATGAGCGTCGACTTGCCTCCGCCGTTGGGACCGAGGATCACATGCACTTCGCCCCGCCCGACGTTGAGATCGATCCCGCGCAGAATTTCCTTGCCGTCGACCGACGCCCGCAAATTTTTTATCTCAAGCAAACGTCTCACTCCATCTGTCAATTTGTTGCCATTTTAGGCGCGCCATATTATATTGTCAACAAAATTAATGGAGGCTGGTCATGCATCAGTACATAGCATTCGTCGGCGACTTCCCGATCCGATCTTACGGAGTGATCCTCTCGTTGTCGATCGTGTTGGCGACCGGCGTCGGTTACTTCTTCGCCAAGCTCGACGGGCGCGGCTATGAGAAATACCTCGTCGACATCGGAATGATCGGCGGCTTCTTCGGATTGCTCGGCGCTCGATTGTGGCATGTGTTCTTCTTCGATTGGGATTACTATCAACATCACCTCGACGAACTGCTCAACGTGTGGCAGGGAGGCATGGCAGTTCAGGGCGGAGTGCTGCTCGGAGTGATCGCCGGCATGCTCTACGCCCGCTCGAAACATCTCGACGTGATCCATCTCGCCGACGTGCTGGCGCCGGCGATCGTATTGGGTCAAGCGTTGGGTCGATGCGCCAATTTGATGAACGGTGACGCATTCGGGGCGCCGACGGGATCGGATTTCGGATTGCTCTACCCGATCGGCACGTTGGCTCGACACACTTACGGCGATCAACCCTTATACCCCGCCGAAGTTTGGGAGTGCCAACTCGACATCGTGATCTTCGCGCTGCTGTTGATCTTCCGCTCGACCGATTACGTCAAAGGTCAATGCCTCGCGCTCTACGTCATGCTCTACTCGACCGCCCGATTCATTCTCGAGTTCTTCAGAGGAGATTATACTTCGTTGGCGTTCGGACTGTTGAAGTCGGCGCAGCTCACGAGCGTCGTCGCGTTTACGATCGCATTGATCGTGTTTATACTGTTGAGGGTGCGCGCTCGACGATAAAATTATTTTGTTGAACTGTTGAGCCATGATATAATGCCCGCGAAAAATTTCCATCGGAGTGATTGCCCATGTTTGGAATCGGTGCAGGAGAATTTATTTTGATCCTGGTCGTCGGACTGATCGTCTTCGGTCCGAGTAAATTGCCCGAGGTCGGTCGATCGATCGGTAAAGCCATTCGCGAATTTCGAAAGGCGCAATCGGCTCTCACCAATGCGCTGTCAGAGACCGAAGCTCAAATCGTTTCCACGCCCAAGCCCGCTCCTCAACCCGTCGTCGAGAACAAAACCGTCGAGCCTCAACGTACCACCGTCGGCGACGTCACCGAGATGATCAACGCCAAGCCCATCGCCGTCCCCAACGACAAGCTCAATCTTGCCAAGACCGACGCGGTAAAGGAGTCTTAACTTGAAAACGTTTGTATCAATCGCATTGCTGTTGATGATGTCGGTGCCGGCGTCGGCGATGTCGTTGCGGGAGGCTGCCGATATCGCGGTCGCCAACAATCCTTCGCTGCAACGCACCAAGCGCGACATCGATACCGCTCGACAAGACGTTAAGATCGCGCGCGGGCAGAAGGGCTTGAGTGTTTCGTTGAGCGGCTCGTTCAGCGCCGACAAGAGCGAGGGCGTGCAGGAGAGTGAATCGGCGTCTTCGCGAGTGACGGGCTCGATCCCTCTCTACAGCGGTCGACGTTTGGAATCTGCGATCCGATCGGCGGAGCTGGGCGTTGACATTGCTCAATTGAATTTTGATCAGTCGACGGACGATCTGATCTATCAGGTAACGACGGCGTACGTCAATGCGTTGGAGAATCGAGCGACGGCGGCAGTCGACGTTGAGACGCGCGACAATCTTGTTGAGCATGAGAAGAATATCGAAGCGCTGTATGTGGCGGGGTCGAAGGCGAAGATCGATTGGTTGAGGGCGACGGTCGAGACGAGCAACGCCGCTCAAGACGTGGCTCGATCGCATGCCGCCTACGAGGTGAGTTTGACTCAACTTGCGACGTTGTTATCGCTCGATGCGATCGGCGGTATCGAGGTTGAGGATTTTTTTATTGACAGCGTGATCGGCGAGCTCGATCATTACATTCGAGCGGCGGAGGAGAATCGCAACGATCTCAAAGCCGACGAGTTAAAGATCGAGCAGGGCGAAGTTCAGGTTACGTCGGCAAAATCGGGGTGGCTGCCCGAGGTGAGCGCGAGTGCCGGCACGGGATTTTCCGCGCGGAGCAGGAAATGGGATCCGACGTCGGACGCGTCGGCGGGAGTGTCGGCGTCGTGGAGCATCTTCGACAGCAAGGTTACCCGCGCTCGTGTAGACGAGGCTGAAATTGCAGTCGAGCAGTTGAAGTTGGCGATGCAGTCCGACGTCGAGAGCGTGCGGGAAGATGTGGTGACCGCTTACAAGAATTTGCGATCGGCGCTCGTCAGGTTCGATACGACGCAGAAGGCGGTCGAGCTCGCCGAAGAGGAACGATACATCGCGACGGAGAGATATCGGGCGGGCGAAGGCATCTTGCTTGACGTGCTCGATGCGGAGGTGGCGTTGTCGACGGCGAAAAAAAATCACGTCAGCGCAAAATACGATGTGATCCGATATCACTTCCAACTGTCGCATGCCATGGGCAATACCCTCAACCGTTGATGGGAGCGTGAGTGCGTTGGAAGTACCGAGCAGTTACAGCTTTTTCAATGTCGAGGCGACCGTCTTTTGTATCGCCGCCGTGTCCATTCTGTTGTTCAAGCAGTTCACCGTCTTCAACGACAATGAAGTTCAGCGTGCATTTACCAAAATTCTGCTCGTCCAGCTCGGCTACTTCGCATCGATGATCGTTCGGGTGCTCGTCGATGTCGGCGTCCTTCCCCATACTTGGCTCGCTTACTGCATTGCCACCGTCATCAATTACGGGCTCTACGGATATTGCGCCTACCTCGTGTTCATCTACCTCGAGCTCTATCAGAAATCGGAGTGGTTCAAGTACATTCGCCCGTCGCAAGTCCACACCGTTCCGTTCGTCATCAACATGATCTTGCTGATCACGAGCCCGTTGTTAGGCGCTTATTTCTCCGTCAGTGAAGATGTCGTGTTCTCGACGGGACCGCTCTTGCCGTTGATGATCGTCATCAACCTCGGCTACCCGCTTGCCGCGCTTGCCTTCTACATCCGCGAGAATCATAAATATCGCAAGCAAATCCCGTTCGCCGAACTGCAGACCAACATCGTGTTCCCGTTGTGCTTCATCACCTTCGGACCGCTCTCGGCGCTCCAATGGAGGATACCGTTTCTCGTCTACGGATTGGTGCTCGCCGATCTGTTTGTCTACGTCCACTATACCGATCTGTTGATGCGCGAGCGGAACAACGCGTTGCAAGCGGAGAAGGAGATCGCCAACGAACGCAACCGCGCAAAGTCGATGTTCTTATCGAACATGAGCCATGACATAAGGACGCCGATGAATGCAATCATAGGATTTACGAATCTGGCGCTGGCGAACATCAACAGTCCCGACAAGGTCAGAGAATATCTCGTCAAGATACAGGCGTCGAACAATCATCTGCTGAGTTTGATCAATGACGTGCTCGAGATGAGTCGGATCGAGAACGGCAAGATCGAGATAGAGGAGACGCCATGCGCGTTGCCGGAAATCCTCCACGACCTCAACGCGATCATCATCGGGCAGGTCGAGGCGAAGCAACAGGAATTGTTCATGGATGCGGTGAATGTCCTGCACGAAAATATTTTTTGCGACAAGCTGAGACTGAATCAAGTGTTGCTGAATTTGTTGAGCAACGCGATCAAGTACACTCCGAGCGGCGGGAAGATATTCGTGCGCGTGAAGGAGGAGCCATGCGCTCGAGAAGGCTATGCGTCGTTTGTGATCAGCGTGAAGGACAACGGCATCGGAATGACGCCCGAGTTTGCGGCGAAGGTGTTTGAAGCCTTCGAACGCGAGCGGACGTCGACGATCAGCAAGATACAAGGCACGGGCTTGGGCATGGCGATCACCAAGCGCATCGTCGAGATGATGAACGGGTCGATCACCGTCGAGACCGCGAAGGGCAAGGGCACAGAGTTCATCGTGCGGCTCGAATTGAGAGTGCAGGAGGGCGCAACCGAACGTCCGCGGCTGGCGTCGCCCGACGAATTTCATGCGCTCGTGGTCGACGACGATTTCAACATATGCGACTCGACCACGCAGATGCTCGTCGAGATGGGGCTCCGCGCGGAGTGGACGCTGTCGGGCAAGGAAGCGATCCTTCGAGCCAAGCAGGCGATCGAGCGCAAGGATCGATTTGATCTGTTCCTCATCGATCTGCGGTTGCATGATCTCAACGGCATCGAGGTCGCTCGACAGATCAGAGAAGTCGTCGGCGAAGATATTCCGCTGTTGATGATGACGGCGTACGATTGGCCCGCGATCAGAGACGAGGCGATCGCGGCGGGCGTCAACGGATTTTGCAACAAGCCGATCTTCATGTCGGAGATGCACAACGTACTCGAGAAGACGCTCAACGTCAAGAGCGCGATCGAAGCGCCGAAGGAAGACGCGCCTCAAGCGGCGGTGAGTTTCCAAGGGCGACGGCTGTTGTTGGTTGATGATATGCCGGTCAATCGGGAGATCGCGACGATGCTGTTGGAGATGAACGATTTCATTGTCGAGCAGGCAACGGACGGCGACGAGGCGGTTGAGAAGGTGGCGTCGTCGGCGCCGGGATATTATGATGCGGTGTTGATGGATATACAGATGCCGAGGATGAACGGCTATGAGGCGGCGCGAGCGATCCGATCGCTCGATGATAGGGAGCTGGCATCGATCCCGATCTTGGCGATGACGGCGAACGCGTTTGACGAGGACAAGAAGGCGGCGGCGGACGCGGGCATGAACGGGCACGTCGCAAAGCCGATTGACATGGATCAATTGCTCGGCTCGTTGGCGGAGGTTTTGAAATGAAGTTTAAAATACTGTTGGTGATCTTGCTGCTGGCGGCGGTCGGCGGCGGCTACTACTACTACACTCAACAGCAGGCGACGGCGGAAGTGCAAACGTATGAGACGGCGCCGGTGGTTCGAATGGATTTGATGCAGACGGTATCGGCGACGGGAACGGTTCAGCCGCGTGACAGCGTCGAAGTCTCGTCGAAGATCACCGCGCGCATCAAAGAGGTGCTCGTTCAAGAGAATGATGAGGTTAGCGCGGGGCAGACGGTTGCGATCCTCGACGGCAAGGACTTCGAAGCCAAACGCGATCAAGCCAAGTTTCGATTGACGAACGCCGAACAGAAGTTGACGCGTATAAAGAGGCTCTACGATATCGGAGCGAAGTCGCGAGAGGAGCTCGAAGATGCCGAATACGAATATGACACAGCCAAATCTCTGCTCGAGGAGACCGAATCGGACGTGGCGGAGACGGTGATCACTTCGCCGATGGACGGAGTGGTTGTCGGCGAGCCGAAGACGGCGGGTTCGATGGCGACGCAGGGCTCGGATAACCCGACGGTGATCATGCGCATAGCGGACTTGAGCGAGAAGCAGATCAAGGCGAAGGTCGACGAGACGGATATCGGATCGGTGCGCGTGGATCAGTCGGCGACGTTCACGGTCGATGCTTACCCCAATGAGAAGTTCGATGCATACGTGACGAAGATTTCTCAGACGGATACCGCCAACTCATGGGACGTGGACAAGTCCTCGTCGTCGTCGACGAGCTCCAACGCGGTCATCTACTACTACGTGACGTTGACGGCGCCCGATACGAAAAATTTATTGTTACCGGCAATGACGGCGCGGCTCGACATCGTGGTCGGCGAGGTGAAGAATGCGTTGTGCGTTCCAATCGCGGCGCTCAAGACGGACAACCAAGGCTCATACGTTGAGAAGATCACTCACGACGAGAAGACCAAGTCCGATGCGGCTGAACGCGTTTACGTGGCGGCGGGGCTCTACGGCGATGAATACGTCGAAATCACGGTCAAGAAAGGATCGTTGCTCGACGGCGATGAGGTATCGATCAGCTACGAGGCGGAAGCGAAGAAGGCTGCTCAAAACACTCCGAGGAGGATGGGACCGGGCGGACCGCCCATGTAAGGCAATGCGTAATTCGTAATTCGTAATTCATAATTAGGAGTGACGGGAAAATATTTTTCCGATGTATCTATGTCGAAGCTCTCATTTGAGATCAATCATGCGTCGTTGCTAAAATTCGCGGCGCCAACGATATTGATGTTCGTCTGCATGAGCGTCTACCTTGTCATCGACGGCATTTTGGTCAGTCAAGCGGTCGGCACCGACGCCCTTGCCGCCATCAACATCATCATGCCGATCCTCAGCGCAACGTTGGCGCTTGCCGCGATGATCAGTACCGGAGGCAATGCGCTCGTCGCTCATCAACTCGGCGAACGCAAACTCGTCGACGCTCGACAAAATTTTTCACTGCTCGTCGCCGCCTGTTTCGTCGGCAGTACCGTGCTCGCGATCGTCTGTTGGCTCATGCTTGAGCCTCTGCTAAAAATGCTCGGCGCCGATCGATCGCTGTTCGAACTCTGCAGAGTTTACATCACGCCGTTGCTCATCAGCGTGCCGTTCGTGATGGGCGGCATGGTCGTCGATAACTTTTTCGTCGTCGAGGGGCGCCCCGAACTGTCGCTGCTCTCGTCGACCATCGGCGGCGTCACCAACCTCGTGCTCGATTATATCTTCCTGTTCGAGATGGGCATGGGCATCGAGGGTGCGGGGATCGCGTCGGGCATCGGTTACACGTTGTCGGCGATCGTCGGGCTGATCTATTTCGGCGTTCAAAGGCGCGGCACGTTGAGGTTCGTTCGACCGATCCTTCGCCCGACCGTTCTGAGCAAAGCAATTTCGAACGGCATGTCGGAACTGGTAACGGCGCTGTCGATGAGCGTGATGATCATCGTGCTCAACAATATCATGATGTCGGCGGCGGGCAGCGACGGAGTGGCGGCGATCTCGATCGCGATGTACGTTGAGGAATTGCTGTTGGCGGTCTACATGGGATATTCCGAAGGCGTGGCTCCGTTGATGAGTTTCAATCAGGGCGAACAAAATTTTGATCGCCTCCGAAAAATTTTCCGTTGCAGTCTTCGGATCATCGCGGTGACTTCCGTCTCGACGTTCGCGTTGAGCTTCGTCATTGCCGATCCGATCGTCGGCGTGTTCGTCGAGGAGGGCAGTCCCGTCCATGTGCTCACCGTTCAGGGCTTTAAGTTATTCGCGTTCTCGTTCCTGTTCGCGGGCTTCAACGCGTACTCGTCTTCGATGTTCACCGCGCTCAACGACGGACGCATCTCGGCGGTGCTCTCGTTCTGTCACACGATGGTATTCTTGATGGGCATGTTGATGGTGTTGCCGAAGGTGATGGGCTTGCGCGGCGTGTGGTTGGCGAGCCCGACGGCTGAATTTTTGTCGATGCTGCTGTCGTTCGCGGTGTTTCGTTGGAAGGCGGCGACGTATCGATATTGATTGGAGGATTTACGATGAATAAGATTGAGCGCAATCGTCTCAACATCAGGCGATTCATGGATTGCATCAACACGAACGATAAGGTGCTCGCCGAAGAGCTGATCTCTCCGACGGCTGAGTTTGCAAGCCTGGTGTCGAAGGGGAAGCTCTACGGCGGCGCGGGCTACCTTTCGGTCGTCGACTTCATGCGCAGGAGTTTTTCCGATATTCATTGGGAGATCGTCGACACGGCGGTTGAGGACGACAAGGTTGCGGTGAGTTGGATCTGTTCGGGGACGCATGACGGGAATTTTATGGGTTTGGCGCCGACCGGCAGAAAATTTTCGTTCAGCTGCATGAACTTCTACTACTTCGATGAGGACGGCAAGATCATCAACGACGTGGCGGCGAAGGGCTTGATCGGTCTGTTTGAGGCGCTCGGGCTGGTGGGCGCGCCGCAGCTCAAATGACGATGAGATTGGACGAGCGGTTGAGAGCGATCGCGGCGTTCGTGGTCGAGGGCAGTCGAGTGGCGGACATTGGTACCGACCATGCTCAACTGGCGATCGAATTGATCAGGAGCGGGCGGGCGTCGAAGGTGATCGCGGCGGATTTGAACGCGGGACCTTTGGAGGCGGCGCGCAAAAATATATCGGCGGCGGGTCTCGAGGATCGGATCGACGTTCGATTGGGCGACGGGCTGACGGTGCTCGAGGCGGGCGAGGTCGATGCGGTGTGCATGGCGGGCATGGGCGGCGCGTTGATGGTTGAGATATTGTCGAACGACGTGAGCCGCTCGATCGGGCGATTGATCTTGCAACCGATGAATGCGGTCGAGCGTCTGCGTCAATGGCTCGAGCTCAATGGTTGGGCGATCGTCGATGAGGACTTGGCAGAAGTCGGCGGCATCGTCTACGAGATCATTTGTGCGGAACGCGGCGGGCGATCGAACGCAGAAACAAAACGATCTCGATCGCCGTTGCTCAAAAAATTATTGAACGCTCGGATCGAGAAGCTCAAACGAGTGGCGGCGTCGATGGAGAAGAGTTCGACGGCGGTTCAGACGGAAAAATATCGTCGGCTCCGCGCGGAGCTCGAGGAGTTATCGGGAGGCGACAACGATTGATGGAGCAGTTGGCAATGAAGGCGCGGGAGATCGGCGCATCGGACATACATTTGACGGTGGGGCAACCGCCCTTCCTTCGATGCAACGGCGAGCTCATAATCGAATCGGAGCGCTCGTTGATGACGGACGATCTCAATCGGTATTTGGAGCTGATGTTGTCGCCCGAGCAGAGACGAAACTTTATCGAGCAACGCGAGCTCGACTTCTCATGGAGCATCGATCATCAACGGTTCAGGGTCAACGCGTACTTTCAACGGGGCATGCCGTCGCTCGCCTTCCGATTGATCCCGTCGACGATCCCGACGCTCGATCAGATCGGCGCGCCCAAAGTTCTCTCGACGCTGATCAATTCGACGCAAGGCATGTTGTTGGTGACGGGACGGACGGGCGCGGGCAAGTCGACAACGTTGGCGGCGTTCATCAAGGAGATCACTCAACAACGCCGTTGCCATGTGTTGACGCTCGAAGACCCGCTCGAATTTGAACACTCAAGCGAACAATGCTTCATCAGCCAACGGGAGCTCGGACGCGATTTCAATTCGTTTCCTCAAGCGTTGCGGTCGGCGTTGAGGGAGATGCCCGACGTGTTGTTGGTCGGCGAGATCAGAGATCAAGAGACGATGGCAATGTCGATGGAAGCGGCGGCGGCAGGCATCTTCGTATTGGGGACTTTGCACACGAAGGGGGCGGCAGAGACGGCGATGCGCGTTGAGAGTTTATTTCCGATCGACCGACGGGACGCGATACGAGATCAATTCGCCGACGTGTTCACCGCGATCGTCTCTCAACAGTTGATCCGATCGAAGGCGGGCGGACGAGTGTGCGCGGCGGAAGTTTTATTGGCGACGCCGGCATCGCGCTCATTGATCCGACAGGGCAAATACATTCAATTGGAATCGGTGATGATGAGCGGGAGGGCGTTGGGCATGCAGACGATGAGCGACGCGGTTGAGCGCGCACTCAAACGTTGAGCGTCGGGAGAAAATTTCATGCTCAAGTTCAGTTATAAGGCGTACGACGCCGACAGAGTGTTTCAAGCGGGCGAGCTCGAGGCGGAGAATCTCAACGCGGCGCACGTCGTGCTTCAACATCTGGGACTGGTGCCCGTCGAGCTCAAACCGATCGATAAGACATTCGCGGCGCTGGTATCCGAACGCGTTGAACGACACAAGGTCGGCGACAAGTGGGCGTCGCTGTTCTTCCGACAACTCTCAACGATGTTGGCGGTGATGAATTTGCGTGACGCGCTCGAATTGATGTCGACGACCAATCAAGATCGAACGCAACGGCGAATATTGCAATCGATGTTGCAGGACGTGACGCTCGGCAAGACGCTCGATCAAGCGCTGACGAAATTCGGGTCGATCTTCTCGGGCACGGTGATCCAATTGGTGGTGATCGGCAATCAGAGCGGGCGGCTGCAAGAGATATCAGCCAAGCTCGCCGATCAGCTTGAGCGGGAATATCAATCGTCGAAGAAGATCAAATCGGCGATGTACTATCCGATATTCGTAATGGCGGCGGCGGTGCTGGCGATCGTCATTTTGATCTCGACGGTGCTGCCGACGTTCGCGGGGTTCTTTTCGGGTCAAGAGCTGCCGACGTTGACGCGCATGGTGTTGAGCCTGGGCGTCTTCCTGTCGGAACGATTCCCGTTGATCGTCGCGACGGTGTTTGGTATGATATTGGGAGCGTGGTGGATTTACGAGCGGTCGGCGGCGATCCGATTGATGAGCGATCGATTGCTGCTAAAAATTCCGTTCGTGGGTCGGCTGGCTCAACAGACGCATTGGATGAACTTCTTCGGGTCGTTGTCATTCCTAATCGAGAGCGGCGTTCGATTGGATCGAGCGGTTGAGATGGCGGCGTCGGCATCGGGCAATTCATTCCTCCGCGCGGAGCTCAAGGAGTTGAGGCGCAAGGTTGAGAGCGGCGGACGATTTCAAAGCGATCTGTTCCCGGCGGAGTGCCAAGGGCTGATCACGAGCGGCGAGACGAGCGGGACATTGCCGCTTATGCTCGAGCGATGCGAAAAGTTATGCGCGTTCGAGGTCGAAGAGTTGTCGAGCCAACTGCCGGTGAAGGCGGAGATCGCCGGGACGTTGATGGCGGGCGTGATCGTGGCGCTGATTGTGTTCTCGGTTATGCTGCCGATCTTGAGCATGGGGCTTTGACGGAGGAGAGTTGCGTTGAAAAATAAGTTGGGCATAACCGACGCAGTTGAGCTTGCGCGTGTCGAGGAGCGGATCAGCAAACAGAAGGCGCTGTTGATGTGGCGCAGCGAAGAGTTTAAGCGATTGCGAGCAGGGACGTGGGCGGCGCTGTCATGGATTCATCGGACGCTGTTCGAAGACGTTTACGACTTTGCGGGCGAGTTCCGTTCGGTGAACATCTCGAAAGGGCATTTCAGGTTTGCGTCGGCGCTCTACCTTCGAGAGGCGGTTGCGACGATCGAGCGCCTGCCTCAATCGACGTTTAATGATATCATCGACAAGTACGTTGAGATGAACGTGGCGCATCCGTTTCGAGAGGGCAACGGTCGGAGCATGAGGCTGTGGCTCGATCAAATGCTCAAGCAAGAGTTGAGGCGCGTGGTCGATTGGAGCGGCGTCAGCAAAGAGAAGTATTTGACGGCGATGGAGCGCAGTCCCGTTGATGCGTCGGGAATAAAACGACTGCTGGCGTCGGCGCTCACCGATTCGATTGACGATCGAGAGATTTTCGTCAAGGGGCTCGATGTGAGCTACTTCTATGAGGATTACATTGCATATCGGGCTCACGACTTGATCACGTCGAGCGCAGTCAACAGCGCCGGGGCGGGAGGGCGGGAACAAATTACAGAGGAGGACGATATCATGAAGATAGCAGTGGTGGCAGCCAACGGCAAGGCGGGACGATTGATCGTGGCGGAGGCGCTCGAGCGCGGGCATGAGGTGACGGCGTTCGCTCGTCGCGAGAACAAATCCGGCGCCAAGAAGTTCGTCGCGCGAGACATCGTCGAGATCACCGCCGACGATCTCAAAGGCTTTGACGCGGTGGTTGATGCATTCGGCGCTTGGACGCCCGAGACCTTGCCGTTGCATTCGACGACCCTCAAGCATCTGTGCGATGTGCTCAGCGGTTCGAGCACTCGACTGTTGATCGTTGGGGGAGCGGGCTCGTTGTACGTCAACAAGGAGCATACCGCTCAGGTGATGGACGATCCCAACTTCCCCGACGCGTTCAAACCGTTGGCATCGGCGCAAGCGAAGGCGCTCGATGAGTTGCGTGCGCGAGACGATGTGCGTTGGACGTTCATCAGTCCGGCATGCGATTTCCAAGCCGACGCTCCCAAGACGGGCAAATATCTTGTGGGCGGCGAAGAACTGATCGTCAATGAGAAGGGCGAGAGCGTGATCAGTTATGCGGATTACGCGGCGGCGATGCTCGACGAGATCGAGAAGGGCGATCACATCAAACAGCGCATCGGTGTCTGTCGCGCATGACGACGGTCGGGATCATCGCCGAGTACAATCCGTTTCACAACGGGCATCGATATCAGATTGATGAGATCAGGCGTCGGCTCGACGATCCGATCATAGTCGCGGCGATGAGCGGCAGCTTCACTCAACGCGGTGAGCCTGCCGTCCTCGACAAATTTATCAGAGCTCAACTGGCAGTGGGCGGCGGGGCTGATCTCGTCGTCGAACTGCCTTTTCTTTATGCGGTGCGAAGTGCTCAAGACTTTGCTCGGGGCGCGGTCAACATTCTGTCGAGCGTTGGGATCGATCGGTTGGCGTTCGGTTCCGAGGTCGATGACATTGACGCAATCAAAAACGCCGCCGATCGGATCGACAGCGTTGAGGTGAGATCGATGTTGAGGGATAAGCTCGCCGAAGGTCAATCGTATGCGCGGGCGATGAGGGAGGCGTTGCGCTCGACGGTCGTTGATCAACCGAACGCGATGTTGGCGGTCGAGTACATGAGGGCGTTGCGCTCGACGACGATCGAACCGTTATTGATCAAAAGGCTCGGCGCCGCTCATGACGATCGATCTGTCGACGGAACGATCTTGAGTGCGTCGGCGATCCGCTCGTCGCTCGATGATCTGTCGTTGATCTCGAAAGCGGTCGACGCCCCGACATTGGACGCATTGAGATCGATCGAGCCGCCTTCGATAGAAAAATTATTTCTGCCGTTGGTCGCGAAGATCATCATGAGCTCGACGGAGGAGTTGCGATCGATCTACGGCATGGCGGAGGGGCTCGAGCACAAACTGATCCGCGCGGCGCGGTCGACGTCGACATTCGATGATCTGATCGGGTCGATGGTCGGGCGAAGGTACACGCGCAGTCGCCTTCAACGGTTGATGATCCATGTGATGACGGGCTTGACGACGGAGCTCGTTCGGCGATTCGACGGCACGAGTTACGTCAGAGTGCTGGCGTTCAACGAGCGGGGGCGGACGGTGTTGCGCTCGCTCAAAGCATCGGGGGTGCCGACGGTAATAAAAATGGCGCGTCATCTTTCAACGCGCTCAATGTACAATCGTCCGTCTACGCTCGAAACGTATCAACGCATGTCGGCGTTCGACGTGCGGGCGACGGATTTACGTGAGCTCCTGTGCTCAACGCCGCGCCTCGGATTGGATTTCCTCAACCGTCCTCATCAGTGCGGTCATTGAGTGCTCGAACGTCAGCCCGCCTTGGAGGTAGACGGCATAAGGCTCGCGCATCGGACCGTCGGCGCTCAACTCTATCGACGCGCCCTGAACAAACGTCCCCGCCGCCATGATCACTTGATCATCGTAGCCCGGCATGTCCCAAGGCTCGGGCGCCGCATACGAATCGACGGGCGAGTTCGATTGGATCGCTCGACAGAAGGCGATCAACTTCTCCGCCGTGCCCAACTCGATCGCTTGAATGATGTCTCCGCGCGGAGCCTCAACCGACGGCGACGTTCGATAACCCAATCGAGAGAAGAGCGCCGCCGCAAAGATCGCCGACTTCAATGCTTGAGCGGTGACGTGCGGCGCCATGAACAATCCTTGATAGAGCAGTCGACCGTCGCATAACGTCGCGCCCAACTCATCGCCCATGCCCGGCGCCGTCAATCGATACGATGCCTGCTCGACCACATCACCGCGCCCGACGATGTATCCGCCCGTCGGAGCCAGCCCGCCGCCGATATTTTTGATCAGACTGCCCGCGATCACGTCGGCGCCGACTTCGATCGGTTCGCGTGTCTCGACAAATTCACCGTAACAATTATCAACGAACGTCACGATGTTGGCGTTTATTTTTTTGACCGTCCGGCATATCAATTCAATGTCATCGATCGACAACGGCTCGCGCATCGAATATCCTCTCGACCGTTGGATCAAAACCATTTTGGTTCTCGACGACAAAATCTGTTTGATACCGTCGACATCAACTCGTCCGTTGAGCAGCGGCAGTTCATTGTAGCCGACGCCGAACTCCTTGAGTGATCCCTTCGACGGTTGAGCATGACCGATCACCGTCTGCATGGTGTCGTAAGGCGCGCCCGTCAACGAGATCAATTCGTCGCCCGGTCTCAACAATCCGAACAACACCGTTGCCAACGCATGCGTCCCGCTCACAAATTGCGTTCGCACCAGAGCCCGCTCCGCCCCGAACACTCCCGCATATAATTTATCGAGCGTCTCACGTCCGATGTCGCCGTAAGCATAGCCCGTCGTGGGCGTGAAGTGCGCCGCGCTCACTCGACAATCTCTCATCGCGTCGAGCACCTTTCGAGTGTTGAGCTCAGATATCTCGTCAACACGAGCGAACTGATCTCGAACGGCGGCGAGCACCTCACGCTTCAATCGATCGGAATCAGTCATCGTCTTCGGTCGGCAACTTCTCGTAGTCGCCATCGTCGAGCAGCACCCAAGTCTCATCAGCCGGCACCGAATTGTTGATCACCAGATTGATATTGCTCACGTCGCTCTGATTAAAAAACTTCTCAGCCTGCTCGGGCGTTTTGCCGCCATGCAACTTCCGTTCGATCAATCTGTCCTTGAGCAGACCGCCGGGCTCCGCCTTGATGAATACCGAGTAATCGGCGAGCGCTCGAATGTTGGTCCACTTCGGATTGC
Source organism: Selenomonadaceae bacterium (assembly GCA_017477125.1). Classification (GTDB taxonomy): domain Bacteria; phylum Bacillota; class Negativicutes; order Selenomonadales; family Selenomonadaceae; genus Quinella. The sequence goes on from JAFUXN010000083.1 coordinate 84,590, forward strand.
GCAACAGCATGTAATTGCCCTCGACCAGAATGATATCGTCCTCGATAGCCATGGCGTCGGGAATCACGTCGTGGATATTTCGATCGTAGATGGGGAAGTGCGCTCCGTCGCCGCGCACCGCTCTCAACTTCTGCTGAAGAAGATCGGTGTCAAAGGTCTCGGGCGCGCCCTTGATGAAACGCATGGGGATCGTCGAGCCGTCGCGCATGGCAAGATGCGAATCGAGATACGAGTTGGGGAAGTGGAAGCCGTCCATGCTCACCGCACGGATCGGTTCGACGTCGTTGCGTTCGCGCGAGAGCTTCTCGAGGAACATCGACAGCGCGGTTTTGCCGGCGCACGGAGGAGCGGCGAGGTAGCAGATGACCTTCCGATCGAGATCGGTACGCATGTGGGCGAGGGTCTTGAGGAACGGAACGAAGACGTTATCGATGGCGGTCTGCGAGTAGCGGACGGGGTATTTGAAACCGCTGATGTCGAGCTCGTCATTGATCCAAACTTTGTCGGACATTTGATCACACCACTTTCGATTTTTGCAGTCGATTATAGAACAGTTCAATCGACAAGTCAAACGACGCGTGATATAATCGGCGCCGAGGTGATTGGAATTGAAAGTGACTCAACAAGATTTGGATACGGTGGCGAGCCTGTCGCGACTTCGGATCAGTGACGAGGAGCGTCCCGAAGTGTTGTCGCAGCTCGACAAGTTTCTGACGTACGTCGACAACCTTCAGCAGGTGGACACGTCGAACGTGGAGCCGACGACTTACGCGTTGCCGATGAAAAATGTATTTCGCGCCGACGAGGTGAAGCCGTCGCTCGATCGAGAGCTGGCGTTGTCGAATGCGCCGCTCAAGGAAGACGGATATTTCAAAGTGCCGCGCGTGCTCGAAGAATAATTGGAGGAGATCATATTGAATTTGAATGAGATGACTGCCCACGAGTTGCATGATCTGCTCGTCGGCAAAAAAATATCGTCGGTGGAGCTCACGACTGCCGTGCTCGATCAGATCGATCGTACGGAGGGATCGATCGGCGCTTACGTCAGCATCACTCGCGATCAAGCAATCGACGCCGCTCGTGCCGTCGACAAGAAGCTCGCCGACGGTGAATCGATCGGAGTGCTCGGCGGCATCCCGTGCGCGATCAAGGACAACATCTGCACGAAAGGCATCACGACCACGTGCGCATCGAAGATACTCGAAAACTTTGTGCCGCCTTACGATGCCACCGTCATTGCCAAGCTCCGCGCGGAGGAGCCGATCATCGTGGGCAAGGCGAACATGGACGAGTTTGCGATGGGCGGCTCGACGGAGAACTCGGGCTTTCACGTCACTCATAATCCTCGCGCATTGGATCGAGTGCCCGGCGGTTCGAGCGGAGGGAGTGCGGCGGCGGTCGCGGGCAATGAGGCGATCTGGGCATTGGGTTCAGACACCGGCGGCTCGATCAGACAACCGGCATCGTTTTGCGGCGTGGTCGGCATGAAACCGACGTACGGACGAGTTTCGCGTTACGGGCTCGTCGCCTATGCCTCTTCGCTCGATCAGATCGGTCCGATCACGAAAGACGTCACCGACTGCGCTCATGTGCTCAACGCGATCGCGGGTCACGACGACATGGATTCGACTTCGACGGCGGCGCCCGTCCCCGATTACACCAAAGCGTTGGTCAGCGACGTCGGCGGCTTGACGATCGGATTGCCGAAGGAGTACTTTGCCGAGGGCATGGACGTTGAGGTTGAGCGCGCGGTTCGATCGGCGGCGGCGACCTATGAGAAGCTCGGGGCGAAGATCAAAACGATCAGCCTGCCGCACACCGATTATGCGATCTCGGCGTACTACTTGATCGCTCCCGCGGAGGCGGCGACCAATCTCGAGCGTTATGACGGAGTGAGCTACGGCGTTCGGATCGACGGCGTTGATGTGGTCGACATGATGAAGAACACTCGGACGGCGCTGTTCGGTGCGGAGGTCAAGCGTCGGATCATGATCGGCAACTATGCGTTGTCGGCGGGATATTATGATGCGTACTATCTGAAGGCGTTGAAGGTGCGGACGCTGATCCGAAATGATTTTGTCGAGGCGTTCAAGGACGTTGATGTGATCCTGGCGCCGACAGCCCCGACGGCGGCATTCAAGCTCGGCGAGATGGTCGACGATCCGTTGAAGATGTATTTGCAGGACGTGTGCACGGTGCCGCTCAACTTGGCGGGGTTGCCGGGCATTTCGATCCCGTGCGGCGAGACGTCGACGAGCTTGCCGATCGGATTCCAATTGATAGGTCGGGCGCTCGACGAGGAGACATTGTTGAGAGCGGCGTTCACCTACGAGCAACAACGATAGAGAGGAGTTTCAGCGATGAGCAACGAGAGCAAAGTCCTCAACGTCGAGCTGACGAAGAGCAAAATTCATTTCATCCCCGATGTGGTGTACGCGCAGGAGCCGACATTCGAGACGCCCAACCAATTGCTCAAACTCGATCTGCTCGTGCCGCAATCCAATCGTTTGTTGCCGACCGTCGTATTCGTCACCGGCGGCGCGTTCATCTCCGCCAATCGAGCGCGCATGCCTCAACTGCGTTTTAAACTCGCCGAACATGGTTACGTCGTGGCGAGCGTCACCTATCGAACGGTGCCCAACTCTCATTTCCCCGCGCCTGTCATCGATGTCAAGAGCGCGATCCGTTTCCTCAAAGCCCACGCCAAAAAATTTCTCATCGATCCCAATCGTGTGTCGGTGGTGGGCGACAGCGCGGGCGGCTACCTCACGACCTTCGCCGCCGTCACCAACGGATCGAAGCAGTTCAACATGGGCGAGCATCTTGATCAGTCGAGCGAGATCGTCACGGCGGTTGATCTCTACGGCGTGCTGGATCCGATCAGATTGGGCGTCGGTTTCGTCGCACAGAAAGACGCCGATGCCGCCAATCCGATCAAGTACATCACAAAAGATTCGGCGCCGATGTTGTTGATGCATGGCACCGCTGATCAGATCGTCCCGCCCGTTGAGACCGAACGGTTGTTCAATGCGTTGGTCGAGGCGGGCGTGGAGGCGGAGCGGTATTTGGTTCCGAACGCGGGACATTCCGATGATTATTGGGTGCAGGACGCGGTGATCGATCTCGTCATTGCTTGGCTCGATCGCCACAACAAAACTTGAAAGGAGTTGATCACAATGGCGGAGCTCGCGCTTGCCTATCATGACGATCCCAACATCGATCCCGACGATTGGTTTGAAATCATTGAAGGAGAAAAGATTATGGCTGCATCTGCCAAAAGTGGGCACAACATCGTGGCGGGGAGGATTTTTTCGGAGTTTGATCGGTTCTTCATCAGCCGCTCCATTATTGCATTGGCTATTCTTGATTGCGATGTTTATCTGCCCGATGGAAATATTTTCCGCCCCGACTTGTGCATCGTCAGCGATCTCACTCTCATCGGTAAGGACGGTAAAGTTCATGGCGTGCCCGACCTGTGCGTCGAGGTTCTCTCGCCTTCAACGATGAAAAATGATCTCGGCATCAAAAAAGTGCTCTACGAGAAATACGGCGTGAAGGAGTATTGGATCATCGATCAGCTTTCTTGCAATATCTATACTCACATGCTCGACGGAGATCATTACAGGCTCAACGAAGCGTGTCACTTCTATAATCAAACTGAACTTGAGGCACTAACCGATAAGGAACGCTCCGAAATCAAGGACAAGATTCAGGTCGGCATCTATCCCGAGCTGTCGATCGATCTCAAATACATTTTCCGCTCGCTGTTCAACTAATTTTGATGACGAGACCATGAAGGAAAAACTTGTGCGGTGTAGAATTAACGGTCGAATGAGGAGGCTGATAGTTTGGAGACACTGAAATATAAGCGTGTGGTATTGAAATTGAGCGGCGAGTCGCTCGCGGGTGAACAACAGTTCGGCATCGATCCCAAGGTCGTCAAGGACATCGCCGAGCAGATCAAACGCATTCACGACGAGAAGATCGAAGTCGCCATCGTCGTCGGCGGAGGAAATATTTGGCGCGGGCTGTCGGGATCGGCGAAGGGCATGGATCGAGCGTCCGCCGATTACATGGGCATGCTCGCCACCGTCATGAACGCGCTCGCTCTCCAAGACGCGCTCGAGAAGCTCCACGTCTTCACCAGAGTGCAGACCGCAATCGAGATGCGAGAGGTCGCCGAGCCGTATATCCGTCGTCGAGCCGTCCGACATCTCGAGAAGGGTCGCGTGGTGATCTTCGGCGCCGGCACCGGCAGCCCCTACTTCTCGACAGACACGACCGCCGCTCTGCGCGCCGCCGAGATCAAAGCCGATGTGATCCTGATGGCGAAGAAGGGCACCGATGGCATCTACGACAGCGATCCCAATAAAAACCCCGACGCCAAGAAGTTTGACCGCCTCGCTTATATTGACATTCTCAGCCTCGGCTTGCAGGTGATGGATTCGACCGCCACGAGCCTTTGTATGGATAATAAAATTCCGTTGGTCGTGTTCAACATCGATTGCCACGATAATTTGTATCGAGCGGCGATGGGTGAGGAGATCGGCACGACGGTCGAGAGTACAAAGTGATTGGTTTGGAGGAATTGCGATGACGAAGGAAATTTTGGACGCTCAAGAGGAACGCATGAAGAAAACTCTCGAGGGGCTCAAAAAAGATTACGGTACTCTCCGCGCGGGACGTGCGGCGCCGTCGTTGCTCGATAAGGTGATGGTCGACTACTACGGAACGCCGACGCCGGTCAATCAGCTGGCGAACGTGACGGTGCCCGAGCCGCGCATGATCATGATCAAGCCGTGGGACAAGAAATCGCTCAAGGACATCGAGAAGGCGATCATGAAATCGGATTTGGGCTTGATGCCGAACTCGGACGGCTCGATCATTCGATTGGCGATCCCGCAGTTGACTCAAGAGCGTCGGAAGGAACTCGTCAAGGTCGTGAGCAAGAAGGCGGAAGAGGCGAAGGTGGCGATGCGCAACATTCGTCGCGACGGCAATGAGGCGATCAAGAAGCTCGAGAAGAACAAGGAGATCACCGAGGACGATCGCAAAGAGGGGCAGGAGGACATGCAAAAGCTCCTCGACAAATATATCAAGCTGGTCGACAGCACCAAGTCCGCCAAAGAGAAGGAAGTCATGGAGGTTTGACCTCCGCCCGAAAATATTTGATTGGTGATCAGAAACGTGACTAACAATTACCCCGAAATCGATCGGGAACGACTGCCGCGGCACGTCGCCATCATCATGGACGGCAACGGTCGTTGGGCAAACGCTCTCGGGCTGCTCCGAAGCGCCGGTCATGTCGCAGGAGTCAAAACCCTTAAGCGCATTCTCAAAACCGCCGTCAACCTCGAGCTTGAGGCGCTGACCGTCTACGCCTTTTCGACGGAGAATTGGAAGCGCCCGCTCGCCGAGGTCGATTTCCTCATGCATTTGTTTTCGGAGTACCTCGAGAAGGAGAAGCTCGAGATGCATGAGAATAACGTTCGCATTCACTTCCTCGGGCGCATTGACGAGCTTTCGCCGCTGATCCAATCGCAGGTGCGCGACGCCGAACAGTTGATGCAACACAACACCGGCGTGAAGTTCAACATCGCTGCCAACTACGGCGGTCAAGACGAGATCGTTCGAGCGGCGAAAAAAATTGCCGCCAAGGTTCTCAACGGTCAGCTCGACGTTGATCGGATCGACGAGAAGATTTTCGATGCGGAGCTCGATACTTGCGATTGCCCGCCCGTCGATCTCGTCATCAGGACGAGCGGCGACATGAGGGTGAGCAACTTTCTGTTGTGGCAGTCGGCTTATGCGGAATTCTGGTTCACGCAGACCAATTGGCCCGAGTTTTCGTCCGAGGAGTTTATTCAAGCGCTGGTCGATTTCGGCAAGCGCGAACGTCGGTTCGGAGCCGTCAAGAGCTCCTGATCTTCTACAAAATACTGCGAAAGGAGTGCGGCTCAGCGCGACGACAACGCCGGCAAGCCGCAATATCGATTTGATACTACGAATAATCAGCGGGATCGTCGGCATTTTTGTCGCCGCATTCATCATACAACTCGGCTCGTTGCCGTTCGCCGTCGCGACGATCATTCTGTCGCTGCTGGGTTGGTACGAGTTCTCCGACATACTCGGCAAGAAGGGCATCGATACAACTCTGATCCTCGGCGCGGTGGTGCTGATCCTCATGCAATGTTGCGCGTGGCTGGGCAATCTCGAAGAGTTGCTGGCGGTCATGACGATCGGGATGCTGTTGATATTTCTGCTGACGGTGATCCTCTACGGCACGGTGCGCCCGATCGACGCAAGCGCCTCCATCGGCGGCATACTTTATATCGGACTGCCGTTCTCGCATTTGATCATGTTGAGATTCTTCGACGACGAGAGGATCGCGGCGCCCGCCGACGCCATGCGTTCGTTGTTCTCGTTCGATCTGCCGGTGATCAACATCGACGTCAGCGGCGCGCTCAATGCTCTGTTGAGTCTGCAATTCGACGTCGGCACCGCGCTGATCTGGCTGCTGTTCATCAGCACTTGGGCGAGCGACACATTTGCATTCTTTGTCGGGACGGCGATCGGTTCACACAAATTGGCGTCGACGATCAGCCCCAAGAAGACCGTCGAAGGATTTTTGGGCTCGATGGTTGGCACGACGGCGGTCACCGCGGCGGTCGGGCACTTCCTGTTCTCGTTCCCGATGACGGAGATGTTGATCTTGGGCTTCCTGTTGTCGATCGTGTCGATGTTGGGCGATCTGGTCGAGTCGGCGTTGAAACGATTCGGCGGCACAAAGGATTCGGGATTCTTCCTGCCGGGGCATGGCGGCGTGCTCGATCGGTTCGACAGCATTCTCTACACCGCGCCGTTCTTCTACTACTACATGCTGATCATGGGGATCGTGTGATGAGGAGAATATTTTTGGCGGCGCTGGCGTTGATGTTTATGCTGTCGACGGCGGACGCGGCGACGAAGGTCATTGATACCGATCGAGCGGCGCTCGGAGGGATCACGATCGGGAGCAAAATTGATTACGTGCGGAGCATCTACGGCGATCCGAATAAGGTACGCGAGCTCAACGGTGCGGTTGAATGGTATTACGGCGACACGTTTCAGATCAATTTTGTTGAGGGGCGAGCGACATTCGTATGCTCGTCGGGACCGAACGGATTGAACACGCCGGACGATGTGGGCGTGGGCATGAAGGCGCGGCGAGCTACGAAAGTTTTCGGGCGTCCCGATGAGAAGTTGAAATTTGAGAAGCGGCAAATGTACGTGTACAAAGGCGCGGGCGATTGGCAGATGATGATCGTCATCAACGACGGTTGGATCACAGAGATCAGATTGGTCGCCGACGTCGATTGAGCGTCGCGCCGCTCGGGTTTAATCCAAATAATTTCCCTTCGACGGGAAAATTTTTTTTGCGGAAAGAAGGCATGGCATTGAAACGCATGGCAGTATTGGGCTCGACGGGCTCAATCGGCACTCAAGCGCTCGACGTGGCGAGGGCGCATCGAGATTTATTGAGCGTTGAGGTAATCGCCGCTCACTCCAATGATCGACTGCTCGAGCGGCAGATCGACGAGTTCAGACCGTCGGTCGCGGTTCTCTCTGACGACGACGCTTATGCTCGATTGAAATCTCGTCGGCAATTTCGAACGACCGAATTGATCGGAGGGAGGCAAGCGTTGATCGACGCCGGCACTCTCGACAGCATTGACATCGTGTTGACATCGATGAGCGGGTTCGCGGGGCTCGAGCCGACCATCGCCGCCATCGACGCAGGCAAGGATATCGCGCTCGCCAACAAAGAAACGCTCGTTGCCGCCGGCGAGATCGTCATGCGTCGGGCGAAGGAGCGCGGCGTTAAAATTCTCCCCGTCGATTCCGAACACGGCGCCTTCTTCCAATGTCTCAACGGTGAAGACCGTCGAGCGATCAAGAAGCTGCTGTTGACGGCGTCGGGCGGACCGTTCAGAGGTTGTGATCGATCTCAATTGGAGAACGTCACCGTCGATCAAGTGCTGGCTCACCCGACGTGGAACATGGGCAGGAAGATCACTGTCGACAGCGCCACGCTCGTCAACAAAGGGCTCGAGGTGATCGAAGCCAAACATCTCTACGGCGTCGAGTATGATCAGATTCAAGTGGTGGTGCACCCGCAGAGCATTGTTCATTCGATGGTTGAGTTCGTCGACGGCTCGGTGATCGCTCAACTGGCGTCGACGGACATGCGGTTGCCGATCCAATACGCGTTGACCTTCCCCGCGCGGATCGATTCGACGGTCGAGCGCTTAGACTTTTGGTCGATGAGAGCGCTGACATTCGAGCCGCCCGATCTCGACACGTTCAGAGGATTGAAATTGGCGTACGAGGTCGGCAAGCGCGGCGGCACCGCTCCATGCGTGTTCAACGCCGCCAACGAAATTGCCGTCAATGCTTTCCTCAACGGTCGGATCAAATTTCTCGACATCTATCGAGTGATCGAAACCGTGCTCGACCGTCGAGCCGTCATTGATCGTCCCGCGCTCGAGGAGATCATCAGCGAAAACAATGCCGCTCGCGCCGACGCCGAGCATGCGATCGCCGTCCTCTAAGCCAATCTTAATGATCGCCTAATGAATTTCTGCTTGTAAAGCGGCGCGCCGAAATATTATAATGCGATTGTCGATATAATTTTGTTTCCGAGGGGATTGATCATGTTCAAAAAAATTTTGCTCAGCTGCACGGCGGCGCTTTGCGCGATGAGTTTAGGCTTGAGCGTGGTTTGCGCCGAACCGCGCGAGGTCGAAGCGGACGGCGAATATCGTCTCGGCGACAACGACACGCGTTCGCAAGCAAAAGACCTCGCGCTCGACGACGCCAAGAAGGCAGCGCTTGAGAAGGTCGCCGTCTATATCGAGAGCGTCACGCTCGTTCAAGATTATCAGCTCACCAAACAGCAGATCGCAACGTACACCAACGGCAAGCTCCAAATAAAATCGAAGTCGTTTGATTGGGCGGAGGACGGCGTGGTGTGCAAGGTGCACATCGTTGCGTCGGTCGACATCGACGAGGAGGAGCTCAAAAACATTCCAAAGAATGATCCTCAACCGTCTCAACCGTCGGAACCGATCTATCAACCGACCGAACCGATCTACTCGCCGCCGATCTATCAGCCGACCACTCCGATCTATCAGGCGCCGCAGAAAGATTTATTCGATGTCGAGGAGTACAACGGACATTATTATGCGGTGATCGACGAGGGCATGGATTGGCGCGATGCCGACGAATATTGTCGCAACCACGGCGGGCACCTGGTCACGATCAATTCTCCCGCCGAACAGAAATTCGTTCAAGGGATCGTGTTCGTCAACGGCAAGCGCAATTGCTATTGGTTGGGCGGATATCAGAGCCTTACGAAGGGCGACAAGTGGTATTGGGTCGACGGCTCTCCTTTCGAGTACACCAATTGGGCGGTCGAGCAGCCCGACAATTTGCGTGAGACGTCGTTGATGATGTATCGCAATCCCAATCCGTTGAGCGACAGCTCGTTGGGCGAGTGGAATGATCTGGCGTCGAACGGCACGTACGCGACGGAGCCCTTCTTCGGGCTCAACAACTTCGGCTTTGTGTGCGAGTGGGATTCGCGCGACAAAGTTCGATACAATTGAGGTGCATTGATGAGTTTCAAAAAGTTATCCCGTATGTTGATCACATCGTTGAGCGCGTTGTCGTTGACATGCTCGAGCGCGTCCGCCGCCGATTACGCGTTGGGCACCTTCTTCTCCTCCAATGACGATCTCAACATGCAAGTCTATCGTTCCGACGACATGATTCATATGGAGCACATCTTCAGCTCGACCGATGTCGCGGGGCGCGATTTCTCATGCCGATATCACGACGGCGTGTTTTACATTTGTCTGGTCGAGCCCGCCGAGTCCGGCAACTCTTTCAAAATCCTGCGCTCGAGCGATTTCAAAAATTGGACGACCGAGAGTTTTAATGTGGTCGAGCGCGATGAGAAGTATAACGCGTTGTGGGCGCCCGATCTGTTCATCGACGAAGACGGCTCCGCTTATGTCTACTTCGCTCTGCAGAACGGCGTTGATAAAAAATCCCACGAGCGTACTTTTGATATCTGCGTTTCGCGCGCGTCCGACATCAAGAAGCTCGATTTCGGTCAAGCGGAGGCGGTTCGTCTTGCCGATTATGACAACGTCATTGACGCTCACGTTTGCAAGCTCAACGGTCATTATTATATGATCGTCAAGAACGAGGCGCAGCTGACCAATAACGACAACAAATCGCCGGCGCTCTTCCGTTCCGACGATCCGATCAACGATTATGTTGAGGTGAAGGATTGGGCGCTCAATGCGGTGCGCGGTTGCGAAGGCTTTTCGGTCATGAGCGACAAGGATCACGTCTACATTTACGCCGACAATTATTCGGGCAAGTACGATGCTGCGCCGACCTCCCACTATACCGTTTGGATCACCGACGACATTGAACGCGGTCCGTTCCGCGCGGAGTATGTTGAGAGCGAGCGCCCGATGCGACACGGCAGCGTGATCCTCATCAATGATCCGAAAGCCGACGAAGTGATCTCCGCCCTCGCCCCCGCTCAACCCGTTGAGGAGAAATCTGTTGAGGAGCCGATCGAGGAGCCGACCGTTGATGATCAAACAGTCGACAATCCGATCGAGCTCAGGACGATCACGTTCGATCGCGACGACTACGGTGCCGCCAAAGGTCGTGAGCTCGTCATCGACAAATTTGCGCCCGCGCCCGACGTCATCTATCGCGTCCCGAAGAAAACTCGCGTGACCGTCAAGAAGTTGCTCAATGCGTACGGCGTCAAGCGCATGGAATTTGTTCTTGAGCCCGGCGCGTCGCTCGACCTCGGCAATATCTTCCGTCGGGACAATGACGGCAAGTCGAACAAGAAATATATCGTCGAGCGCGACACGGGCAGTTGGAATGTCGTTGCAAAATGATTTCGAGGGCGACGCATGAATTTGACGGATTTTGTTTCGAAGACTGAGACCCTCGGGCATATCGACCGCGCGGATTTTCATTTCGCGTTCGGCGTCGATAAAAATTTCGTGCCGCCCATGGGCATCATGCTCACGTCGCTGGTCGCCAACAATCCCGGGCTCAACTTCCGCATTCACGCGTTCCTCAACTCGATCTTCGACGAGGACGTTGAGAAGTTGCGCGCCTTCGTCGCCGGCACTCCCAACGTTCAGCTCGACATGTATCGCGTCGATCCGAATGCCTTCTCGCATTTCCATGTCGATCGCGGCTACACCATCGCCGTCTACAATCGGATTCTGATCGCGCAAATCCTCTACCCGACGATTGAGCGGCTCGTTTACATCGACGCCGATACTCTATGCGTGGGCGACGTCTCAGAACTGGCGACGCTCGACTTCGACGGCAATGTGCTGATGGCGGTGCTCGACAGCGGCGATTGGCTGATCGAACATAAACCCAACATCGGGCTGACGCAAGATGATCGCTACTACAATTCGGGATTCCTCTACATCGACCTGCGACGTTGGAACGAACTCGATCTGTCGTCGAAGATGATGACGATGCTGCACGAGCGCGACCTTCCGATGCAAGATCAAGATGCGATCAATTTATTGGCGCGGCATCTCACCAAGCCGTTGCCTCGACGGTTCAATCAATTCCTGCTGTTGAAGGAGGAGCCGACGGAGTTGCCGCCCGATACGATCTTCATTCACTTTGCGGGACGCGTCAAGCCGTGGCAGCCGTGGTGCGACCACCCTCAACGGGCGATCTATGACGAATATCGCGCGCGATCGTTGTGGCGCGAGTACGAGTACCGTCCGCGAGACTATCAGGAGAGTCGATTGATGGGCATGGCGATGCGTCGGCAGGGACGTTGGGCGGCGGCGATGAAATATTATTTTCGTTACGTCAAACAAAAAATCTCCTACAAACTATCGAAACAACACTGATGATCAAAATTTACGTCGCAACACAAAAGCCGCTCGGTGCACTGCCCGATCGGTACACGCCGTTGATGGTCGGGCGTTCGGACGTCGAGCCCAACGATGCAAGCGGCGATTCGATCAGCGAGCGCAACCGATTCTATTGCGAGCTCACGGGTCACTATTGGATTTGGAAAAACGATCTCGACAGTGAAATCGTCGGGCTGTGTCAATATCGTCGGTACCTCTGGCTCAACGCGCCGCCGTCGCGATTGTGCAGTCAAAATTTCCGTTCGCTCGACGAGTGCCGTCAACATCTCGACGCTCGACATTTGGAGCGATTGCTCGACGATCGCGACGTGATCTTGCCGCGCCCTTATGCCTTCTCTCATGACAACATCGAGACGCAATTCGTTCGGGCGCACCGTCAAGAGAATTTTGATCTGATGCTCCGCTCGATCGAACGCGTTGATCCCGATTACATGTCGACGGCTCGAAAGGTGTTTGCTCGACGGACGGAGTACCTCGCCAATCTGATCATCGCGCGCAAGAATGTGTTCGACGATTATTCGCGATGGCTGTTCGATGTGTTGTTCGATGTGGAGCGGCATGTTGAGCTCAATGACGACAACGCTCGGCTCCCGGGTTACATGGCGGAGCGGCTTTTGAATTTGTACGTGGCGCATAATCGATTGCGTGTGCGGGAGGTGCCGCTGATCTTTATCGGCGACGCGCCCGATTCATCGCGGATCGACTTGAGATATTTGAAGCGCAGATATTTCTCGGCGCTGTTGGACGTTGAGGATTTCTGCCGACGGAAATTCAAAATGAGGTGATGCATTTGTTGATGACGATAGCGGCGGCGATATTTGTGCTCGGGCTGTTGGTGCTGGCGCACGAGCTCGGACACTTCGCGACGGCAAAATGGACGGGCATGCGCGTCGACGAATTTGCAATCGGCTTCGGACCAAAAATTTGGAGCGTGACGCGCGGCGAGACAACTTATTCGGTCAGAGCGATCCCGCTCGGGGGATTCAACGATATCGCGGGCATGGATCCGTCGCAGAAGGACACCGACGGCAGAGGATTTTGCGACAAGTCGATCCCCGCGCGCATGCTGGTGATCGTGGCGGGCTCGGCGATGAATGTACTGCTGCCGATCCTGCTGTTCTTCGGCGTGATCTACTTCAACGGATATTCGGAGCCGTCGAACGAACCGGTGTTCGGGCAAGTGGTGGAGGATTATCCTGCGGCGCATGCGGGATTGATGGCGGGCGATCGTGTCTTGGAGGTCAACGGCGTGGCGATCGAGACGTGGAAAGATTTTTCGAAGGCGCTCGACGCATTGGAGGAGAACCAATCGATAACGCTTAAATACGAGCGCGACGGTCAGGCTTCGGAAGTGACGTTGACGCCGGTGCACGAGGGCTCGAGGAATTTGATCGGGGTCAAGAGCAATTCGATAACGACATATCCCGGCGTGATTGAATCGATGGGGCTGGCGGTCGAGCGGACGATTGCGTTCATTGTGATGATGTTGTCGGCGCTGGTCGATCTGATCGCGTCGCCGTCGCAGGCAGATGTGTCGGGACCGATCGGGATTGCGCAGATGGCGGGTCAAGCGGCGTCGTTCGGATTTGCGTCGTTGATGAGCTTTGCGGCGCTGTTGAGCCTGAACTTGGCGATCATCAACATGCTGCCGGTGCCGGCGCTCGACGGCGGACATTTCGTGACGTTGATGCTCGAGGCGTTGAGGGGCAAGCCGTTGACGCCGAAGGCGCTGATGTACACGCAGAGGATCGGCGTGGCGTTGATGCTGTTGTTGATGCTCGTCGCCACCAAGAACGACATCGTGAGGGTATTACATCTTTGATTGATTGAGGAGGTCTTTATGAGAGAACTGTTAGAGCTGCTTGAGAAGAATGCGCGGCTGTCGACGTCGGAGCTTGCGGCGATCCTTCGTCGGAGCGAGTATGAGATCGAGAGCGACATTCAGAAATTGGAACGCGACAAAATTTTGCTGTCGTACAACGCGCTGATCAATTGGGAGAAGTTTGGCGACGACTCCGTGACGGCGGTGATCGAGATCAACTTGACGCCGCAACGCGAGGTCGGTTTCGATGCGATTGCCGAACGCATTTATCGCTTCGACGAAGTGAGCACGGTTTATCTGATGAGCGGGTCGTTCGATCTGATGGTGATCATCGAGGGCAAATCGTTGAAGGAGGTCGCCGATTTCGTTGCAACGCGCTTATCGACGATCGAGGGCGTGACGCAGACGCGGAGTCATTTTCTGTTGAAGGCGTACAAGAAGGACGGTATCATCATCGAAGATGAGGAGCACGATCACAGGCTGGTGATTTCGCCATGAGCAATTGGAAGGAGCGTCTGTCGCCGTCGGTGAATGCGATCGCGCCGAGCGGGATCAGGAAATTCTTTGACATTGCGTCGAAGATGCAGGACGTGATCTCGTTGGGCGTGGGCGAGCCGGATTTTGTCACGCCGTGGACGATACGCGAGAGTTGCGTTTACGGGCTCGAGCAGGGATATACGTCGTACACCGCCAATCGCGGCATGCCCGAGTTGCGTCGAGAGATCGCGTTGCACTTCTTGAAACGGTATGCGCTCGATTACGATTACAACACCGAGGTGCTGGTGACGGTCGGGGTCTCTGAAGCGTTGGACTTGGCGTTGAGATCGATCCTGGCGCCGGGCGACGAGGTGTTGATCCCCGAACCGAGTTATGTATCTTATGCGGCGTGCACGACGTTGGCGGGCGGAGTGCCGATCAGTGTGGCGGCGCGGATCGAAAACGAGTTCAGGATCACGCCGGAGGAGCTTGAGCCTCACGTTTCCGCGCGGACGAAAGCGATCTTGATCGGCTACCCGAACAATCCGACGGGCGCGATCATGGAGCGCGACGATCTGTTGAAGATAGCGGACTTCGCTCAACGGCATGATCTGATAGTGATCTCCGATGAGATTTACGGTGATCTGACGTACGGCGGGCGCGAGCATGTCTGTTTTGCGTCGCTGCCTAACATGCAGGAGCGGACGATCTTGCTCAACGGATTTTCGAAGGCGTACGCGATGACGGGCTGGCGGATCGGTTATGCGTTGGGCAATCCCGACATCATTGCGGCGATGACCAAGATTCATCAGTACACGATGCTTTGCGCGCCGATCACTGCACAGATCGCGGCGATAGAGGCGTTGCGTCATGGCGAGAAGTACATGAAGAAGATGGTCGGCGAATATGATCGACGGCGCCGATTGATCTATGACGGTTTGAAACAGATCGGGCTTGACGCGTTTGAACCGAAAGGCGCCTTCTACATCTTCCCCGACATTCGCTCGACGGGTTACAACTCAACGGAGTTTGCGGAGAATCTGATCCAAGCCGAGCACGTGGCGTTGGTGCCGGGCAGTGCGTTCGGTGCGAGCGGCGAAGGATATGTCCGTTGCTCTTATGCGACGTCGATCACCAAGATATCAGAGGCGCTCAACCGCATAGAGAACTTCGTCAAGAAACATCGCCGTTGACAAAAAAATTTTATTGATATATACTCAACCTCGATATGTGCGTGCCCGTAGTCCAGCGGATAGGACGTCGGCCTCCGGAGCCGGAAGCGTGGGTTCGATTCCCGCCGGGCGCACCATTTTTTTTTGCCATCAAACAGCCGAGCGTCGGCATTTTTTTGTGTTCAATAATTTATGCTTATGATGTTGCAGGAAAAAGTTTTTTGCATGAAGAATATTAGCGGCGGTCGATAAAATTTTTTTACGAGAGGAGTGGTAAACCATGGAGATGTTCATCGGCTTCGTAGTGCTGTTATTGTGTTTGCTCATCGGCGTGCGGCACGGCGGCATCGGACTCGCCGTCATAAGCGGCATCGGACTCGTCATCTTTACATTCGTCTTCGGCTACAAGCCCGGCACTCCACCAATCGGCGTCATGCTGACGATTCTCGCGGTCGTCACGTGCGCGGGCTTCCTGCAGACCTCCGGCGGCTTGACGGTCATGCTCAAGTACGCGGAGAAGTTTTTGAGGAATAATCCCAAACAGATCACGATCTTTGCGCCGCTCACGACATGGTTCCTGACGGTGCTCTGCGGAACGGGTCACGTCGTTTATACCATGTTCCCGATCATCTACGACATCGCCATCAAGCAGAACATTCGCCCCGAACGTCCGATGGCGGTGGCGTCGGTCGCCTCGCAAGCGGGCATCTGCGCGTCGCCGGTGTCGGTCGCGATCGTTTCGATCGTCGGCTTCATGCACGGCGCGGGCTTTAATTATACCGTCCTTCAATTGTTGGCGGTCGCGATCCCTGCCACCGGTTTGGGCGTGTTCTTCGCGGCGCTGTGGAGCTACAAGCGCGGCAAGGAGCTCGCCGACGATCCCGAGTTCCAAAAGTTTATCAGCGATCCCGCCAACAAGGAATACGTCTACGGCGAATCGGAATCGCTCATGGATAAGGAACTGCCTCCCAGCTATTATCATGCGATGTATATCTTCTTCCTCGGCATCTTCGTCATTGCGATGCTCGGCAACTTCCCCGATCTCCTGCCGCACTTCCCTGACGCCAAGGGCGCGATGAAAGCGATCTCCATGACCGACGTGATCCAAATGGTCATGTTGATGGTCGCCGCAACGATCCTCGTCGTGTGCAAGGTCAAGGCGAAGGACGTCGGCAACAGCCAGGTTTTCAAATCGGGCATCGTGGCGTTGGTCTCGGTGTACGGTGTCGCTTGGATGGCGAACACCTACTTCAGCGCGCACATGGCATTCTTGAAAGACTTCCTCGGCAATGCGGTCGCGACGTATCCTTGGGCTTATGCGGTGCTCGCCTTCTTGACCTCCAAGCTCGTCAACAGTCAGGCGGCGGCGATCGCGATCGTCTTCCCGATGGCATTGAGCGTGGGCATGGACCCCGTGCTGCTCATGTCATTCATCTCGGCGTGCTACGGTTACTTCTTCCTGCCGACCTATCCGTCTGACCTCGCGTGTATCGGTTTCGACCGTTCGGGCACGACCAAGATCGGCAAATACATTCTCAATCACTCGTTTATGATACCGGGTCTGATCATCGTCATCAGCGGCTGCTGCGTCGGCTACGTCGTCGCTCACATCGTCCTCTGATTGCTACGTTTGAAGAGGGCGACGGGTGAGGGTATCAATCAAAAGACGGGTGCCCGCCTCGGCATGCGGCGGCTCGCCCTTCTCCTGAACGGGAGCTCAACGGTTGAAGGCGGCGGTTAAAAGACGGGCGCCCGCCGGCTCACGTGGCGGCTCGCCCTACTCCTGAATGGTAGTTCAACGGTTGAAGGGCGGCGGTTAAAAGACGGGCGCCCGCCTGCTCGCGTGGCGGCTCGCCCTACTCCTGAATGGTAGTTCAACGGTTGAAGGGCGGCGGTTAAAAGACGGGCGCCCGCCTGCTCGCGTGGCGGCTCGCCCTTCTCCTGA
>JAFUXN010000084.1 GCA_017477125.1 Selenomonadaceae bacterium
ACTTCACGCTCGTCACGTTCATGATGCCGGCGGCTATCATTATGATCTCGTCCTCCGTCAAATTTAAATTGCTCATCTCCGACGCGCTCGCCACGTAAATTTCGATCTGCTCGAGCACCGCCCGACCCGCCTTCTTCTTCGCCTCGCTCCTGGCGTGATCGAACGTCTCCGATGCACTCTCCATGTAATGGATTCCGATCCCCTCATACGTCTGCACTTCCGCGCTCGCCGTCGAAATCAATCCGATCACGATCAACAACGCTACCGTCAATCGTCTGATGCCGCTCATGATCTCACCTGCCCAATTTCGCATTCGAACGAGAGATCAGATCGCGGAAGGCGGGATCGTTCGGCTCGAGCGACGATGCCCGTTGCGCATCATTCAACGCCTCGCTATAATTCCCTCGACGGTAATGCACACAGCCCCGATTGTAATACGCCTCCGCATAATTCGAGTTCAAGCGAATCGCTTCCGAGTACTCCCTCAACGCCTCGTCGAGACGGTTCGTCGCAAAGTACACGCTGCCCAAATTATTATGAGCCGCCGCATTGTTCCGATCGAGCGCCAGCGCCGCGTTGAGATCAGTCTCCGCATTGCCGTACTGCTTGAGCGCGAAATATGTATTGGCTCGATTGTTGAGGGCGGCAACGAATTTCGGATTGATCGACAGCGCCCGCGAGTAATCGCTCAACGCCTCATTGACATTGCCCAGCGCTTGACGAGCCAGCCCCCGATTGTTGTACGCATAAGCAAACGAGCTGTTGAGTTCGAGCGCCCGATTGAAATCAGCGATCGCGTCGCTCAACCGATTGAGATGATAATAGGTCAGCCCGCGATTGTCATACGCGTCCGCCGACCTGCCGTCGAGTTCGATCGCTCGATTGTATGACGCCAGCGCCTGCTCGTAATCGCCCCGAAGGTAATGAGCGTTGCCCGCCTCGAGCTCCTGCATCGCCTTGAACCGTTCATCGTTGAGAGCGGCGGCGCGTTTGATCTGCTCGCGTTGAGCGTCGCTCGCCGAATCGTAACCGCGCTGAAGTTCATCCATCTGACTCTTGAGCTCATCATACTTCGATTGAAGTTCACGATTGCGCGCCGACATTTCTTCGAGCTGCTGACGGTTCTCCATCATCGAACGCAGACGAGCGGGATCGCTGTCGTCGACGAGCGCCCTGATGTGCACGGTGAACTCCAACAGATTGTCGCGGATCACCGCCACGGAGTTTGTCTCGTCAATGATCTGAATGAACTGAGCGGCGACCGTGTTGATCTCGTCCGCCGTCAGCTCGAGATTGATCACTTGCGTATATGATTGGACGTACACGCCCACCTTCTCGACGGCATTGCGCTTCGCCTCCTCACGGGCGCGGGCGGTGGCGGAGGCGGCGGTCTCGTCGAGCCGCGAATCCATGACGTAGGTGCCTTCGGCTTCGATGATCTTCTGTTCGGCGAACGCCGTCGACGTGCCAAACATCATCAGCATCATCAACACGCTCAACGCCGTCGACATCAAAAATCTCATGCTATCACCTCACGAACACGACCATGCAATTGTTGAGGAAGTGCGCGGCTTGATTGGCGGCGAGAATTTTATCGGCGTCCTCGTCGCTGACAACCGCATCGCATTCGCCCTCAACGAACATCGCATTGATCACCAGCGGATTGCTGCCCGCGCGTTGAGCTCCCGACTCGGTGCTGTCGGAGTAGGCAACCATGCCGCGTTGAGTCGCCATCTGCCGCGTAACATTCTTATAAGTGTAGAGCTCGACGCCGCCGGCGGATTTGATCGAGGGAGCGATCGCCACGTCGAGCCCCATGCCGCGGCAGTCGATGATCAATCCCGTGTAATTGCCGTTGAAATTCCCGCTCTCAATGTTGGTGATGCGAGGTTGAGGAAAATCTTCGACGGCAGTTTGCTCGGGCAGGACGGCGTTGGCGATCGACTTTGAGCCGCCGAACATCGACAGCGTTGCGATCGCATGGAAGTTGCCCTCGGCATCGCGATAGGTCTTCTTGATCAGCGCGCCCCTGACGATCGTGCTGACGCGCGCGCCGATCTCGTCGTGGAACCCGCGACTGTCGATCGCCTCTTGAATGGTCGTCTCCGAAGTGATGTGGAGCTCGCCCACGTGTTCGGCAAGGAGACGATAAGCGTAGAGTTGAGCGGAGCGTTGTGTGACGTCGAGCGGCTCACCTTCTCTGACGTAGGCGGTGCTCTCGACCTCGATCACACAATCGTTGCCGACATCAACGGCAAGCGCGGTGCTGCCGACGAAAATGATCATCGCGGCGAGCATTGCGGCAAAAGAATTTCTCATGGTCAATCACCTCTCAAAAATTTTACGGGAAAGGAACATTCAAATGCACAAACCCTTGGACATCAGCGCCTACCTCGTCGTCGGTCCCGAGAACACTCTCGAGCGTCCCATCGGCTCGATCGTTGAGGCGGCGATCATCGGCGGCTTCACCACCATTCAGATCAGATCGAAGGTCGCCTCCGCTCGTGAGCTCATCGATCTCGTCAAGCAATCGGCGGCGATCATTGAACGGCTCAATCCGAACGTCACTTTGCTCGTCGACGATCGCCTTGACGTGGTGCTTGCCGCTCGCTCGATGGGCGTGAAGGTCGACGGCATTCACGTGGGGCAATCCGATATTCCCGTCGACGTCTGCAGGAAATTCCTCGGCGCCGACTCGATCATCGGGCTCTCCGCGCGGACGACCGATCTGATCGATTACGTCAAGACTGCCGACGTGAGCGACATCGATTATTTTGGAGCGGGACCTCTGCACGAGACTCCGACCAAGCCCGATTGCGGTCGAGCTGCCGACGGTTCGATCATCACTCATGGTTTCGACGAGCTCAAAACTCTGGCGTCGATCAGTCCTCGACCGATCGTTGTGGGCGGCGGCGTCAAGGTCAACGATCTCGCTCAACTGGCGGCGACGGGCGTCAACGGATTTTTTGTTGTGAGCGCGGTCGCCGGTGCCGACGATCCGTTGAGCGCCGCCCGCTCTCTCGTCGACACTTGGAACGCTCATCAACCGAATAGCACGAGATAAATCATCAACGAATCGTCCGTCGCCAAAAATTTTTCGATCGCCGACTTCGCACAATCCATCGCCACATTGAGCGGCACGCCGTAGATGCCCGACGAGATCAGCGGGAACGCGATAGAACGACAGCCCTGCTCCTTCGCCAGCGCCAACGAATTTGTGTAGCAGCTCTTGAGCAGCTCAACTTCATTCGAGCCGCCGCCCTGCCATATCGGTCCGGCGGTGTGGATTATGATCTTTGCGTCGAGCCTGAACGCCGGCGTCGATACCGCCTCGCCCGTTCGGATCGGCGACACTCGATCGCACGCCGCTTGCAACTGATCATAGCCCGCCGCTCGAAAGATCGCTCCGCATACTCCGCCGCCCGCGAGCAGTCGAGTGTTCGCCGCGTTGACGATCGCATCGACCTTCCGGCGCGTGATGTCGCCCTTGATGATCTCAAATCCCATTTCAATTCGCCTCCCGATCATTTTGATCATTGTAACATTGATCGGAATGTTGTACAATGCAAGCGAAAACTTTTTGGGGAGGCAGATTCGTATGTCAGCAGTAGTGATCACCGGCACCCAGTGGGGCGACGAGGGCAAGGGCAAGATTGTCGATTACCTTGCCGCGCGCGCCGATGTGGTCGTCCGCTTCCAGGGCGGCTCGAATGCCGGTCACACCGTCACTGTCAACGGCGAAGAATATAAATTGAGGCTGATGCCGTCGGGGATTCTCTATCCGAAGACGACGTGCGTGATCGGCAACGGCGTGGTGCTCGATCCTCAAGTGATTCTCGACGAGATGGACGCGATGAGCGCTCGGGGCGTCGACGTGAGCACCGTCAAAATTTCCAATCGGGCGCACGTGGTGATGCCCTATCATAAGTTGTTCGACGAGCTCAACGAGGCGCTCAGAGGCTCGAACAAGATCGGGACGACCAAGCGCGGCATCGGACCGTGTTACATCGACAAGGACGATCGGATCGGCATTCGAGTATGTGATCTGATCGACGGCGAGGAGTTTGCTGCCAAGTTGAAAACGATCCTGCCGTTGAAGAATCGAATCCTTGAACGCGTCTACGACCATGCGCCGCTCGATTTCGATCGGATCGTCGAGGAGTATAACGGTTATGCTCAACGGTTGGCGCCGTACGTTTGCGACACGATTTCGCTGTTGAATGACGAGCTCGACGCGGGCAAGAAGATTTTGTTCGAGGGAGCGCAGGCGACGATGCTCGATATCGACTACGGAACATATCCGTATGTGACGGCGAGCCATCCTATCAGCGGAGGCGTGGGAGTCGGAGCGGGCGTTGCGCCCAAGAGGATTGATCGAGTGGTCGGGGTGGTGAAAGCGTACTGCACTCGAGTGGGCGAAGGACCGTTCCCGACCGAGCAGCTCAATGCGATCGGAGATCAATTGCGCGAGTGCGGGCATGAGTTCGGGACGGTGACGGGTCGTCCGCGTCGAACGGGCTGGCTCGATGCATGCGTGGTTCGATATGCGGGGCAGTTGAGCGGTATCGATTACATGGCGGTGACGCGGCTCGACATCCTTGACACGTTCGACGAGATCAAGATGTGTGTGGGTTACAAGCTCGACGGCAAGATGCTCAACGAGATCCCTGCGTCGCTGAAAGTATTGGCGCGAGTTGAGCCGGTGTATGAGACGTTCGAAGGTTGGCGGACGCCGATCAGCGCGATCAGATCGTATGATGAACTGCCGTCGGCGGCGAAGAAATATCTTGAGCGCATGGCTGAGGTGACGGGCATCGGGCTGGGGATCGTGTCGGTCGGTCCCAACAGAGATCAGACGATCGTGCTCGCCGACATCATCTGAAATTATTTTCGACCACATAAAAATGATCCGCGCGGAGCGGATTTTTTTTGTCTCAATATCGTTCCAAGCGTTGGAGGTAAGAGTTGATCATCTTCTCGAGCGTGGCGATGTCTGTGGTCGACCCGCTGTTGGCATGATTGACCTGATTGCGCTCATTGCGAATGTCGTAGTAGCCATGCAGAAGATCAAGCGCCGTCTCCGCGTCGACGTTCGAACACAATACCCCGTCGCGCATCATCGCTCGGTAAGTTGCCTCCCGATTGCTCCATCGCCGTTCAGCCTTCTCGATCGTTTTCTTGTCGACCGTCGCCTCCTTGATCGCTGACGCGTCGATCTCAAACAGCTCCAACAGCTCATCACTCGGGAGACTCTCCAAACTCAACATCAGTTTGTCGTAATCGAGCGTGCGCACCGTCGACGAAAATTCTTTTCTGATGATCAAGTTGCGGTTTCGAAAGTCGTGTATCGCCTTCAACGCTCGATGAAGCATCGGGTATCGACTCTTGAGTTCGTCCAATTTGAGCCGCCCCGCCTTGTAATTGTTGAACGCCGCTCGAGCGCGCGCGTATTCGTCGGCGAACTGCTTGAGACGCTTGTAATCCTTGATCATGGTAAGGGCGAACGGATTGCTCAAATCATTCAACGCCGCTCGAATCGGTCTGAAGAAATCATTGAGCATCGCCTCCTGTTGATCGGTTGAATTTCTCCTGCCGCTGTACGAGATGATGAGGTGTTGCTTCCAACCGCGCCCGAACGACATGCCGTCGAGCTCCGCATCTCGAGCGATCCGATCATCCGTCGGCTTGCAGATGCCGCGGTCAACGATCTCTTCGGGCAACCACTCGGTGCAAAGCGTCATTGCCTGCTGCCAAAATCCCTTCGACATGCACCAGCGTATGATGTCGAGACGTTTGACGTCCGCGCGCAGAAGATTGCCGTACTCGCGTTCGATCGTCTCTATAATTTTGGCGAACAGCTCACTCTTGACGTCCTTGCCCTTGTGCTCGCGGAACGTCTGAATGTGTCGCCCGAGGTTCTTCAACTCGCTCTCGATCGTGCCGGTTCGACAAATCTTGATCGCTTCCGAAAATGTTTTCATCGCTCGCAACAGATCGCTCAACGGTTCGGGCGGGTCGGCTCCAAAATATTCGTAGACGGCATCGACGCTGCCAAACTTGACAAACTCATCGGCGCCGTTGATCAGCGAAAACATTTTTTGAATCTCCGTCGCCCGATAGACGATCGGAACGTTGGGATCGGAATAAATGATCTCGCCCGTCTCGACGCCCCGATACCTCAACAGCTGAATGATCGACAGCATCATCATCGACGCATGACGGAACCCGCCGGTCATGTCGGCGTGAATTTTGATCGGCTCGCCCGAAAAATTTGCGGCGTAATCGGTGATCGCGTCGGCGATGTCGGCTATCTGCAAAATGTTTTTGTCGAGCTTGGCGCTCTCGTCGACGGCATCGGAGTAATCGAGCACGGAGAATTTGCCGTCGAGCTCGGGGCACTCCTTGATCACTCGCCGTTGAAGAAAATCCAAATGATTGAGCGCGCCGAACTCGTTGGGTTGAGGGACGAGCTCGTTGCGTACCTTATCGCTTGCGATCAAAAAAATCCTCGACAGTTGATCTCTGCCGAGCATGCGTTCGATGTAGACGAGCGCCGACTCGTTTGTCTGGATCGACGTGTAAGGTTCGCCCATGACATTCGGATAAGTGATCGGCTCTCTGAGGTAGCGGGCGTTGACCGGGCTGACGAACGCGAGCATGACATGTTTCATCGACAAAACTCCCTTCGGCTCGATTGTAACATCGACGGCGATGTTGGCGCAAACAAAAAAAATCGCTGCGGAGAGGTCTCTCACACAGCGATTAAGTCAAGCGCTCGTTATATTCGTCGTCAGTCATTGGCAATCACCTCCTGTTGAAATTCGACGGGGTCAACGGATCAGAAGCGGATGATGATGGGCGGCAGCGGGAAGAACGTCGTCATATCTCTCACCTCCTTTCAAAACACAACGGTTGATCGGCTCAGAATACGATAACGATGGGCGGCAACGGAATTGCGAATGCCATACTTCTCACCTCCCTTTCGGTCACGGTATTTGCTTGTCTCGTATTCAGTTTTCAAAGAGCGTGTCGCGTTCGGCGACCTTCTATGCGTATTATAGCAATGAAAAACAGGAATGCATTTCAACATTCCTGCGAACGATCGATCAATATTGTCTGAACTGAACGAAGCGGAAGTGCGAAACTCGAGTGGTGCAATCGCCTTGAACGACTTCCGACGTCACGCGCTCACTGCACGCCGCCAACGTCGTGATCCCGAGCTGTTTGAGCCGCTCGACCATGGCGAACGTGTAATTGAACTCGCCCTGGCACAACACCGCCGCCGGCTCCCGCGACAAAATTTCGTTGAGGTGTTGCTCCACGAGCTCGAGCACTTGATCATGCGTGGCGTCGGACGGGATCGGAGGAAAGGGCACATCGATGATCTCTCCGTAGGCTTCCGCCGCCGACCGTTGAGCGTCGCTCCATTTGTCCGACGGGTGATTGGTGTGGTTGATGAATGTCTTGCTCATCGTCGATTGCTCACCTCGCTCAACTCGTCGAGCCCGACGTTGATGAAATCCTTTAATGCGATCGCCGTCATGAAATCGCCGCTGTCCTCTCGAGCGTGATTGCTCTGATTGCGTTCCTTCTTCAATCGCAAATACTTATCCATGATGCTCAAGAATTTCTCTTGATCGATGCGGAGCGCGAAAACATTTTGGCTCAACATAACTTTGAAAGGCGCCGACAGGCGAGCGGCGATGTTGGGGAAGTACTCAAAGAGCTTCTCGCCCTTGAGCCCCGTCGAGATGAAGTTGAGCATCCGATTGAACCGCAGCTTGGGCTTGGGCATCTCCGTCAGTTCAGACGTCAGCGCGTCGATGAGCTTTCTGATCGGATCGAGCATGGGATCGTCGAGCGTCATGAGCGGCGACGGCTCCGCGCGGAGTTTTGACAGCAGTTCGAGTTGAGCACGGAGGCGCGGCTCGTCTGTGCATGTCAGATCGCGCTCCTTGAGCCGAGCGTCGACGCCGCTCCACCACTCATCATAATCGAAGTTGTTTTTGCGGATCGCATTGAGCGCACTGTCCTTGATAGCGCCGGCGTAAGGTTTCATGCCGAGCCATCTGTCCTTGTCGTCGCTGGCTGATGACGGGTACTCGTTGAGAAAATAGAACCAACGGTTGCGATGCATCTTGTCATTCGCCACGCGCTCATCGAGTTTCTTCAACTCCTCGGGCGACAGCACAAGCCAACCGTGCTCGCCGATGTACTCGGGCACGCGCTCGGTGTAGAGGGTCAAAGCCTGCTGCACGTAATCATTTTTGACGCACCAGCGAATGAGCTCAACATCGTCGACCAGGCGATCCTTGATCGTGCCGGCGTACATTTCTCTGATCCGATCGATCAGTCGAGCCATCAACAAATCTTGAGCGTTGTCGTCGGCGGGCTTGAAATCGTGCACGGCGTCATGCAAATTTTTGATCGCCTGTTCAAATTGACCGTAGTGGCACAGCTTGATCTGCTCCGAAAAATTTTCCATCGCCGCCCGCAATCGGTTGAGCCCGTCGGACAACCGGCTTTGATCTTGAGCGTCGTAGTAATCGTTGAGCGCCTTGACGCTCCCGAACTGAATGAACTCCTCCACGCCCGCCGTCAATTGCAGCAGCGCGTAAATGTCATCGAGCGGCTCGACGATTTTGGTTTGCAGATTTGAGTAGAGCAGGCAACCGATCTTTATGCCGCTGTACTCGAGCAGACGAACGACGTCGAGCATGATCATGTTGACGGGACGCATGCCGCCCGACAGATCGACGTGGAGAGTGACATCGTCGCCGACATCTCGAGCGTATTGCTGAATGTCTCCGGCGATGCGCGCCACGCTCATGAGATTTTGATCGCCCGAACCGTTCTCATCGTAATCAAAAGTTTTGACGTCGATGGCGGGCGCAAACATCTTCGCGCGCTCAATGAAGAACTCCAGATGCGTCCGCGGATCATCCTTCATTGGACTTTGAACCATCTTCGACGCCAGAATGAACATGCGCGACAGTTGAGCGGCATCGCCGTCGAACTCGTGTTTGATTAGCCAACGGAGCGCCGATTCATTGGTGAACTTGGTCGGCTCGTCCTCGCGCTCGATGTCTTTGTAGTGAGCATCTTTGCCCGAAAACGGACTCAGGAACAGGAACATGACATGCTTCATGATGCAACCTCCTTCAATGTTGATAGAGTTGAGCGATGGCGCGGAGCCGTTCGATCACGCGCCGCCGAAAATGCTCGGGCGCAAGGACGGTGACGGCGGCACCGAGCGAAATGATCTTATCGAAAACCTCTTGCTCGTCAATGTCGAGACAGCTGACGTTGAGGAAGTACGAGCCATCGTCTTGGAGGCGCGCCCGCTTATCATACGAGCCGAACGCCGCAAAGCATCTCTCAACCGCGTTTCGAGTGTCGTTCAATCGAAGCGATATCTCCGTCCGATGTCGGCGATAGAAATTTTGCAAGCGCTCCTCAACGTCGGCGGGAATGTTGTCGTCGAGCAAGCGCAGATCGATCAGACGCTCGACAAAAATTTTCTCCGCTCGATCGGATTGCTCGTCCCAAACGATCACGGCGTACCGATCATCGAAGGGATCATATTCGAGGCGGCAGGGGATCAGAATTTTATCCGCCGCCCGCAACTTCTTCCGCTCGCTCAACGCCGCAACGATCAATCTCAACTTCGAACCGTATAAAATTCCGCGCGGAACTTCTCCCGACCGTTGAAAGCGCAATTTCCTCCACGCGTCCGCTCGATACAGCGGCTCGACGTTCTTCAATCGAGCGAGCAGACGAGCGCGAACGTCGGTCGGCAACAGGAATGAAAACTCGTCAGCCATCAGCATGGTTTTGAGCCACGACAATTCGGTTGAGCCGATCAACGTTCCGATTGGAGCGTCGAGGCGGAGGGTCGCAAAGCCGCTCGAGAAGTCGAACACCGCATCGACGATCTCCCGCTCGCGATCGATCTCGGGCGCCTCGTTGTATCGGAACGTCGGCATCGAAGTGATCCGCGCCATGATCTGTTTGCGATTGAGACGAGCGCCGCCGTTGATTTCGTCGACGAGCCGACACATCATAATGAACAGCGGATTTTTTGTCTCGTCAAAGAGTGTCAGCATAATTCTTCAGCGCCTCGTTGGCGTCGTCGAGCATGCGCGACCGCAGTTTGCCCGATAAAATTTCCGCCCACGGTTGCCACCTCCACAGCCACGGATAAATTCTCAACGGGTCGAGCGTCAGCAATCGGCACTCGAAATAATTTTCGCCCTCAACCGTCAGCTCCATGTCAAAACGCGCCCGAATGATCTGCTCGCGCTCCCGACGTTGAGCGTCGTTGTCGAAGGTCACTCGCAAAACGATCTCCCTCAACCGCTCGGTGTTCGTCGAAGTGATCCGATCGATCGGTTCGCCCAACTTGAGCGATGTGATCTCGTCGAGCCGAAGACGCACCGGCTCAAGCCCGCGCTCGAGCACCTTCCACGCCGCCAGGTACTGACGATCGTAGAGGAAATCGGTTTCGAGCGACGACGGGATTGCCGTCAACGATCGTTTCTTCCGTCGATCGATCAACAGCCGTCGCCGTTCGTTGAGCGCCTGAATGATCGTCAGCACGAGCTCATCGTCCAAGATGCGCGTAAAGTTGTCGTTCCTGAATTGAAACATGCTCGGCGCCTCGAGCTCAAGCGTCATCGCCGCCTGATAACCCGGCACCGACATCATTGAGCAGTTTCGATAGAAGTCAAGCGCGATCGACAGCGCCGTTCGCTCCTCCGACGACAGATCGCCGAGCGGATTTTCAACGCGTCGATAGAGAAGTCGATTGCCCGATCCGATCTTGGATATTAACCCCGCGTCGGTCAATTCGTTGAGCCGCCGACGGAGCGCTTGAAAGATGTCGCCGGTCTCGTTGAGCGACGGCTCCGCCTCGATCACGCCCTCAACCAACTCGAGCAAAGTCATAGGCTCGCCGCGCTTGAGCAGTTGCAGGATCAAAACGTATTGAAGGCATTGCTCGGGCAGGAGCGTCTTGGTCAGGAACGCGCGGTGCAAATAATTGAATGAGCCGCGATGGAAGTCACCGACGAACGAGACGTACGCAAATTTTTTGTGGTGCGACACTTGAATCTTGTCGTCGGGAATAAAAAATCTCAACTGCCGAATGAAATCATCGTAGGAGCGCGGCTTGATCTCGTGGCGCTCGAACAGAGCTCGATGATAGCAGCCGTACGACACTTGACGCAAAAAATTCTTCACGCCTCCGAACGAGCGATTGAATTTGTTGAGGCATTTTTTGTTTTTGGATTGATCATTTTTCATATCGAAAGTGTATCAGCCGAGGCGGACGGTGTCAACGATTGACGCCCCAATGCTCCCATTATATCATAACCATTGGTGATCAAATTTTTATCAACGGGAGGTTCAATATGGCTGAGAAAAAAATTTTTCCGGCGCTGCTGTTCGATACACGTTCGATTCAACGCTACATCTACAGCGGCAATCGATTGCGCACCAACA
The DNA here is from genome assembly GCA_017477125.1 of Selenomonadaceae bacterium. Classification (GTDB taxonomy): domain Bacteria; phylum Bacillota; class Negativicutes; order Selenomonadales; family Selenomonadaceae; genus Quinella. The sequence continues at coordinate 11,503 of JAFUXN010000084.1, forward strand.
TCGGCGCGTCGTTCATCGTTGATCGGTTGTTCGAAGACATGCTCATCAAGGGCGTGCTCAAAGACATGTTCGGCGCGGATTCGTTCCCGAGCGATGACGTTTGGGATTCTTCGCGAGACATGATCGAGCCGTGGGCAAATTTCCATGAGTGCTGTGTGGCGTACGTCGGCGGAGGCAATGCGATGCTGCTGTTCGCTCCGTCGGAGATCGATCGTCGCGTTGAGGTCGTCGAGCGCTTCACTCGCAAGCTCCTTGTCGAGCGCCCGGGGTTGAGGGTCGGCGTGGCGTTCGGCGAGCTCTCGATCGATCTCGAAACTCAATCGCTCGATCAAGATGAAATCGATCAACTCTACGCCACGCTCAAGCGCAATCAGAACAACGTGTTCCCTGCGGTCAACGTTCCCTACACCGGTCTCACGTTGAGCTGCGACGTCAACGGCGAGGCGGCAAACTTCTGCGATGCACGGAACATCGTTCGGCAAGAGAGCGGCGAGCATCAGATTCGCTTCTACTCTCAAGAGGTCGGGGTGAAGGCGCACTTCGCCGACGACGCCAACCGCGATCTGAAACGGCGCTTCAAAAATATTTTTGAGCGCAAGCAATTCGACGCGGCGATCGGCGATTACGATTTCCCGACGCAATTTGATCAGCTGGGTCAGATCGAGGGCAACGATTACTTTGCGATCGTTCACGTCGACGGCAACAACATGGGCAAGCGCTTCCGCGACGAGTGCAAGACGCTCACCGATCGCCGTAAGCTGTCGAGGGAGATCAAGCGCAAGACCGAAGGCGCCTTCGCTCAACTGCTCGTGCGCATCATCAAGATGATCGAGCGCAACGGCTTCAAAGACGCGATCGATCTCAACGAAAATGTTTTGCCGATCCGCCCGCTGATCATCGGCGGCGACGACATCACATTCGTGTGCCCCGCGACGACCGCGTTGATGTTCACGACGACGTTGATGGAACTGATGAACGGCTCGGGGATCGATTGCTGCGGAGGCGTGGCGATCATTCCGACGGCTTATCCGTTCTTCAGAGGTTACACCTTGACGGAGCAGTTGTGCGACGCCGCAAAAAAATCCATGCGCCGACTCGGTGACGGCGTTCGTTCGAACTGGTTGGATTTTGCGATCCTCCACGGCGAGCAGGCGCCGACGCTTGAGCAGATTCGCGAACGGGAGTATCGCGGGGCGAGGGGCGACATGCATTTCGGTCCGTACCGCGTCGACAATCGCGACGCAACTTCGTCGGCGGTTCGTCGACACAACATCGAAAATCTGTTCGAGTGCACGCGGCAATTCAAATCGGGCTCGATCGCCAACAACAAAGTCAAAGAGATGCGCGCCGTCCTTCAGCACGGCAGGGACGAGGCTCAACGTTTCTTTCAACAGCTGACTTATCAGGATCAGCACCTGCCGACGATCGATGATTGGTCGGATTACGCGATCGATCTCGGTTGGAGCAACGAACGCGAGCCGCGCACGCCGTACATCGATGCGATCGAGCTGGCGGATTTCTACTTCACGGAGGTGGTTGAGCAATGGCAGAGTTTAACGTGACGATCGAAGCGGCGTCGCCGATCCATTTGAGTTCGGGCGCCGCCGATGTAAATCTCGACGCCGACATCGTTCGCGATCGGTTCGGGCTGCCCTACTTCCCCGCTCGTCGGTTCAAAGGTCTGCTGTATGAGAGCGCGGTTGAGGTTGAGGAGATGCTGACGCTTGCCGGTCATTCGTTCGAGGCGTCGCCGGTCGAGACGATCTTTCATCACGCGTCGACTTCCGACGTGCAATTGATCGTGCCCAACTTCTACGTCAAGCCTTATGACGAGTATCAAAAAATCCGCGCGGAGTGGGAATATCTCGAGCGCGAGTACGGTTCGTTGCTTCGCCCGACGGACGTGCTCGAAACGTTTGCGTCGACGAGATATCAGACGCGATTGGAGAAGGGCGTGGCGAAGGACGGCTCGTTGCACAACATGCGCGTGCTCGATGCGGGCGTGAAGTTTTTTGGTCGATTGCAATTGCTCAACGGCGGCGACGAGCATCTTCAATGGATTGCGTTGGCGCTGAGGAATTTGAAATCGGCGGGCTCGAAACGCAACCGCGGCTTCGGACGGATCAACTGCCGCATGGATCGCGACGACGAATTGATCGAAACGTTTTTGAAGGGGGCGTTGACGTGAAGCAATTGAGGTACACGATACGAACGCTGTCGCCGGTGGTGATGTCGGCGATGAGCAACTCGACGGTGATGACGACCACGCACAACGAATTCTCGGGCTCGATCATGCGTGGCGTGATGGCGTCGCGCTACGTGCGCAATCGGCAATTGGGGCGGGCGGCGCATGTCGATGAGCGGTTCCTTCGACTGTTCTGCGGCGGTTTGAAATTCCTGCCGGCGACGCCGCTCTGTTCGGGACGGAGATCGTTCGTGCTGCCGCTGTCGTTGCAGAAGGGCAAGGCGGGCACGGCTGACGCCTCTCGCGTTCAGGACTTGTTGACGGCGACCGATCCCGCCAAGGGATTCAAATCGTTGCGGGGTTATGGCGTGGTGATCGAGCGGGAAGTTCATCAGCCGTCGGTCGAAAAAAATATTTCCATGCACATGAGCCGCGGCTCGGACGAGGAACGGCTTTCGGGTCGAAGCATCGACGGATTGATCTTCAATTACGAGGCGATCAATGAGGGGCAAGAGTTCTCGGGCGCGGTGCTCGGCGACGACGCTCTGCTCAATGAACTGGTCGACGGGTTGATGCTCGACGGCGATGAGATGGACGCGCACGTTGGTCGTTCGCACTTCACTCAATACGGTCGATGCCGATTGATGTTCGACGGGATTGCCGACATCGATCTGCCGACGCTCGACGAGAAAATATTTTTGAGGCTCGAAACGCCGCTGCTGTCGACGGACGAGTTTTTCATCAACGCCGAAGAAATTTTGTCGGCGGAGATCATCAGCGTGCTCGATCGGCTCGTCGAAGGCGTGACGTTCAAACTCGGCTCGATCTTCGGTGCGGCGTCGGAGGTTGAGAACTTCGTCGTGCCGTGGAGCATGAAGCGTCCGCGGGTGCCGGCGCTCGCCGCGGGCTCGGTCTTCGAACTCAAACCGTCTCAACCGTTGAGCGACGAGCAATCGCTTCGACTGCTCGATGCTTGCCTCAACGGATTCGGTCAGCGGACGGAGGAGGGCTTTGGTCAATTGCGATTGTGGAGATCGAGCGAGCTCACGATTGGCGACGAGATCAAGCAATCGATTGCAAAACCGTCGTCGCTGTCGAAAGACACGATCGAGCGCGCCAAACGCATTTTGATCAATCACTGCCTTGAGCAGATCAGAGTTTACGCGCACGAGGACGCCGAACGATTGCACGATCGGCTCAAGCACTTCGGGAACTTGACGCACTTCTTCGGTCGGCTCGAGGGCATAGCGCATTACGAGCCTTCGCCCGAGGCGGTTGCCAATCGGATCGAACTCGAGATGCGCGGCTTGTTCAGAGATCACATCAAGGCGCTCAAGATGAGCGGCGACGCATCGATCTATGATGTGTTGACGGGGAAGACAGCGCCGCCGTATCGGTCGCGCGATCTGAAATCTGATCTGATGAGCGACGGCGGGAAGTTCGACGCGTTGATGAATGAGCTCGGCATCAAAGACTTCGACGAGCTGATGAGCGAGCGATTCTTCATGGAGTACATGCAAAATTATTTTCGAGCGGCGCGGAAGTTTGCGGCGGCAGGAGGTGACGAGCAATGAGCAATGCAGCAGTGATCGGCAAGATCGTCGTGACGGGCGAACTGCAATCGGATTCGCCGCTGTTGATCGGCGACGGCATGGGCGAGAGCGCCGACAACACTCGCGATATCCACGTGCTGAAGGATCAAAACGGCAAGCCGTTCATCCCGGGCACATCGTTGTGCGGAGTGCTGCGGGAGTACGTCGAAGGCACGAGCCCGACGATGAGCGATCAGCTTTTCGGATTCGTCAAAGGGAAGAAGAGCATGCAGAGCGCCATTGCGATCGACGACATTGAGCTTGACAACGGCGCGTTGACGTTTCGGGACGGCGTTCGGATCGACAGCGCGACGGGCACGGGCGTCGAGGGCGGCAAGTACGATTACGAGGCGGTTGAGCGCGGCGCGCATGGCAAGTTGAGAATGCAGGTGACCGTTCGAGAATTTCATGACCGCAATGAGATCACCGACGCCGTTGCTCGATTGATCCGCAAACTTGAGCTCGGCATCAGGCTCGGCGCAATGACGTCGAAGGGCTTCGGTCGAGTGCACGTTGAAAACATCGCCGCCGGTCTCTACGATTTTCGAAATCGCTCCGACGTTGCCGCTTGGCTTGAGCAGATCGATCCCGTTCCCGATCGTGCGTCGACGCCGATCGTTCCGTCGAGCGACGTTCATATCGAGAGCGATGATGATCTGATCATCGACGCGCATTTTGCGTTGAGCTCGTCGTTCATCGTTCGAGACTACAATCGACGCGAGCAGGGCGAGGACAAGATCAATGCGTTCAGCCTCAAGAGCCGAGATGATTTCGTCGTCCCGGGCACGAGTTTGAAGGGCGTGCTGCGTCATCGCGCCGAGTACATTCTCAACCGATTGGGCGTCGATGTCGGCGTGCTCGATGATTTGATGGGCATGTCGACCAAGACGGAGAAGCTCAAGAGCCGTTTCATCGTGTCGGAGAGCTACATTTCGGATCGATCGGTGGCGGCGGTCGCGCAAACTCGCACGCGCCTCGATCGGTTCACGGGCGGCGTGTTGCAGGGCGCGTTGTTCACGACGGAGCCCGTGTGGCAATCGAGCGACGAGCCGACGCTCAACATTCATTTCGAAATTCATGACGTCAAGCGCGAAGCTGAAGTCGGTTTGGCGCTGGCGCTGTTGAGAGATTTGTGGCTTGGACGGGTGGCGATCGGCGGCGAGAAATCGATCGGGCGCGGCACTCTTTCGGGTCGCTCCGCGCGGATCGAGTACAAGGGTCGAGCTTACGAATTGGATCGCAACGGCAAGGTGGTCGACGGCGACGTTGAGGAGTTTGCTCGTCTGGCGCGGGCGCTCAAAAATTATTTGGGGGAGGCGAATTGAATTGAGAGGCATTCAATTGGCAGAACAGATCAGGCTCGAGCTCAAGCAATGCAGGAGTGCGATTGAGCGGGTTGATTGCGACATCTCGTTGCCGTCGGTCGAAGCGCTGTTCGCGAGCAAACTGCATGAGCCGTCGACGATGATCGTCTGGCAGATTCATCGGCTCGATTGGTGTCGAGTGCTCGACGGGCGGATCGTTTCGACGGAGGAGCTCAACGTTGAGGCTTGGCTTGAGTTGCGCGCCTTCAATCCCGACGAGGAGATTCACCTCAAGCGCGCGGGCGATCGGTTCGTCGGTCGGTATGTGGCTGACGAGCTCGGCGATGAAAATTATTTTGTCGACAGCTTTGCTCGATTGTGGGGTGAGCGCGTCGGGTCGTCGGGCGGCTATGTTCGATTGAAGGACGCGTCGCGCAAGCTCGAAATGAATGTGCCGTGCGACGTGGACGGCGCCGATTGGTACGGGCTGTTGACGAGAAATTATATCGGGAGCGATCGCGAGACGGGCTTGTCGGGCTACGTCGACTATCGTTTCGTTTCGATCGAGCCTGCGAAGGGTGGTGACGACCGTGGCTAAGAAAAATAAATCCAAGCCGTCCGCCGAAAAACAATCTTCGTCGATGAAGGGCTTCGACGCGCTCGGCAAGCTGTTCGGCATTAAACCGCCGCACGAGCCCAAGCCCGAGCCCAAAACATTCTCGCCGAGAAAATCAATGCCGTTCGCTCCGATCGATTACGACAAGGCGACCGCGCCCTACAATTTCATCTCATTGCCGACGAAGGTACTGCCGTCGCCGATCGGGGACGTTGACTTCAAAACTTACATCGAAGGTCACGAACGGTTGAGCGGCGAGATCACTCTCGAGCTCGAGGCGCTGACTCCGTTGTTCATCGGCGGCAACGTGCTCGACGACAAACTTTCGTTCGCGCCCGCCGGCAGTCCGATCCTCCCGGGCTCGAGCCTCCGCGGCATGTTCAAAAACATTTTCAAGCTCGTCACGTGCGGCGCATTGAGGGGCGAGACCTCCACGCTCAAACGGGGCGAGGACTTCAACGACGAGCACATCTACTTCCGTTGCCTGATGGCGACGAGCAGAGATCCGCTGTGGATGCACGACCTCAACGCTCTCTACAACTCTCGCATGACCAACACCGTCAAGGGCAAGGGCGGCAGATCGATCCCCGTCAAGAACGCGCGCCCCGGATTTCTGATCAAGCTCGAGGACGGACGATATATGATCGCGCCGTCAATCTACGCTCACGATCGCAAAGAAGATCGCATTCTGATCAAGGAGTACGAGAAGAAATTCAACGATCGACTTGAAGTTCGCGGCTCACGTGTCACGTGGCAGGGGCGCGAGGCGTACATCATCACCGGCAGCCAACCGCGCTTCAGACTCCATGACAAAAAATCTTACGAGCAATTGAGCGACGAGGAGAAGAAGAAGGCGGGCAAGCAGTTTATTCGCTTCACGAGCATTGATCACATCGATTGGTGTCGCGATCATTGGTTCGAGCTTGGCGACGACCTTCGCATATCCTACGAACGCGATCGCAATCGGCGCGGCGTCGATCTGTTCAAGGACAAGGGCATTCTCAAGCGCGATCAACTCAAGAAGCTCGTCAAGGATTTGCCCGCCGACATCAAAACGCTCGTGCCGTGTCACTTCCTCGTCGAGGGCGGCGAGCTCACTGCCTTCGGTCATGGTCAATGCTTCCGTATTCCGTACAAAAATCGGATCGGCGACGCGGTGCCCGAGGCGTTGAAGACCGATCGGATCGATTTCGCCGACGCGGTGTTTGGTCGAGAAGCGAATTGGGCGAGCCGCGTGTACTTCGACGACGCCAAGCCGACGCTCGATCCGAACACTCTGCCGACGGAGCTTGCTCACCCGTTGATGCAGCCCAACCCGACATCTTATCAATTGTACCTCAAGCAGGAGGGCGGCAAGCTCAAGCATTGGGACACGAAGGGCGCGCGCATTCGCGGCTACAAACGCTATTGGCACAACGCTCAACCGAATTGGCAGGCGGACGACGCCGAGTTGAAAGTTGATCAAGAGCGTTTGGAGAGGAAGCAAGACCCTCTGTGTCGAGAGATCACTCCGCTCGAAAAGGGCAGCAAGTTCAAATCCAAAATTCGGTTCGACAATCTGAGTGCGGTTGAGCTCGGTGCGCTGTTGATGGTGTTCGATCTCAACGGCAAGGGCGCGACCGCCGCTTACAAGTTGGGCAAGGGCAAGCCGTTCGGATTCGGCAGTCTCAAGGTGCGGACGAAGTTGTTCATTGAGCGCGATGATGCTTACGACGATCTGATCGGCGTCGACGGTTGGACTGATCCTCTTCGCGCGGAGGACGGCAAAAAATATATTGATGCGTTCAAGAGCTACGTCGACGAGTGCGATATGACTGCCGATTGGCGGAACGTGATGGACGATCTGACGGCGATGCTCAATTGGGATCAGACAAAGCGCGCGGGTTGGAAGGACAAGATTGCGTCGATGAGCGGCAACGTTGCCGACAAAGACTCGGTCGATCCGCGGTTCAAGAATCGGGCGGTGCTGCCTGACGTTCACGCTGTGCTGAAGGGTTGATAAAAAGTACGCGCGCCCGCCTGCTCGCGTGGCGGCTCGCCCTTCCCTCTTTCGCCCGAAATATGTTCAAAGCCTCAACGGCGTGTGGGGCGACGGTTGAAGGGAGGGGCGCCCGCCTCGGCATGTGGCGGCTCGCCTTTCCCTCTGTCGACGACATGATTGGGGCTAAAAATTTTTGTACGGAGGAGGATAATGGCGTCGTCCGCCCCGCGAACCGGCGGCGACGCCTTCTTTCAACAATACTACTGTTATCGCTCGAGTTTAAGGACAACGATTGAAAAACGGGCGCCCGCCTCCTCATGCGGCGGCTCGCCCTCCCCTCTTTCACCCAAAATATATTCAGAGCCTCAACGGCGTGTAGGGTGACGGCTACAAACAAAGCGTCGTCCGTCCCGCGATGAGACGGCGACGCCTTCTTTCATTTCCCTCTCCTCGATCGGAACGCAACTGTTGAGGGGTGACGGCTACAGACAAAGCGTCGTCCGCCACGCGTACCGGCGGCGACGCTTCTTTCAACAATACTACTGTTATCGCTCGAGTTTAGGGACAACGGTTGAAGTACGGGCGCCCGCCTCCTCATGGGGCGGCTCGCCCTTCATTTTTTTTCGCCTAAAATATCTTCAACGTCTCGACGATGTATGAGATGACGGCATAGAGCGTCGTCCGTCCCGCGATGAGACGCCGACGCTCCTTTCAACAACACTACCGTTGACGACCGCCGCCTTCGACCCGTCGCCCGCCTTCCGTCCCCGACGCCCCCAAACTATTTTTTAAGGACTGATGCAGATGCTTGGAGCTGTCATTTACAAACTGCGAGCGTTGAACTCGTCGCCGCTGCCGCTGATCAACGGTCGTCTCATGCACGCCGCCTTCTTCAACCTCCTTCACGAACACTGCCCTGCGCTCGAACACTCCCTCCACGACATGTCGGGCGCCAAGCCCTTCACCGTTTCCATGCTCGATCCGCTCGGCAAGACGCGCACCGAGCACAGTGCTTGGCAGGTTCGCCGCCACGACGAATTCATCTGGCGTCTGACTTCACTCGATGATGATCTCCTCCGCGCGGAGCTGACCATGCCTTTGGGTCAAACGATCTGCGTCGGTGACCTCATGTTGAGCCTGGAGGAAGTGATTGCCGACGGGCGCCCCGATTGCGGACTGATCTCTAAACACGATCTCATTGCTCAAGCCCGTTCGAGCCCGTTGCCGATCGAGCTCACGTTGCGCTTCACGAGCCCCACGACATTTCGGATCGACGAGCGCGACGCCCCTTACCCGCGCTCTGATCTGATCTTCTCATCGCTCGCCGACAAATGGGCTCAATGCGACATGCCCGCGACGGTCGACCGTCAATTGATTCGCTCGTTGTCGACCGACGCAGTGCTGACACTTTGGAGCGGTCAGAGCCGACGGATATACTTCGCTCGAGATCGAGGAGCGCTGTCGTTTTGGGGCGAATACGTTTTCAATGTTGAGCGCTTGGAGCCGACCGCCCGGCGAGTATTCGAACTGCTGGCGAGATTTGCGGAGTACTCGAGTGTTGGACGTTTGACGGCGCAAGGATTTGGACAGACGCGGGTGGCAGTGCGATGAAGTACCTTATCAGTTACGACATAACCGACGACAAGTTGCGCACTCAAATATCGAAGTACCTTGAGGAGTTTGCGACGCGATTGCAATTCAGCCTGTTCATCTGCGATGTGGATCGCGCTCGAGCGAAGGCGATTTGGACGCGGCTGGTGCAGATGGCGGCGACCGACGAGGAGCGCGGCTTGGTATTGATGACGCCCTTATGCAAGACGTGCGAGAAGGGCATGAGGATCAAAGGCAATCCGCTCGAGAGCGAGCAGAAATTTTTGGTGGTGTGAGGTGAGGACATGGGCATATTGTATTTGATGTCGGAGGGCACGAAGGTGAGCAAGGACGGACCGAGGCTTTCGGTCGAGCGCGACGGCAAGCTGGTCGGTCGAATGCCGTTGCGAATGGTCGACGGAGTAGTGATCGGCTACCACGCGCACGTCACGACGCCGGTGATCTTCACGTTGCTCGAACAGAAGATACCGGTGATCTACGCAGACGATAGTGGCAATCCGATCGGGCACATTCAGAACACGACGCAATCTCCTCAACGGTTGTTCCGACAGTTGGACATGTTTCGGGACGAGGCGACGTCGCTTGAGCTGTCGAAGGAGGTGGTCGCCGAGAAGATCGGCAATCAATTCAACCTGCTCAAGCAGTACGGCAAGACGAAGAAATCTGATGAGCTCAATGCGCTGGCGCAGGTGGTGCGTCGGCAATCGGATCAAGTGTTGAGAGCGGAGACGCTCGACGAGTTGCGCGGGATCGAAGGCATGGCGTCGAGGGTGTACTTCAACGCGTTCGGATTGATATTGGATCAAGGGCAGTGGGAGTGGAAGGCGCGCAGTCGGAAGCCCGGCAAAGACCCCGTGAATGCGCTGTTGAATTACGGGTATGCATTTCTCGAGCGCGAGGTGCGTGTGGCGGCGCTGGTATGCGGGCTCGACGTGCGGATTGGATTTCTGCATGCGAACGACGGTCGCAAAGATTCACTGGTATTTGATCTGATGGAGCTGTTTCGTCAGCCTGTGACGGATCGATTGATATTGAGTCTGTTCAATCTGAAGGTGATGAAGCAGGACGACTTTGAGCGTTCGAAAGATGATTGTCGATTGACGGACGAGGGACGCTTGATGTGGTGCACTCGGTACGAGGAATATATGTTGAGGGAGTACAAGGAATATGGCGGCAAGACGTCTCGGGACATGATTTTGGATCGAGTGAGGCGGTTTGCGACGCACATTGATCGACGCAAATGATTTCTGATTGACAACGCTTGATGAAAGTCTTACAATGGCGTTGAGATTGGAGCGAGTTGGCTGATGGAAAACCTCCATGGGGCGTCTGACGGGGCGTAAATTCGTGGGGGTTTTCCGAGGTCGACGGAGGCTGTTGTGACGGGGATTGAGGTGATTGATGGCGGAAGCGGATGGCTTATGAAGAATGACATGGGCGAATTGGAGCGAGGGAAATCGGGAGGTTTTCCGAAAAGCCCTGATTGAACCGTGTGCTGCGTGGCTCCGACGCGGCGCCGGCGCGCGAGGGTTCCTACCGTTCACGGTTTTGTAACTGCCAGAGTCCTCTGAACCATCCATGGCTCCTTCTTGGAGGCGCGCGAGGGTTCCTACCGTTCACGGTTTTGTAACCGTTGGAGATCAAGTGGTTACAAGTCAAGGAATCCATAGGGGGCGCGCGAGGGTTCCTACCGTTCACGGTTTTGTAACACGAGCGGTACTTCTTCGTGGTGACAGTAATGGTGCTGCCAGATGGCGCGCGAGGGTTCCTACCGTTCACGGTTTTGTAACACTGGTTATCCCCAAGGTTCATGCCCCAATAGCGGTTGTGGCGCGCGAGGGTTCCTACCGTTCACGGTTTTGTAACTTCGCTCACAATGATTCTGCGCTGCTGGTCGCCGTCTTTACCGGCGCGCGAGGGTTCCTACCGTTCACGGTTTTGTAACTTCACCCTTTCCAGGTGTAGCAGCGTAGAAGCTCGAGTAGAAGGCGCGCGAGGGTTCCTACCGTTTACGGTTTTGTAACCTGAAAAGTACTTTGAAAGAGGAGTAGCAGAACAAGCAGGTGGGC
>JAFUXN010000085.1 GCA_017477125.1 Selenomonadaceae bacterium
GTTGATCATAGAGCTGTATCACTTCGAAGGCATGACCGAGCTCGAGATGATCACTCAATTGCTGTTGATGTATGAGGAGCTTTCGGAGTACGTGGATCAAGGGAGGCAGAATCAATGAGTTACAGGAAATTGATAATAGACGGGAAGGATACGATCTTCGCCGACAACATCAACGCTTACCTCCTCGACGCGCCCAACGTCTTTCTTGAGCGCCGTACCAAGCCGTTGTGTGACGTACCTCCGATCATATCGGGCAGCATGCCAAACGACGGCGGCAATCTCATCATCGAAGCCGATCAATATGAGGAGTTCATTCGTCGCGAGCCGCGCGCTCAAAAATTTATCCGTCGGTTTATGATGGGCAACGAGTTTATCAAAGGCTTGGACAGATATTGTCTGTGGCTGGTCGATGCAACCGTCGAGGAGATCAAGAGCATGCCGCTGGTCGAAGAACGGGTTGAGGCGGTTCAACGGTTCAGATTATCGAGCAAAAGGGAGACGACGCGAAAGCTGGCGGACAGACCTTCGCTGTTTGGAGAAATCCGTCAGCCGACGACCGATTACATAGCGATCCCTGTGGTTTCGAGCGAACGGAGGAAATATATTCCGATGGGGTTTATGTCGCCGACGCTCATTGCCGGCAACAAACTGTTCGTGATCCCTGACGCCGAGCTGTTTCATTTCGGCATGCTAATGTCGAGTGTGCACATGGCATGGACGTCAACGGTGTGCGGGCGGCTCAAATCCGATTACAGTTATTCATCGTCGATCGTATATAACAATTTCCCGTGGTTGTGCCCGACGGAGCCGCAATATCATGAGATCAGACGAGCGGCGCAAGCGATCCTCGACGCCCGCGCCCTCTACCCGTCGTGGACATTGGCTCAACTCTACGATCCGAATAAGATGCCGCCCGAATTGCGCGCCGCTCACGAGCACAACGATCGGTTGATCATAGAGCTGTATCACTTCGAAGGCATGACCGAGCTCGAGATGATCACTCAATTGCTGTTGATGTATGAGGAGCTGTCGGAGTACGTAGATCAGAGACGGGAGCGCTCATAAAAATTAGCCGCCAAGGTCAAAGAACCTTGACGGCTTCTATTTCAATACTTACGTAGCTTAATCGCAACAAAACCCTACCACATTGATGGAAGGCATACCGCCCTGCGACGCCACACGCCCCACACGCCCCACACGTCTCACATGTCGCACTCGGAGCGCTTTTTTCTTTTCTTATTTTCTATTGACGCGAACCTTCGCTAAAGGCTCACCGTGATCAAATTATACTGATAGACAACGCCGATTGCAAGCAAAATTTTTTCCGCTCACAACGACGCCTGCAGTTGAGCAAACATCACCGCCTCCAACACCGTCAACTCTTTGGTGCTCACCGACGACGTTTGCATCGACAGCGGGAACCCGTCCAAGTTGCAGACAATCCGTTCGACCGTCACCTGCTCGAGCTCCGCGCGCGACTCTCGTACCCGCCGCACTTCGATCGTTTGCATCAATACTCGATCACAGCCCGCCGCTCGCGCTCGCGCAAAATATTCTCCGTCGATCTCGCCAAGCCCCTCCTTGTACTCCTTATAATCGATCGACATCGACGGCGCAGGATCAAACACCACGCCCGCGCCTTTCGAGCTCAACACGTCCCGCACGATCGCCGTCACGTACTTCACATCAGCCCGAGCAAAACTGTTGTCGACCAGCCGAAGCGGCAACGCATAGATCGTGCTCGAGCTTCCGAACTCGCCATCAACGTTCGTAACGTCGTAGTAATTCCTCAACGCGCAATCGAGGTACACCGCCATCTTGTGACGGAACTTCGAAACAGATTTCGCCGGCACCAATTTGATCTCGTCGCCGAAATGCGCATAGCCCAACGCCCTCAACGACTTCTTGATCGGATCGCCGCTCACCGTAATTCGATCAAACTTAAACCGACCGTTGAAATGATCGGCGAAGAATCGATCGCCCGCCGCCGGAGCTCCGAACGTCATCACCGAAATGCGATCGCCAAGCCCGCGCTCGGTCAAGCGAGCCGCCGCGATGATCGCCGCCGCGCCTCCCAAGCTGTGACCCGTCAAGTAGAGCGTTTCGCCGCTCGCCGCGATCTCGTCAATGATCGCCGACAGTCGATCGGAACTCAACAACACTTCGGCATAATCATTGAATCCCTGATGCACCGAGCCGCCTTCGATGTCGAACGGCACCAGCTTGACGCGCAGATCGATTTCCGCGTCCTTCTGATCCTCCGTCCCGCAGATCGATAAAATGTTGAGCCGTCCTTCGACGGTATCACGACGGAGCAGCAATGCCTTGGCGTCCGCCTTCGACGAGTACGCTTCGATCCTTTCGAGCGACCAACCGCGATCGGCGAGCTCGTTTCTGATCATGTCGCTCGTCTCCGAAGAGTACGCCGCCATCGACGCCATTGCGCACGTCAATTGCAAATCCTCCGCGCGGAGTTGAGCAAAGGTCGGACGCGGCATCAACACCGTCAGACAAATTACCGTCAGCCAAAAAAATTTTTTAAGCATCGCGCCGATCCTCTTGCTCGATCAATTTAAATCCGTCGTTGACCTTGTCGACCAGCCGCCGCTTATACAAATGCCCCAATGCCCGCTTGAACTCCGCCTTGCTGATATGAAAGTTCTTCTGAATGAAGGCGGGCGGCAACTTCTCGCTGATATAGCCGCCGTTCCTCTGAATGTATTTCAACAATCGATCGGCGCTGTGATTGAGATTCTGCAACTTCTCATCGCTCGACGCTTGAACGCCCTCGGCGCCCTTCATCGATACCGCCAGCCGCCCCGACTTGTCGTTGTACAACTTCACGCGTACGATGTCGCCCTTCTGCGGCTTGCCGATCATCTCCGCGAACGGCATGAAGATGCCGCGCTCGGCTCCCACGTCGACGAAAGCGCCGTCCTTGGTCACGCCGATCACTTGCGCGCGCATCGTTTCGCCCGCTTTGATCGAAGGCAACCGCATGCTCGCCACCAGCCGCCGTTTCGGATCGAGGTACAACATCACCTCAACTTCGTCGCCGACATGGATCGTCGCCGTCTGTTGATGTTTGTGCAAAAGGACATCGTCCGACGATTGACCCGTGCCCGCGTCGAGGAATGCTCCAAACTCCGCCGTCCGCACCACCTTCAATCGTTCTATCGTCATCGGCTTGAGTGCCATCGCTCCACACGCTCCCAATTAAAATTTCCGCTCGATTATAATCAACGCCGCGCCCCATGGCAATTGCTTCTCTAAAAAACTTGTATTTTTTTTGAGCTCATGATATCATAGCCGCGTCACTTAAATGGATTTACTTTCAGGAGGTTTTGTTTTCAACATGAAGATTGCTAAGGAAATTTTGGATAACTACGAGGTTGAGCTGACAGTCGAGCTCGACGCCGATCAGCACGCAAAGGCAAAGAAGACCGCGGCAAAAAATCTCGCTAACCGTGTCAGCATCCCCGGCTTTCGTAAGGGCAAGGCTCCGTTGGAAGTAATAGAAAGTCATGTCGGCAAGCAATCCGTTCTGGACGAGACCGCCGAAATTTTGATTCAGCAGGGCGCCACGCAAGCCCTCAAGGACGAGAATCTTACGCCCGTCAACGAGATCGATTATGACGTCATCACCAACGAGGACGGCAAGGATTTCGTGTTCAAGATGAAGTTCACGCCGTATCCGAAGGTTGAGCTCGGCGAGTATAAAAATCTCAACGTGGAGAAGACGGTTGAGGAGGTCACCGATGCCGACGTCGATAAACAGCTCGAGGTGTTGAGAGATCATCATGCGGTGATGACGGACGCCGAGCCCGACGATGCCGCCGCCGACGGCGATTTCATCACGCTCGACTTCGAAGGATATATCGACGGCGAGAAGTTTGAAGGCGGCACCGGCAAGAGCCACCCGTTGACGCTCGGATCGGGAAGATTTATCCCGGGCTTCGAAGATCAATTGGTGGGCGGCAAGGTCGATCAAGATATCGATGTCAATGTGAAGTTCCCCGAGGACTATCACGATAAGAAATACGCGGGCAAAGATGCGACGTTCAAATGCAAGATACTGTCGATCAAACATCGTCAACTGCCGGAGCTCAACGATGAGTTTGCGCAGAAAGCCAGCACGTTCAAGACGCTCGACGAGTTCAAAGAGAATATCCGTCGGAACATGGTAGACGCGGCGAATCGTGCGGCGATCGAACGGCAGCAGGAAGAATTGATCGCGAAGGCGGCGGATAATATCAAGGTCGATATCCCGCCGGTGATGATCGAAGATCAGATCGATAAGATGATCCGCGAACAGGAACTGCAGTTGCAGGCAAGCGGCATAACGATGGAACAGTATTTCCAAATGACGGGTCACGAGATGGACGAGATGCGCGAGTCGATGAGAGAATCGGCGGAGCATGCGGTTCGGATCAGCCTGATGCTCGAGGCGGTAGCGGAAGCGGAGAAGATCACGGTCGACCAGAAAGATTATCGGTACGAGGTAGCGATGTTGGCGGCGACGTACAACATACCTCCGAAAGAAATCCAGAAGATCATTCGCAAGGAGAACCAAGGCTCGCTGTTGGTGTCGAATGCATTGCGGCGCAAGGTCGTGAGCTTCTTGATCGCCAACAATATTGTCAAGCCCGAAGCGCCCGCCGACGAAGAGGCAACCGATAAACCTGCCGACGAGAAGGAATGAGGTAATCCGAATGTCTTATTACGTCCCGATAGTCGTAGAGAAAACCGGCAGGGGCGAACGCGCCTATGATATTTACTCGCGCCTGCTCAAGGATCGCATAGTGATGCTCGGCGGACCGATCAACGATGATGTTGCCAACTCCGTCGTCGCTCAGTTGCTCTTCCTCGAGTCCGAAGACCCCGATAAGGATATTCACCTGTACATCAACAGCCCCGGCGGCGTGGTTACTGCAGGGCTCGCCATCTACGACACGATGCAATACATCAAGCCCGACGTCTCGACGATCTGCATAGGTCAAGCGGCGTCGATGGGCTCGTTGCTGTTGACGGCGGGCGCCAAGGGCAAACGCTTCTCCCTGCCGCTGGCGCGGATCATGATCCATCAGCCGCTCGGAGGAGCCAGCGGTCAATCGACCGACATTCAAATTCAAGCCAGAGAAATTCTTCGTTTGCGCGAGATCGGCAACGACATTCTCACTCGTCACACCGGTCAGCCGCGCGATAAAATCATCGCCGATACCGAACGCGATAACTTCATGACGCCCGAGGAAGCGAAGGCTTACGGGCTCATCGACGATGTTGTTTCACGTCCAATCAAAACGTGAGGGATTGACATGCTCAAATTCGGTAATGCGAGCCCCATCAAATGTTCGTTCTGCGGCAAGAGCGAACGCGCCGTCCGCAAGCTCGTCGCGGGACCGAACGGCGTCTACATTTGCAATGAGTGCATAGAGTTGTGCGCCGATCTCGTCGACCCTGAAGATGACGAGTTCGAAGACGAATATGAATCGGCTGATCTGCCCAAGCCCAAAGAAATTTGTTCGATCCTCGATCAGTATGTGATCGGGCAGGACGACGCCAAGAAAACTTTGTCGGTCGCCGTCTACAACCATTACAAGAGGATCAATCAGAAGTCGGGGCGGCGCGGCAAGCATGATGTCGAGCTGCAGAAGTCGAACATCTTGATGATCGGACCGACGGGTTGCGGCAAAACTCTGCTGGCTCAAACGCTGGCGCGCATTCTCAACGTGCCGCTGGCGATCGCCGACGCCAACAGTTTGACCGAAGCGGGCTACGTCGGTGAAGACGTCGAAGATATTCTGCTCAAGCTGGTGCAGGCAGCCAACGGCGACATCGAACGAGCCGAGCGCGGGATCGTTTACATCGATGAGATCGATAAGATTGCGCGCAAAGATGTGTCGTCGAGAGACATATCGGGCGAGGGCGTTCAACAAGCCCTGCTCAAAATTCTCGAGGGGACGATCGTATCGGTGCCGTCGCAGAGCAATTCGCATCGACATGCGATGATGTCGGCGCCCGAATATCTCCGCGTCGATACCAAAAATATATTGTTCATATGCGGCGGAGCGTTCACCGAGCTCGACAAGGTGATTGAGGATCGATTGAAGGGGAGCCAATTGGGATTCGGCGCGCCCGTCAAGTCGAAGGAAGATCGGGACGTCGGCAAGCTCTTGAAAGAAGTCCTGCCCGACGATCTGTTGAAGGACGGATTGATCCCCGAGTTCGTTGGTCGATTGCCGATCATCGTCACGTTAGACGCGCTCGACGAGCAGGCTTTGACCGACATACTCACCAAGCCCAAGAACGCGCTCATCAAACAGTATCAGAAACTGCTTGAGCTCGACGGCGTGAAGCTGGAGTTCGAGAAGGATGCAATCCGTTTGATCGCGCGGGAGGCGTTGCAAAGAAATTCGGGCGCGAGAGGACTTCGCTCGATCCTCGAAAAGCTCATGCGAAGTGTGATGTACGAAGCGCCGTCGTTCAGCGGCAGTGCGACATGTTACATCACCAAGGACGTGGTGAAGTACCACCGAGACCCGATTGTCACGCTCGATTCGGGAAGAACGAAAATGCAAAACACCGGTTGATGATAAATGCCGCGCAGGCTACTGCACGGCTTAATTTTTACTTGCGAGGTGATAACATGGCTCAGACGATAAATTTGCCGATCGTGCCGTTGCGCGGCATGACGATTTTCCCGAATATGATCGTTCACCTCGACGTTGGTCGGGATCGCTCGATCAGTGCAATTGAGGCGGCGATGGTCGAGAACAGGAAAATATTTTTGGTGGCGCAGAAGGAGCTCGATGATGAAAATCCGTCACGCGATGCGATTTACGACGTCGGAACCGTTTCGGAGATCAAGCAGATAATGAAGTTGTCGGACGGCAATTTGAGAATCCTGGTCGAGGGCGTCAATCGAGCGATCATCGTGGGATATCGGGACTTCGAAAATTATTCGGAGGTTGATGTTGACGTACACGAAGATCATTGGACGACGACCTTGCAGATGGAGGCACTGATCCGCGGCGTGGTGCATGAGTTTGAGGAGTGGGTTAAGCTCAGTCGCAAGATACCGCCCGAAACTTTTGTCGCCGTCACGATCCTTGAGGACGTCGGGCGCCTTGCCGATCTGATCGCCAGCCATCTCAACTTAAAGCTCGATGCCAAGCAGGCGCTGTTGGAGTGCTTTGACGTCAACAAGAGGCTTGAAAAGCTCTACGAAATTTTATTGCGGGAGCTTGAAGTTCTTCGCATGGAGAACAAGATCGGGCAACGTGTCAAGGGGCAGATTGAGAAAATCCAAAAGGATCATTATCTGCGCGAACAGTTGAAGGCGATCCACAAAGAGCTCGGCGAGGACGAAGACCGTTCCGAAGAGACGGCGGAGTATAAGAAGAAGCTCGAGGAGGGCGATTATCCCGACGAGGTCAAGAAGATCGTCGAGAAGGAGCTCAAGCGCATGGAGCGATTGCCGTCGATGTCGCATGAGCTCAACTTGATTAAAACTTATCTCGACCTGCTGATCGAATTGCCGTGGCGTGTGTCGACCGAGGACGTATCGGACATCAACAACGCCGAGCACATACTTAACGAAGATCATTACGGGCTCGAGAAGATCAAGGAACGCATTTTGGATTTCCTTGCCGTTCGAGAGCTGACGAAGGACAAGCCGGCGCCGATCCTGTGTTTGGTGGGGCCGCCGGGCGTGGGCAAAACGTCATTGGCGTCGTCGATAGCGCGGGCGATGAATCGGAAATTCATACGCGCGTCGTTGGGCGGCATACGAGACGAGGCGGAGATCAGAGGGCATCGACGGACTTACGTCGGGGCGCTGCCGGGACGGATCATTCAAGGCATTCATAAGGTGGGCGCCAACAATCCCGTCTTCCTGCTCGACGAAGTTGATAAGATCGGAGCGGCGGGCTACAACGGCGATCCTTCGTCGGCGCTGCTTGAGGTGCTCGATCCCGCGCAAAATAATACGTTCAACGATCATTACGTCGATACGCCGTTCGATCTGTCGCATGTGCTGTGGATAGTGACGGCGAACAATCTGTCGACGATCCCGAAACCGTTGCGCGATCGCATGGAGATCATCACGCTGTCGAGCTACACCGAGGCGGAGAAGATCGAAATTGCCAAGCGTTATCTGATCAAGCGGCAGAAGGAGAACAACGGCTTGAGCGGCGCCGACGTGTATTTCGGCTCGGGCGTGGTGCAGGAGATCATAGCGGAGTACACGCGTGAAGCGGGCGTGCGGGAGCTCGAACGGATCATCGGGACGGCGTGTCGGAAGGCGGCGCGCAAGATCGTCGAGGGCAATCCGAAACCGATCTACATCTCGCGCAAAAACCTCAGTGATTTTCTCGGTCGACCGAAATTCCAAAGCGGGAAGGCGGAGAAGAAACCGCAGGTGGGAGTGTCGACGGGCATGGCGTGGACGGAGGTAGGCGGCGATATCCTTCCGACGGAAGCGATCGTGCTCAAGGGCAAAGGGCAATTGATCTTGACGGGCAAGCTCGGCGACGTGATGCAGGAATCCGCGCGGGCAGGGCTGACGTACATTCGCAGTCGATCGGATATCATGAAGCTCGAAGATGATTTCTATGAGAAGAACGACATTCATATACACGTGCCCGAAGGAGCGGTGCCGAAAGACGGACCATCGGCGGGCATCACGATGGCGACGGCAATGATCTCGGCGTTGACCAAGCGCAAAGTTCGCTCGGACGTGGCGATGACGGGCGAAATCACTTTGCGCGGGAACGTGTTGCCGATCGGCGGGCTCAAGGAGAAGGTGCTGGCGGCGTATCGCGAGGGCATGCACACGATCATTCTGCCGAAGGACAACGCCAAAGACCTCGATGACATTCCCGACAACGTCAAACAAAAATTGGAGTTCGTCACGGTCGAGCACATGGACGAGGTTCTCAAGACCGCGCTGTTGAAATGAATTGTGTTGAGGGCTGTCGACCGCGGCAGCCCGTTTTTATTTGAGGTGATACATTTGAACGAATCTGTTACGGTAATTAGCAGCGAATATATTTTGTCGGCGGTCAATCGCAAGCAATACCCCGTCGAGCAACTGCCGCAGATCGCTTTCATCGGTCGATCGAATGTCGGCAAGTCGTCTCTGATCAATTCGTTGCTCCATCGAAAGAATTTGGCTCGAACGTCGCAGACGCCGGGCAAAACTCAGACCATCAACTTCTATAAGGTCGATCTGAAGATCAATCGAACGCCCGACATCGAACGCCGCTCGTTTTATTGCGTCGACCTGCCGGGCTACGGCTACGCCAAAACTTCAAAAGCCAATCGAGCCGAGTGGTCGAAGTTCATCGATCAGTACTTCACCGAAAATGATCAACTGCTCTTCACCTGCCTGCTCATCGATATTCGTCACCCGCCAATGACGTCCGACCTCGCCATGTTCAATCGGCTCGTCGAGCGCGGCGTTCCCGTCCTGCCCGTCGCCACCAAATCAGATAAGCTCGGTCCCACCGCTCAACAAACTCAACTCGCGCTCATCAAGCAGACGTTCAACATTCCCGAGCTCGATGTCCTTCCCTACTCGTCAACGAAAAATGAAGGGCGTTCAGATTTGCTTGACGTCATTGCCAACTCTCTGCTACAATAAGAAAAACCGTCACGTCGAAGAACGTTGACGGCGCATGAGGAGGAGAGTTTTATGACGGAGCTTTCCACATTCGATCGGGCACTGCTCAACCTGCTGCAGTCGAGCATTCCGATCTGCAGTCACCCGTTCGCCGCCATGGCGGATCAGCTCGGCACCGACGAACAAACCGTGCTCAATCGATTGCGCGAACTGAAGTCTGCAGGTTGCCTTCGACGGATCGGCACCTTCTTCGATTCAAATCGTCTCGGATATCGCGGAGTGCTCGTCGCTCTGTCCGTCGAGCCCGACGCCGTTGAGTCCGTCGCCACCATCATCAATCAAATCCCCGGCATCACTCATAATTATGAGCGCGAAGGCAATTTCAATCTGTGGTTCACACTGCTCTCTCCGTCGAGCGAATGCGAGCAGGATATTCTTGACGGCATCGCCGCGCTCGACGGCGTCAATGATATGATCCGCCTCCGCTCGAACAAGAAGTACAAAGTCAACGTTCAGTTCAAACTGTGAGGCGCGCATGAGTTCCGTTGACATCAGCCCGCGCGATAAGGAAGTCATTCGCGTGCTCCAAGACGACTTCCCTCTCTGCGAGCAGCCTTTCAAATTCCTTGCCGCTCAGATCGACATGTCCGAAGAAGAGTTCATCGAGCGCGTCAAGAAACTTTCCGAGCAGAAGAAAATCCGCAAGATGGGCGCCGTCCTTCAACATCGCAACGCCGGCTTCACCGCCAATGCCTTGTGCGCTTGGTACGTCCCGCCCGAGCGGCTCGACGAGATTGCCGATAAAATGTCAAAGCATCCCGCCGTCAGCCATTGCTACGATCGAAATACCGCCCCCAATTGGAATTATAACCTTTATACCATGATTCACGCCAAATCCCGCGCGGAGTGCGAACAGATCATCAACGCGCTTGCCGCCGATTGTCGGCTCGATCAGTTTCAAATCCTCTACACCACGCGCGAGTGGAAGAAGACTTCCATGCGATATTTCGTCGATAATCAAGGTGAGTCTCGTGACCAATAAAGTTCGTCTCGATGTCCTGCTCGTCGACAGAAATTTATTCGACAGCAGAGAACGCGCCAAACGTTTCATCATGACCGGCAACGTCCTCGTCAATGAGCAGAGGATCGATAAGGCGGGCGCGCTCGTCGGCGTCGATGCCGATATCCGTCTGCTCGGCAATGATATCCCGTTCGTCAGCCGCGGCGGGCTCAAACTCCTCAAGGCGATCGAAACTTTTAAGCTCGAGCTCGACGGCAAGATCGCTGCCGATATCGGCGCCTCAACGGGCGGTTTCACCGATTGCATGCTCCAACATGGCGCGTCGAAGGTCTATGCGATCGATGTCGGCTACGGTCAGCTCGCGTGGTCGCTCCGCACCGATCCCCGCGTCGTGTGCATGGAGCGTACCAACATTCGCCACGTCGACCGAACCATGCTCGACGATCCGATCGGTTTTGCATCGATCGATGTGTCGTTCATCTCGCTCGATAAAGTTTTGCCCGTCGTGTTCGATCTGATCGTCGAAGGCGCCGACGTCATTGCATTGATCAAACCGCAGTTCGAGGCGGGACGCGAGAAGGTCGGCAAGCATGGCGTCGTCCGCGAGCCGAGCGTTCACGTCGACGTCATCAACAATGTGATCCGATCCGCGCGGAGCATCGGATTCGGCGTCGGCGGGCTCACCTTCTCGCCCATCAAGGGACCCGAGGGCAATATCGAATACCTGATCCGTCTGATCAAAAATGCGTCCGACGTCGAGATCGATGTTGATGTGATCGTCGGCGACGCTCATCATTCCCTGAAGGAGTAATGCATTTTGAGACTGCGCAAGAAGAAAGGCGTTGCCGATAAACTTCTCAACTTTGACTTCGTGCTCAACGGGCTCGACGATTCGCGTCGGGGGCATTGGGCTCAATCCTTCGCCAACCCCGATCAACCGTTGAATATCGAGCTCGGCATCGGCAAGGGCGATTTCATCTCAACCATCGCCGAACGCAACCCCGATATAAATTTCGTCGGCTTCGAGGCGGAGGCAACGGTTCTCTACGCCGCCGCCCGCAAGGTTCGCGACCTCCAATTGAACAACGTACGGCTCGCCGTCTTCAACGTCGCCGACATCGATCAAATCTTCGATCCCAATGAGGTCGACCGCATCTATATCAACTTTTGCGATCCCTGGCCCCGCAATAAGCATGCCAAGCGCCGCCTCACCAACATCAATTTCCTCGACAAGTATCGACGCATCATCAAGCCCGACGGTCAATTGCATTTCAAGACCGACAACCGTCCGCTCTTCGATTACTCCCTCGAGCAGTTTGCCGCTCTGAATCTCACTGTCGATCAAATTTCCTTCGATCTCCACGCCGATCAGCCCGTCGATAACATTCAAACCGAATACGAGCGGAAATTCTCCGCCCTCGGCACGCCCATCAACCGTTGCGTCGTTCATTTCTAATCGGAGGTTTAAACAATGTCTAAAATTATCTCCGCCGCGATCGCTTTCTTATTGGTCGCGGCGTCTTTTGTTGCCGCCAATCCAATCCCGATCCGCGGCGTCATCGAAGGTTTCTACGGTCAACCGTGGAGTCATCAACAGCGTCTCGATCTGATGTCCTTCTGTCGAGAGCACAACCTCAACGCTTACATCTACGCTCCAAAGGACGATCCCTATCATCGAGCTCAATGGCGCGAGCCTTACCCCGACGATCAGCTCGAACGGTTGAAAGAGTTGATCGCCGCCGCCGATCGCAACGGCGTCGAGTTCATCTTCGCCGTCTCGCCCGGGCTCGATCTCAATTATTCCGATGCCGACATTCAATCGATGCTCGATAAGCTGTCGGCTGTCTATGATCTCGGCTGCCGACGCTTCGCCGTCTTCTTCGACGACATCAAAGATCACGACGGCGCCGCTCAAGCTCAATTCCTCAATCGGATCAATCGTGAGCTCGTCGAAATTCATCACGACGTTCAACCGTTGATCACCGTCCCGACGGAGTATTACCGTCTCGACATGATTGACGCCGACGGCAACATCAAACCTTACACTCGAGATTTCAGCGCCGCGATCGATAAAAATATTTTGGTGCTCTACACCGGTGACGGCGTCGTCGTTCCCAACATCGATACTCAACAGTTCGATGCCGCCAATCAAATTTACGATCGACCGCTCGGCATCTGGTGGAATTATCCCGTCAATGATTATATGCCTCAAAAGTTGGCGCTCGCTCCCATCGAAGGGCTGCCGTCGACCGCGCCCGCCATCTTCTTCAATCCCATGTCCGCCATCGAGCTGTCGAAGATAAGTCTCGCCACCGCCGCCGAATTTTCCTCCGACCCTCAACACTACGCTCCTCAACGCGCTTGGGACAACGCCATCGATCAACAGTTTGGAGCGCTCGCGTCGGATATGAAACTGTTCGCCGCTCACTCTCAGCATCTCAAAAACGATTGGGCGGATTGCGGGCGTGACGATTGCCCTTCGCTCCGCGCGGAATTTGATCGATTGCTCAACGGCGAGGATCGTTTTGATGTCGTCGACAAAATGTTGAGCGATACCGCCGACGCCGTCAAACGTTTGAGGAAGGGATTGCCGCCCGATATTCTCGTCGAGTGCCATGAACAATTGGATCAGCTCGAAAGGATCGTCGGCGCCGATCGGATCGCCGTCAAGCTCCTGCGCCGGCACGATGAGCGTCTCGAAAAGAAGTTGAGGGATCGGCTTGCGGAGATCGATCAACACTCGGATCGCGCTTTGATCTCTGAACTCTGCGCGTATCAATTCATCGTCGACGTGCTCAACGTCAGCCGCTGATGAAAAGAAAGGGCGACCGCCTCCCAATGCCGGCGGCTCGCCCTTGTCCTTTATCAACCTCTTAAAAGTAAAGGGGCGCCTCTTTTTATTCTCAACTCGATGAATTGGGTAGAGACATCGAACACGGAAGAAAAGAAAGGGCGCCCGCCTTCCCAAGGGGGCGGCTCGCCCTTATCCTTTACCAACCTCTTGAGAGTAAAGAGGCGCCGACTGTGAGGAGCAGCAGCCGCCCCATGAGTTGGCGGTGACGCGTCCCTTTTTATTTTCAACCCTATGAGTTTGATAGAGACGTCAGCCACTGACGCCAAGAGGCGCCGACCGTGAGGCGCGGCAGCCGCTCCATGATTTGGCGGTACCGGGTCCTTTTTATTCTCAACTTGATTAGACATAGA
>JAFUXN010000086.1 GCA_017477125.1 Selenomonadaceae bacterium
CGGCTTCAGTTGCCGCCGAATATATTTTCCTTTTCATATCCTAAAATGTATCTGACGGAAGGGAAACGGGCGCCCGCCTATCGATGGGGGCGGCTCGTCCTTTTTTATTCGACCCCAAAAAATTTATCTGCTCCCGAGCCCGCGGAAAATTTATGAGGCGGCGGCTTCGGTTGCCGTCGAATATATTTTCCTTTTCATCTCCTCCAATGTAATTGACGAAAGGAAGGTGGGCGCCCTTTTTTGTTCAACCCCAAAAAATTTTTCTGTGCCCGAGCCCGCGGAAAATTTATGAGGCGGCGGCTTCGGTTGCCGCCGAATATATTTTTCCTTTCATATCCTAAAATGTATCTGACGAAAGGAAGGTAGGCGCCCTTTTTTGTTCAACCCCAAAAATTTTTCTGCTCCCGACCACTGAGGAAAATTTATGAGGGCGGCGGCTTCGGTTGCCGCCGAATATATTTTCCCTTTCATATCCTCCAATGTATTTGATGAAAGGAAGGGGCGCCCGCCTGTTCGCGGGGCGGCTCGCCCTTTTTTATTCGACCCCAAAAATTTATCTGCGCCCGAGCCCGCGGAAAATTTATGAGGCGGCGGCTTCGGTTGCCGTCGAATATATTTTCCCTTTGACGTTCTCCCCATCAACGCCGATCATTGTTGATGAGGTAGAGGATCGCATTTAGGGCGGCGACCGCGATCGGCGAGCCGCCCTTCGTTCCCTCGACCGTGATGAACGGCACCAAATTTTGTCCCGCCAACGCCGCCTTCGAATCCGCCGCTCCCACAAACCCAACCGGAATCCCGATCACTGCCGCCGGTCTCACATTCTCCTCCTCGATCAACCTCAACACTTCGAACAACGCCGTCGGCGCATTGCCGATCGCGACGATCCCTCCGTCGAGCGCATGCCCGAACGATCTCATCGCCGCCATCGACCGAGTGATCTTCTGTTCGAGCGCCATCGCTTTGATCTCATCGTCCGCCACTCGACAATGCACCGAGCCGCCCAACGCCCCCAACGCCCTCTTATTGATCCCCGTCCGAACCATCTCAACATCGGTGAATACGTCGCGCCCGTCGACCAACGCCGCCTTCGTCGCCTCGATCGCTCCCGACGAGATTTTTATCAGCGGCGCATAGTATACGTCGCCCGACGCATGTATAATTCTCGAGTACACTTTCAATTCATCGTCGGTTAGGTTATAATCTGCCAAGTGTGGCGCAATGATCTCCATGCTCCGACGCTCTATTTCCGACGGCGAGTTGATGAACTCCATCTCTTTCACCTCTGCTTAAAATTTCGCCGTCAATATACATCATCAAGTGACATTGCGCAATAATTTTCGAGAGGTGATTGACATGGCGGAACTGTTATACACAATCAAGGCGAACACCCCGCGGGACGAGATCATCAAACAGCTGCGCGAGCACCCCGAGATCAAATTTGTGTCGCTGATAGGGATCGACATGGCGAGCAACGATACCGACGAGAAGATTCCCATCCGCATGTTCCTCAAGGACATGGACGATTTTTATTCGGGCGCGGCGGTGCAGACGGACGGCTCGAGCGTGGTGTTGCCGGGCATCGCGACGATCAACAATGCGAAGGTCGACATCCCGATCGATCCGAACGTCAATTGGTTCGTCGATTACAATTTCGAGCACTATGATGAGACAACCAATCGACCCGTCGGGACGTTGAGGATACCGGGCTTTTTGGTGCACGACGGCAAACGCGTCGACAGCCGAGCGGTGTTGACCGACACGCTTGCTTATGTCAAAGCTCAACTGCTCGAGCTGTTTCATACTCACCCGAACATTGCGGGGCTCGACGTCGACGGAGGGGAGATCGAGGATTTGATCTTCACGTCGGCGACGGAGCTCGAATTTTGGGTGAAGACGCCGCTCGACGAAGCAGCAATCGAAGAGATGAGCGCGTCGCAGGTCATGCAGGAGCAGTATTGGCAGCGGACGCATGGGGCGGTGCGATGTGCGCTCGAGCAGTCGATCCTTGAGCTCGACAAGTACGGATTCAACGTTGAGATGGGGCATAAGGAAGTCGGCGGGCTGAAGGCGCAGATCGATGAGAGCGGACACATGACGCATGTATGTGAGCAATTGGAGATCGATTGGCGATTTGATCACGCGGTGCAGGCGGCGGACAATGAGATCATCGTTCGGACGGTGGTCAAAGAAATTTTCCGCGCCAACGGTTTGGAAGTGTCGTTCAAGGCGAAGCCGATGATCGGATTGGCGGGCAACGGCGAGCACACGCATATCGGACTGGCGGCGCTCACCAAGGACGGCAAGTTGCATAATCTGTTCGCGGCGAAAAATCCCGAGGTTGATTTCATGAGCGCGATCGGCTACGGAGCGATCATGGGCATCTTGAAAAACTACGAGGTGATCAATCCGTTCGTGAGCGCGACCAATGACTCGCTCAATCGATTGAAGCCCGGATTCGAAGCGCCGGTGTGCATCGTGACGTCGCTCGGACATTCGCCCAAAGTTCCGTCGCGCAATCGAACGATCCTGATCGGATTGATCCGCGACATGAACAATCCGTTGGCGACGCGATTCGAATTGCGATCCTGCAATCCGTACACGAATACTTATCTGGTGCTGGCGGCGTGCTATTCGGCGTTGCTCGACGGGATCAGAGCGACGATCGATCGGTCGACGCGAGAACTGTTGGCGGAGTTGAGCAAAGAGGCAGGGCAATCGAGCTTCTACCTTGAGCGCGAACGTAAATATCGCAGTGAGAAAGACGTGTTTGAGGATTACACGGCAGCCGAGCGCGATAAATTGTTCGGGAAGCCGCCGGCGACGGTGTGGGAGAACATGAATGCGTTCGACCGATATCCCGACAAGCTCAAGGTGATCACCGAGGGCGGGGCGCTCCGTCCGCAGATCGTCAACGCGTTCAAGATGGGGGCGCTGTTGCGTTGGAAGACGGAGTTGATTGCGAGGATACTGCCCGAGATGCGCAAGCTCGTGCGTCGGTCGCGCAAGATCGAGACGGATTTCAAAACCGATCAGGACTCGTACAATTGGAACAAGATCGCAAAGCTCCGCGCGGATCTGGCGAAGGACTCAATCGACAGCAAATCGCTGTTCACTCGATTGACGGACGCGCTCAACGCGGGCGATTACAAATCGGCGTCGGAGTTGCAGGTTGAGATGTACGACAAGGTTGAGGAGCTCAAACATTTATATGACGCGTATGAGAGGAATTTGATCTGATGGTTGACAGTTTGCCGTTGCTGACGAAGGCGCTCGGCGAAACGGTTTACATGGTCTTGGTGTCGATGGCGATCGCGACGGCGTTGGGCGTGCCGTTGGGCGTGCTGTTGCATGTGACCGGCGCGGGGCAGATCATGGAAAGTCCTGCGCTCAATCGGGTGATCGGGTCAATCGTGAATGCGATCCGCTCGATCCCGTTCATCATCTTGATGGTGGCGATCATACCTCTGACGAGATTTCTGGTCGGGACGGCGATCGGGACGACGGCGGCGATGGTTCCGTTGGTGCTGGCGTCGGTGCCGTTCATTGGTCGACAGGTTGAGACGTCGTTGAAAGAAGTTCCCTACGGATTAATCGAGGCGGCGGAGTCGATGGGCGCGACGCCGTTTCAGATCATCACGAAGGTACTGCTGCCGGAGTCAATGCCGTCGATCGTGGCGCAGTTGACGACGGTGATCATCGCGCTCGTCGGAGAATCGGCGATGGCGGGAGCGATCGGCGGAGGCGGGCTCGGGGACTTGGCGATCCGATACGGCTATCAACGTTTTCGCCCCGACATTATGCTGGCGACGGTCGTGATCCTGATCGTGCTGGTGCAGTTGGTTCAGTTCGCGGGCAACACCCTCGCTCAATCGCTCAACAAAAAATAGGAGATTAACTCATGTCTGCAGATAGCTATAATGATCAGAATTTAGAATATGCACTCCGTCATCGTCTATTCATTGGGAACCGCGATAAATGGCATGATCATGTTACTCGCAAATATCTGTTGGACTTACAATTGAAGGTGGCGGTTGTAGAGCAAGGCATATTATTGCCCCCGATTCGCTTTGAAGCCAACGGAAGTTTTTACGGCGGAGTGTTCGACCGCAACTTCAGATTCGTCGGCGGCTACCTTAAGAAGACGGATCCCACTTACAGGGACGGTGGCACGGTATCAGTTGCGTATGCTCCGAAAGACATGATCGTTCTTCAAGAAGAAGTGATATTCGGCGGGATGATGATGGGGCACTTTGGGCATTTTATTTTGGAGTGTCTTAATCGGTATTGGTATTTCATCAAAAATCCTCAGGACAAACGCAGGGTAGTATTTGTTGTGCATTGGGGTGTGATGTGGCACGGGCTCACCGATTGGATAAAAGCCTTCCTGCAATTTGTTGATATAGATGAAAGCCGCATTTTGATAATTGACAGACCGACGCTGTTCAAGAAGATTATTGTTCCCGATCAGTCTCTGTACTTGAATGACGGCTACTGTAAAGAATATGTTTCGATTTATGACCACATCATTAAGAGAGCTCAACAGTCCGTTATCGAAACTTTGTCGTCCGATCAATCTGTCGTTGAATCATTGTCAGCGACTGCATCAGTTGATATCACCCCCCCCCCGTGCAAAATTGCACAATAAGATTTACTTGTCACGGAGTAAATTGCCGCCGGGGGCGGTTGGAAAGGGGCGCGGCTTCCTTTATCAATTCAATGAGCAGTATTTTGAAGCATTCTTTGCCGGCAAGGGCTATGAAATAATTTATCCCGAGACTCGGAGCCTTGCCGATCAAATTCGGTTGGTTAACAATGCCGATGAAGTTGCGTCGTCGTTGGGGACGCTCTCTCATTGGGCTCTATTCTGCCGACCCGGAACGAAATTTACAATGTTCACGCGTACCGACAACATTGACGCCGGGGCTCAGTTCATGATAAATGCCATGCGAAAAATTAATTGGTACTTCGTTGATGTGTCGATAAATTTTTTACATCAACATCATTTCCTCGAGCCATGCTTGATGGGCGAGACCAAGTATTGGAAGCAGTACGTCAAACAGATGTACGATGAGGACGTCGAGAGCGAAACTTGGAGGGAACATGTCCCAGCGTACGTCGACTATTACTGTCAATTGCACAACATAAAAAATTCGGCTCCTCAATTCATTCAGCTCATCGACCGTGCCTATGAGTTGCTCACAAAAAAAATATTGATTGACTCAACGGTTGCGCGGCGCTAAAATGATCTGCGTTCAACAGATTGTTTCTATTGAGGAGGATTACTCGATGAAAAAATTATTGGCGGTTGCCGCGTCGCTCATGACTGCGGCGATGCTCTTCACCGGTTGCGGCGGCGGAGCCGAGGTCACCGACAAGAACACCACCGAGCTCAAGACGCTCAAGATCGGTGCAACGCCCGTGCCGCATGCCGAAATCCTTGAGGAGATCAAGCCCGCGCTCGAGACCGACGGCATCAAACTCGACGTCGTTGAGTTCAGCGATTACGTTCAGCCCAACATCGCGCTCAACGATAAGGAGCTCGACGCCAATTTCTTCCAACATAAGCCTTACCTTGAGAACTTCGTTTCCGAGCACAAGGAGATGAAACTCCAAGACGCGGGCGGCATTCACATTGAGCCGATGGGCGTCTACTCGCGCAAGATCAAAAATCTCGACGAGCTTGCCGACGGCGCAAACATTTCGATCCCGAACGATCCCACCAACGGCGGTCGCGCACTCCTTCTGCTGTCGAAGGCAGGGCTGATCACGTTGAAGGAAGGCGTCGGAGCCGAGGCGACCGTTCAGGACATCGCCGAGAACCCCAAGAACATCGTGCTGCAAGAGGTTGAGGCTGCTCAAGTTCCCCGCACGCTCGAGGACGTCGATGCTGCCGTCATCAACACCAACTTTGCGATGCAGGCTGAGCTCGTGCCGACCAAAGACGCCCTCTTCATGGAGGACAGCACTTCGCCGTACGTCAACATCGTGGTCGTGCGCGAGGGCGATGATCAACGTCCCGAGATTCAAACGCTCATGAAGCATCTCAAATCCGAGGCGGTCAAGAATTTCATCAACGAGAAGTACAAAGGCGCCATCGTTGCGGCGTTCTGATCGATAATCGAAAATATGATTGAGCCCGTTGTCGGTCGACGCGGGCAATTTTTATGAGGAGGGATAAATTTTGCTGACGGTATTGATGGTGCTCGACGCGATCGTGGCAATCGTATTGATCGGATCGATCTTGGGGCAGGAACCGAAATCGGCGGGCATGGGCGGCATGGACGGAGGCGGCGACACGGTTTTCAGCGGCAAGGCGCGAGGCATGGACGCGTTCCTGGCTCGAGTGACGATCGTGTTTGCGGTGCTGTTCGCGGTGATCACGTTGGTGATCGCGAAGATGACGGCTTGAGAGGGCACGGCAATGATCATCAACGGTGCCGAATCATTTCTGTTGCCCGATAAAAATTCTCCGCGCGCAGTGCTGTTGATCCACGGCTTCACCGGCAATCCCGCCGAACTTCGACTGCTCGGTGAGCATCTGCATGCCAACGGGCTGACGGTGCTGTGCATGAGATTGACCGGGCATGGCACGAGCGCCGATGATCTCGTCCGCTCCAACCGCGGCGACTGGTTCAACTCTGTGCTCGACGGACTTGCGATCCTCAACGGATTGTGTGGTTCGATCTCGATCGTCGGTCATTCGATGGGCGGACTGCTGGCGTTGAAAGCGGCGGCGATGTTCAAAGTTGATCGGCTGGTGGCGATGTCGACACCGATCTTCATCGACGACGGAATGCATTTGAGCGAACTGCCGCCGCGTTCGGAATGCGGAGGGCTCGCCGTCCACAAACCGCGTCGAACACTGCAAAACGTTCCGCGCGGAGTGAACGACGTATATCAGAGCATGCCGCTGTTGAGCGTGCACGAGTTGGTTGATACGATCGAGGAGACAAAAAAAATACTCCCGAAGGTCGAGACGCCGATCCTGATCATGCACGGGACGGCGGATCACACCGCTCGATGCGAGAGCGCGCAATACATTTTCGATCGGGTGTCGTCGACGGAGAAGGAGCTGGCGATGTTCGAGGGCATGGGACATCTGATCCCGTTGAAGGACGGGCGCGAACGCGTTTTCGAGCGGGCGACGTCATTCCTCCTGCAAACTTGATTGAAGTTCGCGAAGGAAGATCGATGCCGCCGTCGATAACAAAGCATCTTTCCTCCAAACGATTCTCAACGTCGAGATCATTTTCGGTTCCAACGGTCGGAAGCACAATTCGCTGCCGTCGCGCGTGTCCGCCAACCGATCCAAGCTGATCGCATAGCCCAACCCCTCACGCACCATGATCGATGCGTTGTAGAGCAGGTTGTAGGTGATCGACACTCGAAACTGCTTAAACTCGCGCCCAAACCATTGAAGGCATTCGTCGTTCATCGCCTCGCGCGAGCAGATCAACGGCAGGTCTCTGAGGTCGTCGACGGTGATCGATTGCTTGACCGACAACGGATCGTCGCGCCGCATGATCACTCCCCACACGTCGGGCGTCGGCAATTCGATGCTTTCATATTTCAATATGTCGACCGATTGAAGAGTGATGAGGAAATCGATCAACCCGCCGTCGAGCCGATAATATAAATCCTCGCCATTGCCGCTGTAGAGGTGATAACGAATGCGCGGGAATTTTTTTTGCATCGACCGCATGACGCGAGCGACGTGCTTCATCGCATGAGACTCGGCGGCGCCGATATGAACTTCGCCGACCGTCGAGCTGTCGAGCGTTTCAAACTCAACCTTGGTCTTGTGCACGAGCTCGAGGATATCTTCCGCTCGACGCAGAAACAAGCGCCCCTCATCGGTCAACTCGAGCCGCCCGTTGAGACGTCGGAACAATTTATGTTTGAGCTCCTCTTCGAGCATTTGAATCTGTTTGGAGATAGCCGGCTGACTGACGTACAAGCGTTGAGCCGCTCGACTGATGTTCTCGTCGCGCGCCACCTCAACAAAGTATTCGAGCACTCGCAAATTCAATCCGATCACTCCCATAACCTGACGTGATACGCCGCCAAAGATTTCATGTATTGGAAATCGAGCCGTCGGCATTATATCATGGACGAAAACGTTGAGGAGCGATTATAATGTTGATTCGATGATCACGACTCTCAAGAATGATACGCGCGTGTTCGCCGTCGACAAATCGATCGAGACGAAGTTCGTCACCTTCCGCAATCGGTACGGCATCGACGTGGCAGGGCACCTCTACCTTCCGAAGAACTTTAATGCCAACAAGAAGTACGCGGCGATCGTGGTGAGCGGAGCGTTCGGCGCGGTCAAGGAGCAGCATTCGGGTCTCTACGCTCAAGAGATGGCGAAGCATGGATTTGTGGCGTTGGCGTTCGACACGTCATTCACCGGAGAGAGCGGCGGCGATGTTCGCAATGTCGCGTCGCCCGACATCTTCACCGAGGACTTCAGCGCCGGCGTTGACTTCGTCGGCTCGCTCAAGTATGTCGATCGGGATCGGATCGGAGTGATCGGCATCTGCGGCTTAAGCGGTCCGGCGATCACTGCCGCCATCAACGACGTGCGGATCAAGGCGGTGGCGGTGTCGGCGATGTACAACATGGTTGACAGCATTCGCAATCACTACAAGGGAGATTACTACTCGACCGAGCAGCGCGAGACGGTCAAAAAATATTTGGCGGACATGCGTTGGCAGGAGGCGGAGAAGGGCGAGCCGATCCCCGGCTACCATGAGATTCCCGTGATCGACGGCAAGGCGGTCAGTGCGTCGACGCTCTTCCCGAAGAAGTTGCCCGCGGGTGCCGACGCCGTGACGCAAGGCTTCTTTGATTACTATTGCGGTCGAGCGTACCACCCGAGATCGATCAATTCTGCGGCGGCGTGGTCGTCGACGACTCCCTACGGCTTTTTCAATTTCGAGTTCATGGAGCACATTGAGGAGCTTGCGCCGCGCCCCGTCATGTTCATCACCGGCGACGTCGCTCACTCCAAATATCATTCCGATGAGGCTTATGCCAAAGCCAAGTCGCCGAAAGAGCTCGTGGTGGTCAAGGGCGCGACGCATACCGACCTCTATGATCAGCTTGATAAAATTCCGTTTGAGCGGCTCGATAAATTTTTCAAAGACAATTTGAGGTGAATAAACCAAACGAGCGACAAGTCGGGCGCGCTTGCCGCAGCTTGAATTTGAATCATGAGCATTGAACTGAAACATTTTTACGTGGGCTCGTCGTACGGCGGGCAGCAGGAGTGGTGCCCCACATTTTGGATGCACGAAGGCGGTTGCGCGGCGATCACCGCCTGCGATTGCTCGATTTACTTTGAACTCTACAAGGAGCGCCATGGCTTATGTCCGTTCGACGTGAAGAATTTTGATCGCGATGATTATGTGCGCTTCGCCTCCGACGTCATGCAACCGTACCTTCGCCCGCGTTGGACGGGCATCGATCGATTGGAAATTTACATCGAGGGCTTCGGTAAATTCCTTCGAGACCGAGGCGAGTCGTCGATCGAACTGTTGCCCTTCGAAGGCGAGCGCAGTGTGCATGAGGCACGGCTCGTGATCGAACGTCAGCTCAACGACGGCTGGTTGATTCCATGTCTGAACCTCTATCATCGTGACGCTCGATTGCGCGATTACGTCTGGCACTGGTTTCTGATCAACGGACTCGACGGCGATCGGGTGCGGCTGGTGAGCTACGGCGTGGGGCGTTGGGTTGATCTCAACGTATTGTGGGATACAGGTTATGAGCGCAAGGGCGGGCTGATAATTTTTCAATCGCATTGAGCGGGCTCCACCGTTGAAATCGCTCCGCGCGGAGCTTATAATGCGATCGATTGGAGGGATCATTGTGAGCAAAAAATTGGTGGCGTTCTTCTCGGCGAGCGGCTCAACGCGTAAGCTGTCGCAGACGATGGCTGATGCGATCGGTGCCGACCTCTACGAGATCAAACCGTCGGTGAAGTACACGGGGCGCGATCTCAATTGGAATGATCAGAATGCGCGTTCGACCGTCGAGATGCGCGACCCGAAATCTCGTCCCGAACTGGCAGATACGTCCGCCGACGTCGCGGGGCACGACGTGATCTATATCGGATTTCCGATCTGGTGGTACGTGGCGCCGCACATCATCAACAGCTTCCTTGAGGCTTACGACTTCAGCGGCAAGACGATCGTGCTGTACGCGACGAGCGGCGGGTCGGGCTTCGGCAACACGTTGGAAGAATTGAAACCGAGCGCGCCCGCCGTCGGCAAATGGATCGTCGGGAAGGTGTTTCGCAGTCGCACTTCCGCCGACGAGCTCAAGGCTTGGGACGCCTCGCTCAACATTTGAAAATGATTTCAGCCGTCGGCATGGTCGGCGGCTTTTTTATTTTCTGATCCCAAAAATTTTTTTGCCGTTGACCGATCGATATGATATAATGCCGCGCGAAAGGAGGCAGGCACATGGGTATCGACACGCACCGCTCGGTTGAGCCGACATCGAAACCGAAATCCGAGGAGCCCGAGCTCGTGTTCGTCCCCGAGGAGCCCAAGTTCTCACTCGACGACATCATTTTGCCCCAAGCCGTTCGAGATGAGTTGCTCGACGTCGCTACCTATGCCGACAACGCTCACCTCGTCTTTGAAATTTGGGGCTTCAAACACACTCATAAGTTCTCTCGACGGATCGGGATCAACCTCTACGGACCTTCGGGCACCGGCAAAACCATGGCGGCGCATGCGATCGCCAAGAACCTCAACCGCAAAATTCTCGTGGTCAATTATGCCGACGTCGAATCAAAATACGTCGGCGAGACCCCCAAAAATCTCCGCAAGGTTTTCGACGCAGGGCGCGCCACCAACAGCATACTCTTCTTCGACGAGGCAGATGCGATCTTGAGCCGACGCGTGACCAACATGACGCAAGCGGTTGATGTGAGCGTCAATCAAACGCGCTCGGTGATGCTGATGCTGATGAATGAGTATCAGGACTTCATCATCTTCGCGACCAACTTCATCGAGAATTTTGATCCTGCGTTCATGCGGCGCATCTCCGTCCACGTCAAGTTTGAACTGCCCGATCTCGAATGTCGGCGTCGATTGTGGCGCAAGTATATCCCGAAGGAGCTGCCCAACAATCTCGACGTTGATGAGCTGGCTCGAAAGTTCGAAGGCATCTCGGGTTCGGACATCGCCAACGCCATGCTCAATGCGGCGTTCAAGGCGGCGCGGTTGGGATCGAACAGTCTCGACAGGACGTTGGTGTTCGCCGCCGTCGAGAATATTATCGAGAGCAAACAAGCGAATAATCCACATCGAATAAAATCATAAAGGAGTAGTGATGACAATGATTCCGGTGTTAGTGCTGGGCGCGTTGGTGGGAGGTTTCCTTGCCTACCAGAACTGGGACGAAATGGTCAAATGGCTGCAGGATTTCCTGCCCAAGATCAATCAGGCGCTCGAGGGCGTGGTGAAGTACTCGGCGAAACTGTTTTCGAGCGTGGACAACGGCGTGCTGAGGCTGGTGCATAAGCTGTACTATCGCGAGAACGGCAAGTGGATCGAGAAGACGACGACGCGCGAGATCGACGAGTCGCAAGTGCCGGAGTGGGCGAAGGCGGACCTCGGCGAGGAAGAAACCGACGTGACGGATCGCTATCAGAAAGAACTCGAGCTGAAAGTATAAGGGAGGGTGCATTGAGATGGCAATCGAAAATGAGTCGGCGAGCGTGGTGGTGAACGCGGCGCGAGCGAGCAAGCAGGTCGTGACGACGGTGGTCGAGGCGACGAAGGAATTTTTCAATGAGCTGTTGCACCCGAACATGACGATCGAGAAGATAGCGGAGATTGCGGCGCCGCGTCTCGATGATCTGATCGAGCAGAACGAGGATAACGGGCTGAAGTACGCGGCGGGCAAATTCAAAGTCGGCTACGTCGACGAGGAGCATTTTGCGATGGCGTTCGAGATGTATTTCAAAGATGCCGACGGCAAATGGTACAAGTCGAACGGCAACAGTGATCCGCGCGATGCGAAGTTGCTTGACATCGGTTCGTGGAAGACGCTGCAGACGTTGAAGTCGGTTGAGTTCCCGATCACTGCGCCCGAGCAGAGCGAGAAGAAGAAAGAATCAGCGGCGGCGGACGAGGCGGCGGCGATCGCTGCGCCCACGACGGTCAAGCATGAAGTTGAGCCGACGGCGGCGCCAAAGAAATCCGATATCGACTTGGAAGATTTGTTGGGGGCGAAGAAGGCTGCCGATCCCAAACTCAAGCTCGACAAGGACTAAAAAATATTTGGGGCGGAGAATATTTGCGGCAGGAAAAAATTTTTGAGCGTAGAATTAATGGGGCGTGAAGGAGGCAGGAGTAATTTGGCAGATTGCATTTTCTGTAAGATCGCCGGTCACGAAATCCCGTCCGAAGTCGTCTACGAGGACGATGCGGTGATCGCTTTCCGTGATCTCAATCCGCAGGCTCCGGTGCACGTGCTCATCGTTCCGAAGCGCCACATCGACGGCGTGAATGCGTTTGTGCCCGCGGATAAGGTTGTGGTCGGTCACATTCTCGTCGACGTCGCGCCCAAGATCGCGCGGCAGCTCGAGATCAGCGAGTCCGGCTATCGACTGGTGATCAACACCGGCAAGCAGGGCGGTCAAACCGTCGATCATCTGCACGTTCATTTGCTCGGCGGTCGTGACATGACGTGGCCCCCGGGTTGAGAGTTCCACGATTGAAAACGGCGTTGACTTATCGAGCCGCGCCATGCTATAATCATCGACAGTATCTAGCGGAGGGAGGGATAAGATATGGCCAACGAGGTAAAAGTCGGAAAGAATGAGTCCATCGACAGTGCTCTCCGCCGCTTTAAGCGTACTTGCCAGAAGGCGGGCACGCTCGCTGAAGTACGTAAACGCGAACATTACGAGAAACCCAGTGTGCGCCGCAAGAAGAAATCTGAGGCGGCTCGCAAACGCAAGTTCCGTTGATCCGTCATCGCATGTCAGAAATCATGCCGCTGTCTTTCTTTTGATTGACAGCGGTTTTTTCGTGATCATCTTTTAAAAAGCTTGATTTATTGACAATTAGTTAGTACAATCTAGGATATTTTAGAAATCCGGCGGCAAAACCGATAAACCATTAGTTTGGTCGGAGAGGAGCAAGATATGCAAAATGCCGATAAAAGATCACTATAAGGAAATCCAAAAGTCCAAAGAGATCGCGTCCGATTACAAGACCGACATATCGAACCAGACAGGTATCATATCACTCATTAAGATACTGCAACACTTCGGCGTCAAGAACGTGCAGAAGATACTCGAAAAGAATAAAGATGTGGTTGACTATCAGCTTGAGTGGAGTCGATTGAAAGGGATCGCCTCGAAATATAGAATCCGCGGGGCAACGATCCGACCGACGGTCGATGAGTTGCGCGAGGTGGAGTATCCTGCCATTGCAAAGATGAACGACGGAGCCTTCGTGACGATCGGATCGGCGAATGACGAAGTCGTGTTGATGCTCGATCCGCGACAGAAGAAGCCGACCGCCATGTCGGTCAAACAGTTCGTCGAGTCGTGGTCGAACGAGATGATGGTATTCTCGGCGAAGTTGAGCTGGGATTTTTTTAAGAAGAAGTACAACCTCGATTGGTTTTGGATGGTGCTCAAGAGGTATAAGCGCCCGCTGGCAGAGGTGCTCGTCGCCAACTTCTTCCTGCAATTGATGGGCATCGGAATCCCGCTCATCACGCAGGTCATCATCGACAAGGTTATCGGCAACAACGGCATGTCGACGCTGATGGTCATCGGCTGCAGTATGGTCGTGTTCTTCCTGATGCAAGCGCTGATCGGATTGATGCGAACGTATCTGATGAACCACACGACCAACAAGCTCGACGCGATCCTCGGCACGCGCATGTTCCGACATCTGATCTCATTGCCGTTGCCGTACTACGAACGTCGGCGCGTAGGCGATACCATACTCCGCGTCAGAGCACTCAACGGCATACGAGGTTTCATGACCGGCACGGGTCTGAGCACGATTTTGAATGTGTTGTTCTCGTTCATATTCATCGCGTTCATGTTCTGGTACAGCGTGCCGCTCACTTTGATTGCG
Organism: Selenomonadaceae bacterium; assembly: GCA_017477125.1. GTDB lineage: Bacteria > Bacillota > Negativicutes > Selenomonadales > Selenomonadaceae > Quinella. Next base: position 14,121 of record JAFUXN010000086.1, read on the forward strand.
CTCGTCACGATCCCGCTCTACACGATCCAAAACATCTGGGCGGTGCCGATCATTCGCAAGAAGATATCGGCGGTGTGGCGCACGATGGCGATGAACAACTCGTTCCTCATCGAATCGATCACCAACATCGAGACGATCAAGGCGCTCGCGGTCGAGCCGCAGTTCAATTACAAATGGGAAAATCTGTTGGCGCGTAACATTCGGACGAACTTTGAGAGCACCAAGTTCAATCTGTTCGTCAATGCGTTCAGCAGTTGCGTGCAAGGTTTGATCTCGATGGCAATTCTGTGGTACGGCGGACACATGGTGATGAACGGGGAGTTCACGCTCGGTCAGTTGATAGCGTTCCAAATGATCTCGCGTCAAGCGCTGGCGCCAATGACCGATCTGTTGACGATGTGGCCGCGCCTTCAGATGGTGGGATTGTCGCTTGAACGTATCGGCGACATACTCAACACCGGCGCGGAGCCGATTGCGAAGGATTTGGGCGTGCGCGGTCCGGCGCGTGTCGACGGAGCGATCACCATCAAGGACATGTCGTTCCGATACCGATTGGATTTGCCGCTGGTGCTTAAGAATATCAACCTCGACGTTGCGCCCGGCATGAAGGTGGGCATTGTTGGAAGGTCGGGCTCGGGCAAATCGACGCTGACGAATTTGGTTCAGCACCTCTACGCGCCCGAAGCGGGTGAGATCATCATCGGCGGAGTCAAGACTCAAGACGCGAATCTTGCTTGGTTGCGCAGTCAGATCGGTGTGGTCATGCAGGAAAATTACCTGTTCAACGCGAGCGTCCGTGATAACATTGCGGTGAGCAAGCCGACGGCGACGATGGACGAGATCATTCGAGCGGCGCGTCTCGCGGGAGCCCACGACTTCATTCTTGAGCTGAAGGAAGGATACGATACAAAGGTCGGCGAGCGCGGCGACGCATTGAGCGGCGGACAACGTCAACGTGTGGCGATCGCTCGAGCGCTGCTTGAAAATCCTCCGATCTTGATCTTCGACGAGGCGACATCGGCGCTCGATTACGAATCCGAACGAATCATCCTCAATAACATGGAGGCGATCGGAGCGCGGCGAACGATGTTGATCATCGCGCACCGCTTGAGTGCGGTTCGGAAATGCGACAAGATCATCGTCATAGACAAGGGCGAGATCGTAGAGACCGGCACGCACGACGAACTGCTCAAGCGCGACGGCATGTATCGTTATCTGTACAATCAGCAAGAGGGAAAGTGACGCAGGGGTGATAAATCGATGAGAAAGTTTTGGAACTGGCTGGTGCACGGCGACGAGCGCGAGAAGGAAACCGAGTTCCTGCCGGCGATATTGGAAGTGACGGAAACGCCGCCGTCGCCGACGGGACGCGTGATAATGTGGTCGGTGCTGATCCTGTTGGTGGTGGCGCTGGCGTGGGGCATACTCGGCAAGATCAATGAGGTGGCGGTCGCCGAAGGTAAAGTCATTCCGACGGGTCAGATCAAGACGGTGCAGGTCAAAAACAAGGGCATCGTCGAGGAGATCAGGGTCAAAGAAGGCGATTACGTACAAGAGGGCGATGTGCTGGTGGTGCTCGACCCGACCACGACCGCTGCCGATTACGACAGCCTCAAGAAGCGTGCGGCGTACTATCGATTGGACATTCAACGGTTGACTTCGGAATTGACGGGGCAGCCGTTCATTCCTGCGAAGGACCCCGACCTTGAGGCGCATGATCTTGCGGCGGAGCTGGCGCTGTATCAGAGCAGGACGAGCGATTATCAGACACAGCGTCAATCGCGGCAGGACATCATTGCGCAGAGGCAAGCTCGACTGCAGGCAACACAATCGACTTATGAGAAATACGCCGAGGGCTTGAGGATTGCGCAGGAGAAGGAATCGCGCCTTCAACAGTTGATAGCGGATAATGCGATTTCGGAGTTCCAATTGCTTGAACAGCAGAAGGAGACGATCGAGTACGCCAAGAACGCTCAAACCGAGCTCGATTCGATCAATTCGATCCGCGCGGAGATCGCCGAGGCGGAACAAAATCTGGCGAACGTCGATGCGTCGTATCGGAAGGACATCATGACGTCGCTGGTCGAGGCGAAGAAGGAGTATTATTCGATCACCGAGTCGATCAAGAAGGCGGACGAGGACGCGCGCATGGCGACGATCTATGCGCCGGCGACCGGCAAGATTTATAATTTGTCGATCCATACCATCGGCGGCATCGTGACCGACGCTCAACCGTTGATGCAGATCGTTCCCGACGACGTCAAGCTCATCTTCGAAGTTTATGCCGACAACAAGGACATCGGTTTCATCAAGCCGGGCATGGAGGCGGAGATCAAGGTCACGACGTTCAACTTCCAAAAGTTTGGCATGGTTAAGGCGGAAGTCATGGAGATCAGCGCCGACGCCGTTGACAATCCGAGCGATCCCGAGCGCAACGGTAAATTTAAATTGCTCCTCAATCCGCTCGAGAATGATATCAATGTTGAGGGCGTGCAGGCTCCTCTGACCGTGGGCATGAGCGTGTCGGCGGAGATCAAGATCAAAGAGAAGCGCATTATAGACTTCTTCCTCGATCCGTTCAGGAAGTACACGCACGAAGCCTTGAGGGAGCGGTGATATATGGCTGACGACAAAGATAAACTCAATCTCAACAAGGGCGGAGGCGACGATAAGTCGCTCGTTCCGCAGGGCGGCGGAGGAGACGATAACAAGGGCAAAGGTCAAGCGCTGGCGAAGATCGAAGTCGCCAAAGTTCCCGCCGATCAAGCCAAGCAATCAGTTGATCTCTCAACCGAAGTTGCCAAGCCCGCCGACGGAGGTCGCGTCAACGGTGTCGATACCGGCATCGCATGCTTGATCGCCATCGCCAAATACTATAACATTCCCGCCGATTACCGTCAGCTCGAACGCGCGTATGTGCTTGAGGAGGGCTCGATCGATACGATCACTCTCGTTCGGGCGGCGCGCGATCTCAAATTGAAGGCGCGAGCGTATTCCGATCTCAAGGAAGAGGATTTGAAATCGCTGGTCTTTCCGGTGATGATCCGTCTGAAGGACAATCGCAGCATCGTTATCACGACCATTCGCGACGACGAAATTTATATAATGGACCCGGTGTTCTCACAGCAGCCGGTCAAAGCCGACAAGTATAAACTGCTCAACGATTGGAACGGCGAGGCGATCCTCTTCACCCGACGTTATGAGCTCCCAAAGAAATTTGTCGAGTTTGGCTTCCGCTGGTTCATTCCCGTCATCGTCAAGTACTCCAAACAATTGCAGAGTGTCTTGTTCATGTCGTTGCTCCTTCAATTGTTGGGACTGGCGTCGCCGTTCTTCGTTCAGAACATCATCGATAAAGTTCTGGTGCACCGCGCGGCGGACGCCCTTGACATCTTCGTGCTCGGCATGGCAACGTGTACCGTCTTCAGTGCATGGATCATGTCGGTGCGCGCCTACCTCTTCTCGAATATCGCCAGCAAGATGGACGTCACTTTGTCGGCTCGATTGTTCAAGAACATCACCGCGCTGCCGATCAAATACTTCCAAAAGTGGCAAGTCGGCGACGTCGTCTCGCGTACCGGCGAGCTCGAAACTCTGCGCTCGTTCCTCACCGGCTCGAGCTTGACAATTGTGCTCGATATGGTGTTCGCGATCGTGTATTTCACGGTTATGTTCTTCTACAGTCGGGTGCTGTCGATCGTCGTGCTGGTGATGATCCCGCTGTTCGTCATTCTCAATCTCGTGGCGGCTCCGATCTTCAAACGGTTGATCAACGAACAATTCTTGATCGACAGCGAAAACCGCTCGTTTATGATCGAGGCGATCACCGGCATTCACACCGTCAAGAGCTCGAGCGTCGAGCAGAACTTCATCAGACGCTACGAAGAAATTCTTGCGAGGCTGGTCAACGCGGCGCTGGCGGTCGCAAACGTGGCGAACATCGCCAATACCATCGGCGGCTTCTTCAACAGCATGTTCACGCTGACGATCTTGTGGATCGGGTCGTATTACGTCATGGAGGGCGAGATTTCCGTCGGCGAGCTGATTGCGTTCAACATGATCGCGGGACAGATGATCGCGCCGGTCATGCGTTTGATCAATCAATGGCAGTACTTTCAACAGATTCGCGTGTCGATGGAGCGCTTGGGCGATATCATGAATGAGGAGGTCGAGCCGGCATTCAACCCGTCGCGCACGACCCTGCCGAGCCTCCGCGGCGATATCGCGATTGAGAAGTTGGTATTCAGCTATTCGCCCGAAGGCGGCAAGGTGCTCGACAACATCAACATTCGAATACCGGCGGGCATGAAGGTGGGCATCGTCGGGCGCTCGGGGTCGGGCAAATCGACGCTGACCAAATTGATTCAGCGATTGTTCCTGCCCGATAACGGTCGCATACTGATCGACGGCGTTGACATCGCGCAGGTCGAGCCGGCGTGGTTGCGTCGACAGATCGGCGTGGTGCTCCAAGACAGCATGCTCTTCTCGGGAACGATCGAGGAGAACATTCAGATCGCATGCCCGAACGCGTCTCATGAGGAGGTTGTGAGGGCGGCGAAACTGGCGGGCGCGGACGAATTTATATCGCAACTGCCGCATGGATATGAGACGTTCGTCGGCGAGCGCGGTTCATTGTTGAGCGGCGGACAGCGTCAGAGGATCGCGATCGCTCGCGCGCTGATCTCCGACCCGCATGTGTTGATCTTCGACGAAGCGACGTCGGCGCTCGACTACGAATCGGAGAACATCATTATGAGCAACATCGAACCGATCTCGAAAGGGCGCACGATGCTGATGATCGCTCATCGCCTCTCGACGGTTCGGGATTGCGATGCGATCGTCGTGATCGAGAAGGGGCGCATCATCGAGGCGGGTTCGCATGAAGAGCTGCTCAAACGCAACGGCGCCTACTATCGTCTCTATCAGGCTCAGAACGCTTAAGATTTTCAAATAGATTTTCAGTCGAACAATCAAGAGGAGAGATTTTTAGTGAACATCTTTATTCTGCACCCTTCGTTCCCCGCGCAGTACCTCAACATCGCGCCGTACCTTGCGATGAATCCCGAGAACAAAGTGTTCTTCCTGTCGAAGGAGAACTCGATCAAAGCAAACCTCAAGGGCGTGACGCTCGCGCTCTATCAGAAGCCCACCGAGGAGGCAACCAAGTGGATCGAGACGTGCGGACCGTTGCGTCCTGCGGCGGAGGCGGTTGTTGAGGGTCAAGCGGTCGCGCGCGCGATGGAGTGGATGGCGAAGGAGCAGAACATCAAGCCCGACGTGATCATTGCTCACACCGGTTGGGGCTCGACGCTCTATTGCAAAGACCTCTATCCGAACGTGCCGATCATGGGATATTTCGAGTGGTACTACAACTCGGAGAACAGCGACAGTTTTTGGTGGCCCGACGAGATTCCGCAGATGCCCAACAAAATTTCGATCCGCACTCGCAATGCTCATCATCTGGTCAATCTCGAGCTGTGCGATGTGGGCGTGACGCCTACCAAGTGGCAGCACTCGCAGTTCCCCGATCTGTTCAAGCCGATGATCAAAATCATTCATGAGGGCATCGACACCAATTTCTGTGCGCCCGCTCCCGACGGCAAGCGTCCCGGGCTCGACTTCGACGATGTCAATCTGCATCTGCCCGAGGGCACCGAGATCATCACGTACGTGGCGCGCGGCTTTGAAATGTATCGCGGCTTCCCCTATCTGATGGACGCTCTTCGGATCGTGTTGGCGAACCGTCCGAACTGCCACGTCGTTCTTGCCGGCAAGGATCGTATCTGCTACGGCGCCAAGCTCAAGGACACGACCTATCAGAAGATCGAGGAGGAGAAGGGCGGCTACGACAAAGAGCGCATGCATTTCGTCGGGTTGCGCAATCGCGGCGACTATCGCAAGATGCTGCAGGCGTCGAGCTGCCACGTCTACTTGACCAGACCGTTCGTGTTGTCGTGGTCGTTCCTTGAGGCAATGAGTTTCGGTTGCGCGATCGTCGGGTCGAAGACGCCGCCCGTGCAGGAGGTCATGGAGGACAACGTCAACGGATTGCTCGCCGAGTTCCGTTCGCCGCACCACATCGCTCGTCGCATCATGGAAATTCTCGACGACAGAGCGATGGCGGCTCGCCTCGGCAAGGCGGCTCGCGAGACGATCCTCGATCGGTTCGAGCTCAATAAGTGTCTGCGCAAGCAGGAGGATTTGATGTACAGCCTCGTGCGCTGAGATGTTTTAATGTTAATTGTTCCAAGGAGTGAATCATTTTGCCATCGACACCCGAAACTTTCATACCTCCCAATTCAAAATACGTGCTTGAGCTTCTTGCCGACGACACCGAATCCGAATTTGAGCTCGAAACTCAAGAGCGGTTCCTGTGCGTCAATCCGCAAGCAAACTTCGCAGTCGCCAACGATTTCAACATCGACGGCGATAACTACGATACAATTCTCGTCCAATCGTCGGCGTTCGCAACCTTGACCGTCAAGAAGCTCACCCGCGCCATCGAGCAGCTCAGTGCTCACATCGCGCCCAAGGGCATGCTCGTGTTCATTCTTGACAACATCGGTCGCGCCGACAATGTTGAGGCGATCCTCGACGGCAAGGCGCCCACCGTCCACGCCACGCTCTCGTTTGAAAATCTCGTCAACGCCGTCAAGGACGCGGGCTTGGTTCCGATCAAGACGCTCGCCCGCAGTCGAGAGACTAAAGTTCGTCGCGCGGTCGCAGAGATCGCCAAGACCCAATTGCAGTTGCAGAACTTCATCGTCGCCGCCGTCAAGCCCGAGACCGCTGCCGTCGGCACCACGCTGATCCATTCCTACATCGGTGAGCGCATGGTGTGCGCGGGCGTCCGCGTCTACGAGCCCAACCGCATGATCTCGAGCGGCGTCAACATCATTCTCAAGGACGAAGAAGTTCAGAACGGCATGCATTTGGTCGACAAAGACGCTTACGATAACATGATCTTCCTCAATCAGCGCGTGTCGTCGTACTCGCCCGAGGCGGGCATTCAGACGTTCAACGAGATCACATCGCGCGGCTACATTCTCATTGAGGAGATGGACGATCACCCGATCTGGTGGCGGCAGAAGTACGAGCAGAATAAGTTCATCAACTTCATCGCGTGCCACGGCGTTCAGGCGTCGACAGATTCATTGGGCGAGCTGTTCAAGCAGTTCAATCCCAACGTGAGGGTGTTCGGCAATCATCTGTCGGTACTGCCGGCGCCGCGTGACTTTGCGGAGGAAGCCAAGCAGGAGCGCCCCGTGACGATCTTCTTCGGCGCGCTCAACCGTGACAAGGACGTTGAGGAGATCATGCCTGCGCTCAATGCGGTGCTTGCCGAGTACGGCGATAAGGTTGTGTTCAACATGATCGCGCGTCGGGAGCTGTTCAATCAAGTGCAGTGCCCCAACAAAAATTTCCTCGGCAATGATCAATACTATGACGGGCAGATCGTTCCTTATGAGATATATGAGCAAATCCTTCGCAACTCGGATATCTCTCTGCTGCCGTTGCGCGACGTGATCTTCAATCGGTCGAAATCCGATCTGAAATTCATCGAGTGCGCGGGCAATGGCGCGGTGATCTTGGCGTCGCCGGTCGTCTACGGAAAATCTGTGGTTGACGGCGAAACAGGTTTCATTTATCATGATCTCAACGAGTTCAGCAGTAAGTTGAAGCTGTTGATCACCGACGGAGACAAGCGTCGGGACGTGGCGCGGAAGGCTTACGATTACGTCAAGAACAATCGTCTGTTGAGCCAGCACTACGAGGAGCGGATCGATTGGTATCGGGAATTGCTTGCTCGCAAAGATGAGCTCACTGCGGAGGCTCGAGAGCGCATTCGGAATTTGGATCGATACGCCGACGCCATTGCTCGCGCTTGGGAAGAATAATTTTTCAACGGGACTTCAATAAAACTTTAGAATTGAGGTGACGAACATGCTTGAATCCGGTCTTGTGCCGAGCGTCAGCGCGATGTTCCTGTCGTTTTCGTGCTACACCGCCATCGCCGTCGTGATGGTGGGGATCATCGCCTTCGCCTGCTTCGAGAATTACACCGCGGGCAAGTCCGACAACGTCATGGACGGGCTGGTGCTCGACGAGAAGCAACGCAATCGCGACGGCTATACCAGCTCGACCAATAAGAATGAGCTCATCGGAGCAATCGGGGTGTGCGCGACCGACCTTCGACCGTCGGGGACGATAACCGTCGAGGGTGAGCCTGTCGATGTCGTCACCGAGGGCGGCTTCGTCGATAAGGGCAACATCGTCAAGGTGATCGGCGTCGAGGGAGCGCGCGTTGTCGTTCGAAGAATTTAAGTTGATGTTTGAATTTGTAATGCGTAACTCGATACAGGGTCGCGCATTTTTTGTTTGACGGGAGGTTAATTTTGTGGACATAATCATCACTTTGGTGTTCGCGCTGATGTTGTTGGGCATCTTCCTGCACTTCGTACCGATCGGGTTGTGGATATCGGCGTTGGCGGCGGACGTGCACGTCGGCATCTTCACGCTGGTGGGCATGAGAATGCGGCGAGTGCCGCCGTCGAAGATCGTCCTGCCGTTGATCAAGGCGAACAAGGCGGGGCTCAACGTCAATGTCAATCAATTGGAGGCGCATTATCTGGCGGGCGGCAATGTTGATAAGTTGGTCGACGCGCTGATAGCATCTCAACGAGCGGAGATGACGTTGCCGTTCGAGCGTGCGGCGGCGATCGATCTGGCGGGGCGCGACGTGCTCGAGGCGGTGCAGATGAGCGTCAATCCGAAAGTGATCGAAACGCCGGTGATCTCGGCGGTGGCGAAGAACGGAATTGAGCTGATGATCAAGGCGCGGGTGACAGTGCGAGCGAACATCGATCGACTGGTCGGAGGAGCGGGCGAGCCGACGATCATAGCGCGCGTTGGCGAGGGCATTGTCACGACGGTGGGCAGTGCGGAGAAACATACCGACGTGCTTGAAAATCCCGATGAGATATCGCGGACGGTGCTGGGCAAGGGCTTGGATTCGGGGACGGCGTTTGAGATTTTGTCGATAGACATAGCGGACGTTGATGTCGGGAGAAATATCGGCGCGCAACTGCAGACCGATCAGGCAGAGGCTGATAAGCGGATTGCTCAAGCGAAGGCTGAGGAACGTCGAGCGATGGCGGTTGCGCAGGAGCAGGAGATGAAGGCGTACACTCAAGAGATGGAAGCGAAGGTGGTCGAGGCGCAGGCGGCGGTACCGATCGCGATGGCGACGGCGCTCAAGGAAGGCAAGCTCGGGGTGATGGACTACTATAATCTGATGAACGTGCAGTCGGACACCGAAATGCGCAAAGCGATCAGTCGGACGGGCATGAAGAAGGCGGCGCCGCAGCATGGCTGAGACGGTGTTGATGGCGCTGGCGAAGTTCTTTGATGCGATGGACAACGTCTTTGCGATCGTGTTCTTCATTGCATTGCTGTTGTCGTTCCTCGACGGCGGCAAGAAGAAGAAATCGCCCGGTGCGCCGCCGTTGCCGACGCCCGACATTGATATCCCGACGCTTGCCAACGATCCGAACATTGCGGTGCAGCAGGAGGTGACGGTCGAGCCGCCGCCGAAGATCGTTCCGCGCGGAGTGACGAACAATGTAACGGAGGCGTATCGGCAGAAGTACAAACGTCAGAGGCAGGCGGAAGAACGATCGATCCGAATGGAGGAGCACAAATTAAAAAGCTCGTCGGAGGAACGGGCGGAGGCGGTGCTCGATGCCGACGATGCTCTCAATGCGATGATCCTCAAAGAGATTTTCGATAAGCCCAAGGCGTTGCGACGTTGATGAAATAATGTGGGGCGACGGATAAAGAAGGTGGCGCCCGCCTCCCGATGCCGGCGGCTCCCCACCATCAGCTTTCGACGCAAAAAATTGTCATGGGCGACGGTTAAAAAAAGGTGGCGCCCGCCCCCGATGCCGGCGGCTCCCCACCATCAGCTTTCGACGCAAATACTTTCGACGGTTGAAAGAAGGTGGCGCCAGCCTTCCGATGCCGGCGGCTCGCCACCATCAACTTTCGACGCAAAAAATTGTCATGGGCGACGGTTAAAAGAAGGTGGCGCCCGCCTACGATGCCGGCGGCTCGCCACCATCAACTTTCGACGCAAAAAATTGTCATGGGCGACGGCGA
>JAFUXN010000087.1 GCA_017477125.1 Selenomonadaceae bacterium
CCCCCCCCCAGGACTGTGGCGTCTCTGATTGGCGAGCCGAATATCTCCGGAATGAACTGACCGGAAAAATCCTTCGGGATGTTCTCCCCCATCGAGTGCAACGTACCAAATGATGAGACTACATCCGCCTTTTGAGTTTCGGCGATGTTAAAGAAGACCTCGAGGGCGTTGGGCAGAAAGACATCGTCATTATCCAACATCGCTATGTATTTGCTCGTCGCCAACCGAAAACCAAGGTTGCGAGTCTGCAACGGTCCAACGTTCTTGCGATTGCGCATCAACGTGACGCGCTCGTTGTCTCCATAGCGAGACTGAACGAGTTCATAGCTGTCGTCGGTCGAGCAATCATCGATTACGAGTACGCCGACATCTTTAAAAGTTTGATTGAGTACGCTGTCGATTGCCTGCTCGATATATTTCTTTGCATTGTACATCGGAATGATCACAGTGATCATCGGGGTATCCGTTTTCATGTCGTCACCTCTGTCAATCACGCCGCCTGCTTCTCTTCGGTCGCGTCGGTGTTATCGGTCAAGGCTTGAGGAACGGACGCAGCGCCCAAAATTTTGATGCGCCCGACTTCGATATCGGGCATGCCGACTTTGTTGAGGTATTCGATCACGATCTCCTCGGTGGTGTTCGACTGCCCGACGATTTTCAATCCCGTCATCATCGAATAGCCGTCGCCGCCGCTGAATTGAAAGTCCGTCGTCGCGATCGTGTACGTCTTCGAATCGCTCAGCGGCTCGCCGTTGACCGTCACGCTCTTGACCTTCGAACCGACAGGTGCCTTCGGATCAAAGCTGAAGGTCACGCCGCTCACGTCGAGGAAACCGCCAAACGAATTGGGATACGCCGAAACTCCATGCTCAAGAATCTCGCGAAGGACTTTGCCGCTCGCCTCTCCGATCTTGATCGTGTTGCCGAACGGGAATATGTCAAGGATATCGCCGCGAGTTACGTCGCCCGCGGGCAGATCGGTGCGCAACATTCCTCCGTTGACCATCGCAATGTCGGCGCCGGTCTTCCAACGCAATGCGTCGGCAGCCATATTGCCCAACTCGCATTCGCCGCGACGGACGATCAATCTCTCACCCGACAAGCGCCGATCGGTATGTGCAACCACTTCGCCCAAAAACTTCGCGTTCTTGCTTTCAATCTCCTTGAGCATGTTTTCAATGGCAGCGTCGGGAGTCTTGGCGATCTTCTTGACCTCGTCGGCGTCGAGCAGTTGAGCCTTCATGCCGGTGATCTTGTGATCCTCAAGAGAAATTTTGACTTGACCGAGACGGTAACCGTGCCAGCCCGTCTGAACGATCATCGTGTCGCCGATCCACAATCCGTCGAACAGAGCGGTGTGGCTGTGACCGTCGATGATCAGATCGATGCCGGGAGCTTCCTTGGCGATCCGATCGCTGGTGAACTCCGAAGATTTATCGAGCCCCATATGCATGTCGCAGATCAGGACGTCGACCTTCGGGCTCAATTGACTGATCATCAATCGAGCTTGATCGACGGGGTTGAGGAAGTTGACGGTCGTGACGTTGCTCGGCGAAGTTTTGTAAGCGCACTCGGGCGTCGAGAGACCAAACACGCCGACCTTGGTGCCGTCCTTCATCTTGAAAATTTTGTAGGGCTTGAACACGAGCTTATTGTTTTTGCGATAGACGATGTTGGCGCTGAGCTCGATTCCCTTGAAAGCCTTGGTGAGCTCGACGAGGCGGGCGGCGGTGTAATTGAAATCGTGATTGCCCGGGACGGAGACTTCGATGCCTGCGGCGTTGGCGAGCTCGACCATGTTCATGCCGCGGCTGACGTTGATGCCGGGCATGCCGTGGAAGGTGTCGCCGGCGTCGAGCCAGAGGGTCATGGGATTCTTCTCTTTGGTCTTCTTGACGGCGGCGGCGAACCATGCCAGCCCGATTGTCTCACCGCCGTCGTCAGTGGGATATACACGAGCATGCATGTCGTTGGTGTGGAAGATGATCAGCTCGGACGCGTCGACGGTGGGCAGCAGTACGAGCATCAAACACATGATGAGTGCGACGGAAAAAATTCGTCGCGTGTACCTAAACATTGTAATCACCTCGAGGTGCTATTCGACCGCGGTTAAGCAAATCCTTTTGACAGTTGAGATCGATTGCTGTAAAATTTTTTTTGAGGTGATGAGATTGGATCAGATAAAGCCGTCGGTGTCGGTGGTGATGCCGGTGTACAACGTGGAGCGCTACGTCGAGCAATCGATCAAGAGTGTGCTCAATCAGACCTTCAAGGATTTTGAACTGATCATCGTCGATGACGCATCAACCGATCGATCCGCAGAAATCTGTCAGAGCGTTGCCGATACTGATAGCCGTATCAATATCATTCATCATGAAAAAAACGGCGGGCTCTCCGCCGCTCGCAATACCGGAATGCTCTACGCTCGAGGCAAATATATTTTCTTTCCGGATTCCGACGATCTCTTGGTCGATAACGCTTTGGATAAATATTTCAGCGCCGCCGAGAGCTCCGGCGCCGATATTGTTCATTGTACTCGACACATGGAGAGGCTAGAAACCGTTCCCGGCGAGTTCGATGAGCGCGTTCGCCTCAAAAACGATCGGGGTATCCGCGAGGGAATGATGACCGCCAACCGCAATGCTCGCCTCTACGATTACTACGTCAAGTTCGGCGTTTGGGTGATGGTGTGGCGCAATTTTTATCGACGAGAATTTCTTGAGCGGAACCACTTGACGTTTCCAAGCATTATCTCCGAAGATGAGGTTTTCTTGATCGGATCGCTCTGCCTCGCCGACAAGTTTTATTGCCTTGCCGACCCGCTCTATATCTACACCCGACGCCGGGATTCCATTACGAATTGCATCAACGAGGACAAAGTTCGCAAAGGTATATGCTCGATCGTTCAAGGCTGCCGTTGGTTGAACCGCTTGGTGTCTCGATTGCCGAATGGAATGTTGGAGCTCCAAGTCAAAAATTTTTGCGTCCAAGAGTTCATACGCCGCATGACCAACAATTACGTTTTACGGTACTGCGATTCTTATGCCAAACTCATGAGCGAGAAATCCGATAGGATCATGCTTGAGGCATTGCGTCCAAGCTTCATCGAGGACACGGATATCGTCGTTCAACTGTTTCAGCGAATGGCATTTGCTCAACTCGAATCGCTTAAATTGGCTCGCAGCGTTCAACAAAACAAAATTTCGTCGAAAGTCGAGTCGCCGAAACACTGAAATTGAAAAGGATCGCCGGGCGATGAACCCTGCGATCCTTTTTTGATCCGATTGATTGATCGATCCGATTGATTGTCGAGCGATGATCAGTAGAGCCCGCTGACCCCGTCGCTCAAGCTGACGAATATATTCTTCTTCTGAGTGTAAGCGTTGAGGATCATCTTATGCGTCTCGCGACCGATGCCCGATTTCTTGTAACCGCCGAACGGTGAGCCCGCAGGCAGATCGTTGTAAGCGTTGACCCACATGCGACCCGTCTCAACCGCGCGCGCCACTCTGAATGCCCGATTGATGTCCTTCGTCCAGACCGCGCCGCCCAAGCCGTACTCGCTGTCGTTCGCCATCTTGATCACTTCGTCCTCGTCGTGGAACTTGAGCACCACCGCCACCGGTCCGAAGATCTCTTCGCAAGCCACGCGCATCTTGTTATTGACGTCGGCGATCAACGTCGGCTGCATGAACGCTCCGTTCTCGCCGCCTTCGACCTTCGCCGCCGCGCCTCCGGTGATCACCTGCGCGCCTTCGCTCTTGCCAATCTCAACGTAGCTCAAAATCTTTTCGAGCTGCCGCTTGTCGATCTGCGAGCCCATCTGCGTATCCTTCTCCCAAGGCAACCCGACCTTGATCGATTCGAACTTCGCCTTGAGCGCCGCAACAAATTTGTCGTAGATGGTATCTTGAACGAAAATCCTCGAGCCCGCGCAGCACACCTGCCCCTGATTGAACAGAATGCCCACGCACGCGCCATCGATCGCCTTCTCGAAATTGCAATCGTCGAAGTAGATGTTCGCCGACTTGCCGCCCAGTTCGAGCGTCGCGGGGATCAGTTTGTCCGCCGCCGCCTTCGCCACAGAGTAGCCGACCTCCGTCGAGCCCGTGAACGCCAGCTTGCGAATGTCGGGGTGGTCGAGAATGTATTGACCGCTCGAGCCGCCGCCTCCGGTGATGATGTTGAGCACGCCCGCCGGCAATTCCTTCTCGATCAACTTCATGAACTCGAGGATCGACAGTGACGTGGTCGACGACGGTTTGAAGATGATGCAGTTGCCTGCCGCGAGCGCGGGAGCGAGTTTCCAAGCGCCCATGAGGAACGGGAAGTTCCACGGAACGATCTGACCGACGACGCCGATCGGCTCGTTGAGGATGATGCTCAACTTGTCGTCGGCGAGCATGGAAGCGCTTCCCTCCTCCGCGCGGATCACTCCCGCGAAGTAGCGGAAATGATCAGAGCTCAACGGCACGTCGACGTTGAGGGTCTCGCGAATGGGCTTGCCGTTATCGATCGTCTCGATCATGGCAAGATGCTCGGCGTTGGCGTCAATGATGTCGGCGATCTTGAGGAGGATGGCAGCGCGCTCGGTGACGCCGACCTTCTTCCACGCGGGGAACGCTGCCCACGCTGCCTTAACTGCATCATCGACGTCGGCTTTGGAGGCGGCGGCGCAAGTTGCAAGGAACTCGCCGTTGGAGGGGTTGTAGACTTTGAAAGTTTTGCCGCCCTCGGCGTCACGCCATTGACCGTTGATGAACAGTTGGTAGTTGTCCTGCCAGATTTTGTTAACAGCGCTCATGAGCTTCACTCCAATCGTAAATGATTGGTGATATTATACATTGCTTGACTGAAATCTTGTCAAGGAAATTTTTGAGCCGAAGAAGTTAATCAGCTGCGCGAGTACCAAGACCGGCTCGAGCGATCCGCCGACCAACGCGAGCCGTCTTTAAATTCGAATTGAACATCCGTCCGCGAGTACACCGTCAAACTGCCGCCGTCATTGAACCGCATCACGATGGCATCACCGGTGATCCTCTGCTCCGATTGATCAATGTCCTCCAATCCGATCCCCAACAGCTTGATCACATCATCGTCCCGAGCATTGTTGATCACGTCCTCGCCGTCGCCGTACACGTAATAATATTCGTTGTAGCCCGGCCCCGCATTGAGAGTGTCATTGCTCGAGCCGCCGCCCCATAAACTGTTATTGCCGCTGCCGCCGACGATCCAATTGTTGAGCTCGTTGCCGACCAACGTCGCGTCCGATGTCGCCTCCGAGCCGTCGAGCACTCGAATGCCGCTGTAAATCCCGCCGAGCACTCCGTTGAGCCAAACATTTCCTCCCGACGATCCGACATTGAGCGTCGCATCGCCCAACCCGACATAAGCATCAACGTCTTCGCCGCAGGTCATATCGTCGCCCACCTCGAACACAAAGCCGTTGAATTTGATCTTCTCGTTGACGCCGTCGACCACCGTCAATTGATCAACCGAGCCCGCTTCGATCACCAGGTCATTGCCAAAAATCTCAACGCCCGTCAGTCGACCGTTGAACACGATCTCGTCAGCGGTATCGGAATCGGCGCCGACCGCTTCAAAATTCCTCAACGTATCCAAGCCGTTGGTGTAGACAAACGTCGAGCCGCTAACCTTCTCGTCGCTCGTCGACGCCACCAGCACATCATTGCCGTCGCCCGAACTGATCGTCGACCGTCCGAGCCCCGCAACGATCGTTTCATCGTCGTTCGAGCCGGCCAGTGAATTGTTCCCACTGCCAAGAGTGATCGTCGCGATGTTTTGATAGTCGTCGCCGTTGAGGTTGATCGTCTCGTCGGTGGTCTGAGCGCTGAGGTTGAGTCCGACTCGATTGCCCAACCCGATATATTGATCGGCGCGCTCGTCGTTCGTCGCGACGTAAGTCGAATAACCGTCGAGCAGTAGAGTACGACGCGGATCGCCATCGACCGTTGTGCTCGTAAAAATTTTGGTGGCGGTATCGGTTTTGAGCGACGGAATGATCATCGAAGAGCCGTCGACGCTCACGTGCAGGGCGCCGGCGCTGAACGAGTAATCGATCGTCGAACGCCCGCTGCCGAGCACCAATCGATCGGACGTATCGGAATCCCAACCGCCGCTGAAGTTCTCAACGGTGTCGCGCCCGGCGCTCAACACCACGTCACTGCCCGATCCCTCCGCGCGGAGTTTTAACAAGTCATTGCCGCCGCCGCCGTCGACCACATTATTTTCGCCCGCAAAGATCGTATCATCGCCCGCGCCTCCGAGCAACGTCAGTTCGGAAAGATCGCTGTAGAGGAGCAGATCGATCGACGCATCGTCGTCGCCGACCGTCACGTTGGATCGATTGCCGAACATCACTCGGATCGTGTCGCCGTCGTTGTCGACCAGATTGAGCGTCGTCGAGCCGACAACGCCTTCGATGGTCGTCTCGCCGTTGCCCTCGATGCTGAATGTGCCGTTGCCGAACGTCAAGCTGCCATTATCGATCGCGGTCATCAAACTCGAAGTTGAGATCGGATTGAGGAACGCCGCGCCCGTCGAAGGATCGTAGCCCTTGATCGATGCTCCATTCGACGCGACGATCGTATCGCGCCCTCCGTTCGATACATCGATCAATTCTCTCGAGCCGCCCGCCGCGATGATCGAATCATTGCCCGCTCCGCCCTTGAGCGTGATATCGACGGCGGTTGAATTGTTGATGAGGGTATCGCCGTTGTCGCCGGCGTTGATGATCTTCTCGCCGTCGGCGAACGCCTCGACGAGAACGCCGTTGGAACCGTCGCCGCCGAGGCTGACGATCTGATCGCCGCCGCCGTCGATGACGATGAACTTGCGCCCCGAGCTGTCGATCAGATCGCCGGTGACGATATCGGTCTTGGCGTTGAGCTCGATAATTTTATTGCCGTCGAAATCCGAACCGCCAAAGGTATCGGTGCCGTCGGCGTTGAGAGTTTCGCGCACTTGATCGGCGCTGATGAAGTCGGTGTCGTCGGGGAGAGCGAAAACTTTTGCCGCGCGGAGGTCGGCGAGCGTGGTGGTGCTTGCGAGATTATTGTTGATGCCGAGCGCCGCCGAATCCGATCCGATCTCGAGCGTAGTTGAGTTGACGACGTAGGTGCCCGACGGCGAGACGTAGAGCAGAGAATTTGCGTCGAGCCCGCTGATGGTCGAGCCGCTGACGGTGATGCCGTTCGGATCGTCGGTCCAATATACGGTGCCGTTGATGGTGACGAGCCCGTTGACGGCGACGGAGGCATTGCCCGCGCCGTTGATCAATCCGTTGAGGTTATCGACGGCGGAGAGCGAGCCGTCGGCGATGGTCAAGGCGAGCTCGCAGCCGTTGTTGTCGACGGTGATCGGCGTGTCGTTGATGGTCAAGGTGCCTTCGGTGTCGACGTAAATGACGGCGTTGTCGACGTTGACGGTTGAGCCACCGCTGATATTCGAGAAGGAATCGGCGATGAAGTCTTCGCCGTCGACGATGAAGCCGACGGTATAGGAGGGGTCGCCGCTGACGCCGAGCGCCTGACCGTTGAGAGAAACTTCGCCGCCGAGCCCGCCGATGATCATGATGGTGCCGACGTCGGCGACGGAAGTGATACTGACTGAAACGTTATCGGGGGCGCCGTCGGCATTGGCATCGACGAGCGACGAACCGTTCAGAGTGAAGTTGATGGCGTTGGCGTTGTAAGCGAAGCCGCCTTCGACGGACGACCAAGGCGAGACGAAAGAATAACTGCCGCCGCTGACGCTGATATAATATCCGTCTGAAGGATCGTCGTCGGTGCCGCCGATCGATGAACCGTTGATCGAGGCGGCGTTGAGAGTGACGTTTTGGAGCGTGAGGAGATTGTTGGCGAACAGCGCGGAGGTAGCAGAGGACAATCCGCTGACGCCGCTCAACGTCATGCTCCCGACGTTGAGCA
>JAFUXN010000088.1 GCA_017477125.1 Selenomonadaceae bacterium
CCCGATCCTTTACCCGTCGCCCTTCAATCGTTGAGCCTCCGCTTATGAGCAGGGCGAGCCGCCCCGAGCGGGAGGCGGGCGCCCTTTTTTTCACACGTCGCCCCTTCAACCGCTTACTCGGTTTTTTGTTCGGCGGGCGGCGGCTTCAACGGTTCGGGCGGCGCCTCCCTCGACACCGTGATCACAGCCACGTCCTCCAACTTTTGAAAGTTCACCGTCGTCTCCAGCACGCCGTACTTCAGCAAGCCGCCCTCGTCATTTTTGACCTCTTTGACGTGCCCGACCACGATCCCTTTCGGGTACACGCCCCCAAATCCCGACGTCACGATCACGTCGCCAACCTGCACGTCCGCGTCCTTCGGTATGTTCACCATGCGCGGCATCGTAGGATTGTTCATGTCGCCCTCGACGATCCCCGCTACCCGCGATTCAGGTCTCTGCACCAGCGTCCCCACAGACGATCTCGGATCAAGGATCAGTTGTACCTTCGACGAGTTGAGCCCGACTTCGCTCAAGTGCCCGACCAGCCCCATCGACGTCACAACCGCCATGTCAACCGCAAGACCGTCCGCCAGCCCCCGATTGATCACCACCATGCTCGTCCACGTCGCCGACTCGCGCCCGATCACTCGCGCCGCCAACAGATCAAATTGCTTCGCCGCATCTTTGTAATCCAATAACGCTCGCAACCGTTGGTTCTCGGCGGCAAATTCGCTCGCCTCCAGGTTCTGCGCGCGCAACTGCTCGACCTCTACGCGCAATTGCTTGTTCTGCTCGTGCACCGTCATCACGTCATTCACCGTCGTCGTGATGAATCCCAATTTGTTCCCGATCCACGACACCGCACTCTGGAACGGCGACAGGATTAACATAAGTCCTTGGCTCGTCGCAGGCGCCTCGAACTTCCCGCGCGCCGCGAAGAATACTATGCAGAACACGCTCAGGAACACGAAGATCAATGCGATGATTTTTTGCCCCGAACGCTTTTCGCGTTTGATTTTATTCGCCATCGTCTAATGCTTCAATTATCCCTTGAGTTTCTTCGAAGTCATCACCACGCGCTTGAGTAGCGTCAGATTTTCCAACGATCTGCCCGTGCCCTCGCCCACGCATGACAATGCATCGTCCGCCACCATCACCGGCATGCCCGTCTCGCTCGAGAGAAGTTTGTCAAGATTGGTCAGCAACGCGCCGCCGCCCGTCATCATGATCCCATGATCCATGATATCGGCGGCAAGCTCCGGCGGAGTTTTTTCGAGCGTGCCCTTGACCGCGTCGACAATCTTTTGGATCGGCTCCTTCAACGCCTCAAGGATTTCTTTCGAGTGCACGCTCAACGTTTTGGGCAAGCCGCTCACCAGATCGCGCCCGCGTATCTCCATCGATTTATCGGTCGCCGTCGTGATGATCGCCGTCCCGATCGAGATCTTGATCTCCTCCGCCGTGCGCTCGCCTATCATCAGATTGTATTGCTTCTTGATGTATTGAACGATCGACGAATCCATCTCGTCACCGCCGATCCTGATCGAACGGCTCGTGACGATGCCGCCCAGCGAGATCACCGCGATCTCCGTCGTGCCTCCGCCGATATCGACGACCATGTTGCCCGTCGCCTCCTCAACCGGCAAGCCTGCTCCGATCGCCGCCGCCATCGGCTCTTCGATCAGATAAGCCTCTCGAGCTCCCGCCTGTTGAGCCGCATCGATCACCGCGCGCTTCTCAACTTCCGTCACCCCCGACGGCACGCCCACCACTACCCTCGGACGCGCAAACGATCTTGAGTTCATTGCTTTGCGAATGAAGTACTTCAACATCGCCTGCGTCACGTCGAAGTCGGCGATCACTCCGTCCTTCATCGGGCGAATTGCAATTATGTTTCCGGGCGTGCGCCCGATCATTTTCTTGGCTTCCTCACCGACGGCGAGAACTTCACCTGTGTCCTGTTTTATCGCGACCACCGACGGCTCGCGCAGGACGATGCCGCGTCCCTTGACGTGCACGAGTGTATTCGCCGTGCCCAAATCTATTCCCATGTCGTGACCACCAAACAGACCAAACAGCATAGTCAAAAAAAGCTCCTTTCAAATCGGATCCGATCGATCCAAGAGGAATGTTGCCAACTGCAGTCATCGCAGTCATGGCATTATATGAAATCGAAGTTGATAAAGCAATATTTTTTTCAGTGACACAAACATATCGACGTTCAAAGCAGATTGTGTTATAATACGGTCGACAGAAGATGAAAGGAGGCAGCGCGTTATGCGCTCATCGAAACTATGGCTGACAAAGCCGAAGCGGAAGAGGGAAGGCATTCCCGACAATCTGAAGAATTGCAAGGTGTGCGGGAAGGTGTTCATCGTCCGCGGCGACGAGAGTTTATGTCGAGAGTGTCTCAAGAAAGAGGAGGCGGAGCGCAATCGAGTGATGGATTATGTGAGGGACAATCCCGGGGTGACGATAGAACAGGCGTTGGCGGCAACCGGCGTGCCGGATCGCATGCTCAAACGAATGGTGCTGGAGGGGATGTTCAGTAACGATAAGGATCGAGTGGTAACTCAAGCCGGAAGGGTTTGCGCGATCTGCGGAGCGCCGGTCGGAGGCACAGGGATATATTGTCGAACCTGCGCATTGAAAATGCAACGCGAGACCAAACAACTGGTTGAGCAAATTGTTGATAAGCATGTTGACAAGAAGATAGGTGATATGAATATAATTGACAGGCTCAACGCTCAAGCAGCTCGAGAATTTGAACTTGAGCAGAATGCGACGCGTTTGAGGAGATGAACTTACAAGCGGCGGGCGGGCGGGGAATTTTATTACAGGAGTGATGAAGGATGGCAGAGAAACTCAGAAACTGCAAGGGCTGCGGCAAGCTGTTCATGTCGAGCGGCGGAGTATTTTGTCCGGCGTGCATCGAGAAGCAGCATCAGGACGAGCAGCGGATCGTCGAATACGTTGGGGAGCACCCCGACAGCACCATTCTCGACATCGTCAAAGATCTCGAGATCAGCGAGGCGATCGTCCGTCGGCTGATTGAGGAGGGGCGTTTGCTCCAGGCGGGCATCGACTATCACTATCCGTGTGCGAAGTGCGGTGCGCCGATCGTCTCCGGTCAGTACTGCGACAGCTGCGCCGAGCAATTGAAGGCAGCGATCGTCGCCGAGCGGGCAAAGCGCGACGCGATCAAACCTCGTGTTGGCATGCGCTACCAGAACTATTCGGGTTGATAATTTCCTTGACCCGTTGACCAAAAACGCGGCGCGCATTATAATGGTTTCAACATTGTAATCGTGTTGGGAGGAATGAGCATGATCATCGGGGTTTCGAAGGAAATCAAGAACAACGAAAATCGCGTGGGCTTGACGCCGGCAGGTACTGAGGCGCTCGTCAAGGCGGGGCATGCGGTACTGATCGAGCAGCACGCGGGCGAGGGCTCGGGCTTCGGCGATGAACAGTATGCGGCGGTGGGCGCGGAGATCGTTGCCGACAAGAAATCGATCTTCGATCGCGCGGAGATGATCGTCAAGGTCAAGGAGCCGCTCGAATCGGAATATGATCTGTTCCACGAGGGGCAGGTGCTGTTCACCTATCTGCACTTGGCGGCGGAACCGGCGTTGACGAAGGCGTTGCTCGATCGCAAAGTGGTGGGCATCGCTTATGAGACGGTGGTCGGTCGCGACGGGCGGAGCCTGCCGTTGCTTGCGCCGATGAGCGAGATCGCGGGGCGCATGTCGATCCAATTGGGCGCGCAGTTCCTTGAAAGCCAGTACGGCGGATCGGGAGTGTTGCTCGGCGGCGTGAGCGGTGTGGCGCCGGGTCAAGTGGTGATAGTCGGCGGCGGCGTGGTCGGGACGAATGCGGCGAAGATTGCCGTCGGCATGAGGGCGCGCGTTACGATCATCGACAACAACATTCACCGTCTGCGAGAGCTCGACGACATGTTCGACGGACGGGTGAGCACGGTGATGTCGAACAGCTACAACATCGCCGAGTGGGTGCGCAAGGCTGATCTGTTGATCGGCGCGGTGCTGATCCCGGGCGCGAAAACTCCTCAACTCGTGACGGAGGAGATGGTCAAGACGATGAAGCGCGGCTCGGTGATCGTGGACGTGGCGATCGATCAGGGAGGGTCGATAGCGACATGCGATCACGTCACGACGCACACCGATCCGACGTTCGTCAAGCACGGCGTGATTCATTACTCGGTGGCGAACATCCCGGGCGCGGTGGCTCGCACCTCTACGTTGGCGCTGACGAATGCGACACTGCCTTATGCGTTGCAGATCGCGAACAAAGGTTGGAAGCAAGCGTGTTCGGACGACGACGGGCTGGCGAAAGGGCTCAACGTCGTCGACGGATATCTCATCAACGCGGCGGTCGGCGAGGCGCTCGGCATTAAGTACGTCGATATCGATCGCTTCTTCATCTGATCGGAACGAAAATTTATTGCTGCCTTCGGGCGGCTTTTTTTTTTTTGCGAGATCGCCTTCTCGACCTGCACGAGGTGATCGTTGAGGTAGTTGATCCGATAATCGTCATTGACGGTCTTGCCGCCCTTGCCGTCGTCGACCAATCGATCGTTTGCGCCCAAACCGTTTTCGACGATGAAGAGCGGTTTCTGCCAACGGTCATAGAATTTGTTGAGAATGAAGCGCAACCCTTGAGGATCGATCGCCCAACCCCATTCGGATTTTTTGAGGTAAGGATTTTCGAGCCCGCCGAGCAAATTGCCTTCGCCCTTCACACCTCCGCTTGCCGCATCGCAGACCGACATGTAATAGCTGAACGACACGAAGTCGACGGTGTTGTTCTTCATGAGCTCGAGCTCCTCGGGCGTCGCTTTGATCTCGATATCGTTCGCTTTGAAGTAGCTCGATATATAGCTTGGATAAATCCCTCGACAGTGAACGTCGCCGAAGAAGTCATTGAAGTGATCCGCCTCCATGACTTTGATGACGTCGTCGGGGTTGGGCGTCAACGGATAGAGTGCAGCACCGAATTGATCTCGTTGAACGTCAGCCAGAGCTTGACCTTGTCCCTGTATCGATCGAAGATCGTCCGCGCGAACTTCTCATAGAATCCGATCAGTTTGCGGTTGACCCAGCCGTCATAATCCCGCGCCAGATGAAGCGGCGTCTCGTAATGGCTGATCGTCACCAACGGTTGAATGCCGTACTTCAAACACTCGTCGAACAGATCATCGTAGAATTTCAAGCCCGCCTCGTTGGGCTGCTCGTCGTCGCCGTTGGGATAAATCCTCGACCAAGCGATCGAAGTCCGAAACACTTTGAAGCCCATCTCCGCAAAGAGTTTGATATCCTCCTTGTATCGATGATAGAAGTCGATCGCCTTCAACGTCAAGTTGTCGGGCGTGGGCTCCTCGGTCGGCGCGCTCTTGATCCCATGCGGCATGACGTCGCGAATGTCGAGCCCCTTGCCGTCCTCGTTGTAAGCGCCCTCGACCTGATTGGCGGCAACCGCTCCGCCCCACAAAAAATCTTTCGGAAATGCCATGGCATGCCCTCCTCTGTCAATTGATAACCGTATCGATGAGATTGTCGCCGCCGCTGACCTTTCTTGACGCGATCGCCTTGCGCGACGTGCGGCTTGAATCCGTCGCCGTTCATCTGGACGGTGTCCATGCCGACGTGGATCAAAAGCTCGGCGCCCCCCGACGTTTTTAAGCCGATCGCATGCCCCGTCGGGAACAGCGTCGTAACTTCGGCGTCGGCGGGCGCCATAACTTTTCCGATCGTCGGCTCGACCGCAATGCCCTGCCCCATCATTCCGCTCGCGAACACCGGATCGGGAACGTCGGGCAGTTTGACGAGATTGCCCGTCAACGGACTGCTCAACGTCTCGTTCTTCAACGCAACTTCTTCCTCGACGGGAGCAGGCGCGGGAGCGTGACGCCGTAAATGGCGGGCTCCGTTACGCCGAAGATACCCGAGAGGAACGCGGGGATCGCAATGCCCTTGAGTTTCATGTCCTTCGTGCGCAAGATGATCGCCAACACGACACCGATCTGCGCGAACGACGCGCCGAACATCGTATTGATGACGGGGTCGGCGCCGAACGTCACGATGTTTTGGATCATGATGGGCACCAAGCCCCAATGCAGTCCGAACATGACAAACACTTGCCAGCCGCCGCCGATGAACAGTCCTGCGACGAGCGGGCTGATGTTGAACAGAGCTGTGGCAGCCGCGCCGATGATCTGACCCAACCACGTCGAGATCGGACCGACGACGAGCAGCGTCAACGGGATCATCGTGAGGATCGTGCAGAACGGGACGCCGAAGCCCTTGAGCAATGTCGGAACCGATTTCATATAGAATTTCTCAACGCGCGCCCCGACCCAAACCGCCGCGATGATCGGTATGACGCTCGAGGTATAATTCATGAGCAGGACGGGGATGCCGAGGAACTCCAGATGCACCGGCGATTCGAACAGCGTCCCTTGCAAGACCGAATACAACGGTTCGCCCTGCATGATCTGTGTCAACGACGGATAGACGAGTGCGGCGCCGATCGCCATTGCCGCAAACTCGCTCATCTTGAACTTCTTCGCCGCGCTGAAACCCAAGAAGATCGGCAAGAAATTGAAAAACGCATCGCCGATCACCGACATGATTTTATAAGTGCCGCCGGCAGTGTCGAGAATCTGAAACGCGGCAAGCAGAGCCGTCAAGCCCTTGACCATACCGGAGGCGGCGAGCACTCCGAGCACGGGCGTGAAGATGCCGCTGACGGTGTCGATAAAAATGTCGAGCGGCTTCTTCTTTGAGTTGTCCTCTTCTTCGGCGCCGTGACCGCGTTGCCGATGACCACTTGATATTGACCGCCCGATTGCACGACGGTAACCACGCCGTCCATTGCCTTGAGCACGTCGGTATTCGCCTTCGACTCGTCCTTGAGCTTGAAACGCAATCGAGTGACGCAATGCGCCAACGAGCTCACGTTCTCCTTGCCGCCAACATTCTTGACGATGTCGGCGGCGAGCTTTTCATATTTCCGCGGCATGATGCTCCTCCTTCCGTATTACTCGTTGATGCGTTTGGGATCGTAAACGATGTTGCCGATCCCTCCGTCGAGCCGATTATGCGCGGGATCGATTGCGAATGCGATCTTCGACTTCTGCCCCATGAACTCGAAATCGACCGCATCATCTTTGCCCGCCTTGATGATCGCTATGTCCTCGAGCATTCGATCAAAATAATCGATCGTCAAGTCGCCGCCGCCGTGCGAGCAGTACATCTTATCGAACTTGCCTTCGGTTACCTTCTTGATGTGTCGGATCGATTGCTCGTAGCTCGTCAAGCCGAGAGTTTCTCCCGACCAGAGGAAGGTGAACATATTGGCGCCGTCGCCGGAGATCAACGCTCGATTTTCTCTGATCAGGATCGCCGTCATGCCATGGGTGTGTCCCGGCAGATCGAAGATGTCGAGATGCACGCCGCCGAGATCAAAACTCATGCCTTCCTTCAGGTCTTTGAACCGATCGGGATCGTCGCCCGGCAGATAATTCGCGTCGGTCAACGTCTTCGCCCATTCGGGATTGCACGCGCCGGTATATCCCTGCCGATTGCCCATCGCGGTATGCTCGCGGAACAGCGCATTGTCCTTCTTGTTCATGTAGATGTCATCGAATTGAGCGGTGCCGCTTGCGTGATCGACGTGCCCGTGCGTGATCAACACGACGATCGGTTTATTGCTGATCTTCTCGACATAACCTTTGAGATCGCCGATGCCCAGCCCCGTGTCGATCAGAGCGACTTTGTTCTTGCCCTCGATCACATACATCAGATCGCCCGCCCCGTTGCGAATACGAACGATATTTTTATCGATCCGCGCGGAGCGAAAGTCGATATCGGTCTGCTGAACTCTCACCGCCGAAGGTTTAGATGCCGCCTCGACCGTCCTGCCGAACAGCAAACCGACGGCGGCGGCTCCGGTTAGTTTGAAGAAGTCGCGCCTCGTTATGTCAATCATGTTGATGCCTCCTTGAATTTTATCCTCGCGTCGTTGCCGTCCGTCGGAAACATCAACGGCTGACGTTGGTGACGTCGAAGGTGTAACTGCCGCTGCCGACTTCCAACGCGCCGGTGTATTTGATCGGCGTGCCGTTTTGAAGAACTTTCTTGCCGACGGCATCGGGCAGGATCACGGTGGCGGTGGTATTGGCGGGGACGACGAAACGATAGCGCGTCCAACCGCGATTCATTTTCTCCCAACTGCTTTCGATGCGACCGTAGACGGAATCGTAATGCCCGCGAGCAAATTTCATTTCGCCCTTGAAGTCCGGCATCGGCTTGAGGAAGAAGTGTTTGAAGCCCGGGCTGTTTTCGTCTCTGGCGATGCCGAGCGAAGTGTCGAACATCCACGCGCCGACCGCGCCGAACGAGTAATGATTGAATGAGTTCATCGAGTTGTTGCCGCCGAAGCCGCGCTCCTTGGTGTAGGAATCGAGCCGCTCCCAAATGGTGGTTGCGCCGTTCTTGACGGGGTACAGCCACGACGGATATTGATCGTTGGTCAAAAGTTTGTAAGCCTCGTCGTTATAGCCGGCATCGCTGAGCGCGTGACTGATCGCCGCCGTCCCGATGAAGCCCGTCAACAACGAGTAAGGCTGACGGCTCTGCTTGGAATCATCGACATTGCTGCGCTTGACGGTGTCGACGAGCCTTTGCCCCAAGAGTTTGGTCTTGTTGTCATCGACGACGTGTTGCAATCCGAGCGGCACGGCATAAGCGGTTTGAATGTCCATGCGCGAGCCGTCGGTCTTGAGCGCATAGCCGTCGTCGGTGAAGAACCGTTTCATGTAATGAGCTTTGCGATCCTCATAGCGTCGGCGCCATTTGCTTACGTCGGCGGTCTTGCCGAGTTTTTCGGCGGTCTTCATCATTATGTAGAGCCCTTTGACCTCGTAAGCATTCCAAAGCGGTTGAGCGTCGCCCTGCATGAACTGCGGACTCAACCAATCGCCGAGCCCCGGCATGCCTTTCGGCTCGTTCAACAAACCGTCGGACTGCTGACACGCCGCCATATAACTCATATACCGAGCCATCGCGTCATAATGTTCTTCGAGCACAGCCGTATCGCCGTACTGCAGATAGAGTTCCCACGGCACGACCACGCCGACGCTGCCCCAAATGAAGCCGCCGGCGCCGACTCCCAACGGTGCGGTATCGGTGAATCTGCCGTCGGTTGCCTGAAGGTCTCTCAACGTCTGCATGTGTTGACGCAGGAAGTTATCGCTGTCGGCAAGATAAACCGCCGTGTTTGCGAACACCGCCAGATCGCCCGACCAACCCATGCGTTCATTGCGTTGCGGGCAATCGGTCGGGATCGCGAAGAAGTTCGCCAGCGCCGACCAACGAACGTTTTGCTCGAACCGATTGACGTCGGCATTGGAAGTTACATAGCTTGCGGCGTCCTTCGGGATCGAGCTGAGCACCACGCCCTGAACGGAGCTCAACGGCAGAGGATTGTCGAGCCCGCTGATTTCGAGGTATCGATAGCCGTGCCATGTAAAATGCGGCTCGACGATTTCGGTGCCGCCGCGCAGAATGTGAAGGTCTCTGACCATCGCCGCGCGGAGGTTTTCGATCATGATCATGCCCTTGAGCGGACCGTCGGGGTAGAGCACTTCGGCGAAGCGGAGCGTCAACTTTTGCCCCTTATGCCCGTTGGTGATCAGAAGGCGCGGGACGCCGGCGAAGTTTTGCCCCATATCGTAGAGGTAGACGCCCGGGCGAACTTCCGTCAGAGATTTTGCCGTAATGATCTCCGCCTCTTTGACCTCACTGCCCGCCTGCGCCACGAGATTTATATTTG
Source organism: Selenomonadaceae bacterium (assembly GCA_017477125.1). Classification (GTDB taxonomy): domain Bacteria; phylum Bacillota; class Negativicutes; order Selenomonadales; family Selenomonadaceae; genus Quinella. The sequence continues at coordinate 9,838 of JAFUXN010000088.1, forward strand.
AGAAGTCCTGATTATAATCGCGATCGGTGAGCATCTCGTGCCAACGTCCGGGGGCGGTGGTGCCCTCCAACGGAACTTCTTTCGCGGGACGCCACGTCTTCTCATGGAAGCCCGGCTGATCCCAACCCTGAAGTTCTTCCGCGCGGGACGAATCATACGATTGCCCTTGGAAGATACTGCCGAGCTTAACCGGCCCGTCGGTCAACACCTTCCACTCGTCGGGCTGACTGGTGATGATCTCCTGCGAGCCGTCCTTGTAATTGACGACGAGCTTGAGGATCATCGATTGACGATCGCCGTAATAATTCCAATTGGTTCCCTGGAAAGTGTTGGCGCCCGCCCACCAACCTTCGGCGAGTTGAGCGCCGATGGCGTTGGCGCCGCGCTTGAGATATTCCGTCACGTCGTAAGCGTTATAGAGATGCGTCTTATTGTATTGAGTGAAGCCCGGGGCGAAGAAGTCATCGCCGACGCGCTCACCGTTGATGTTGATCTCATAAATGCCGCGCGCCGCGACGTAAAGTTTTGCCGATTGAACCTTCTTCGACAGATCAAATTCGCGACGGAGCATGGGCATGGCGTCGTGCGACGGATCGGTCATTTGACGCAAGCCGCTCGAGCCTCCGTCGAGATTGACCGTCCCCAACTTCTCATAGAGATTTGCCTGCGGCGTTCTGAAGTTGCGAACGGCGAAATTCGAGTAGGTTGCCTTTTGCCCCGCATCGAGAGCAAAGCCGACGTCGCCGACGACGGGATAAGCGGTCGAGCCGCCGCTGACGCCGTAGGGATTTGCGTTGATGCCTTTGCTCCACGGATCGACATTGGGCGCGTCGAGAAATGCGCCGTCGACGGTAAAATTAAGCACGCCGTACACCGACTCGACATCGAGATGATGTTTGGCGTGCAGATTTGACGCGTTGATAACATTGGAAGGAACGGCGACCTGCCCGATGAGTTTGTCCATGCCGTCCTCGGGCACGTAACCTGAACGATAAACTTTGAGCGCGACCGCGTTCGGATTGCTGCCGTCGAGCTCAACGCGGACGTAGGACTGATCCTTGACCGCCGCCATGCCGCTCGTGTTTTGATTGGCGTTCATCAAACGTTGATCGTTGCCGCCGAACAGAATGCCCGCGCGGTTGCTCCCTTGAGCGATCTGAATGTCGCAAGCGATCCTGAAGACCGTCAGCGATTGAGCATCGAGCGGAAGCGTTTGCAGATCGGAGCCGATCCATTTCGCGCCCGACCAACCGTCTTGCCCCATGCGATCGGGGTTGAGCCCGACGGCGAACGTTGAGCTTTCCTGTTTCTTGACGCCGTTGTTGTCCCAAACGGTCAACGTCCAATTGTAAGTTTCGCCGGCGGCGAGTTTTGATCCGGCGTAAGCAAAATCGATCGAACGCCCGTCTTTGCGACGACCGCTGTCCCAAACGATCTTGCCTTTGGAGTCCTTGACGACGATCTGATAGGACTCCTGTGAGAGATTTTTTTCGCCCTCGACCGCCGCCATCTGCCACGAAAAACGCGGGTGCTCCCGATCGATTGCCTGTGGATTGTCAAGATGCTCAACCTGCAGATTGGTGAGAGAGTAAGCGAACGCCGTATTGCAACCGAGCCCGAGCGCCAATGCCGCCGTCAAGAGTGCTTTAGTCGATTTCTTCAACGTTACTCCCTCCAATCAGAAGAACATATTCAATTGCCCGCGCACATCGCGACGGCGTTCTTTGGTATCTATATCCTTTGCGAAGGTGGCGTACGTCTCGAGCAGGAAGCCCGGCGATCGTATAAGCGCCGCCGAATCGGAAGCCGCGCATGTTATCGAACTCAAGCGTATCGGAGTACTGACGGAGCGTCGGCTGATTGAGATAGAACGCATACAGTCCCCAAGTGTTGGTCTTGAACAGATCGACTTTGCCGTAATCGGCTCGAATGTACCAGTTCGGCGACTTCGACGTTGAATATTTGCCGACATTCTTGCCGCCCACGTAATCGCGCTCCGCCCTGATGAGATCTTTATCTTGCGTGGCGTTGTTGCTCTGAATGAGCCCGGTCAACTTCCACTTATCGGAAATCTGGTTCTCGTAGGCAAGATAACCGTAAATGACGCGCTTGCGATTGTCCTTCTGATAATGTCGAGCGGAAGGCGAAATGCCGTACACGCCCCACGAGAGCAGAGACTTCTGATCGGGACGGGTATCGAACTTCAGCGCGGTATATTCTTGACGGGAATCGATGCGATCGCCGTAGCCGTTATAAATCCAGCCCATGAAAGGTTGTATGCCGCGATGCACGTCCTCTTGAGGCCAATCATACACGCGACCGTGGAAGGCGGTGACGTTGATCTTGCCGGGGAACTGAACCTGAAGTCCTTCGATGCGATTGTCGAGAGCGAAACCGTAAGCTCCGAGGTCATACATTCTGCCGACGCTGATGTTTGCGCCCTTATATCGTCCTTCCAAGATCAGCTCCTGCGCGACGTTGTGTTGCACGTTGTTGTCGGCGTCCGCCATCCAGTTACCGTTTTCGCTCTCCATCGAATTGATCCGATCGGTCGAGCGTTGGAACTCATTGCCCAATACGATCTGCCAATGGTCGTTGACCTTATACTGATTGATGACGTGGAGATTAAAATGATTGTATCGACGATAGGTACCGTTGCCGTAATCGTTACGTTGAAATCTCAATCGAGCAAAGCCCCAAATGCTGAGCTTATCATCGAGCACGGGTTTCTTGCCGGGCAATTGAAGATTGAACGCGCTGCCGCTGCTGCCGAAGGTATCAACGTTCGGCGAGAGCTCGGCAATGGTTTTCTGTTTGAAGACATCTGCCTGCTCATCGATCGGTTTTTCCTCGTCGAGCTGACTGAGACGATGCATCAAGCTGATCTTCTCAAGGTCGTAGCGAAATTCTTCTTCGAGCGGCTTGAGAATGTCCTGCTCTTCGGGCGACATGAATTTCATTTCGCGAATGCCGTAATACGTGATCAATGCCATCTCGAATCGGGTGAAGGTCGCGCCGGGTCTGATCTGATTCTTGTACCTCGGCACCTTGCCCGTGGCGATGAGCTTATTGATCGAAGTGTAAATCCAACTGTCCAACGGAACCCTGTCGAACATACTGGTCTCGGTCGCCATATCGACCGAAGTCGCCGGTTGAATCTCAACGTCGAGATTCGTCGTCGGCATGGAAGCGTCGGTTTCCGCCGCGAACGTCAGCGCCGGAGGAATGCACATTGAAGCCGCCGTTATCAAACACGCCGACTTCTGCAGCGCCCTCTTCCCTCTCAGACGCCCGATGAAATTTCGCCAACTCACATTACTCACCCCTGCTTTCAAATTTGAATCCGAGGAAATTATAAGACGCTTTCCGACGCATCTGCCATAACGGATCGCGCCACCTTCATAACCGATTAGGACATCAACGCCTTTGAGCATAGAAATGTAAATCGGCAACAGCTATACTTCAATCGAAGTAAGTGGGGGCGAGACCGTGATCACCTTGGAAGATCTCCTGAAGTTAAATGACGCGGAAAAAGAGTTCCGCGAGCTGTTCATCAGATATCCTCAAATCCATCAGAATCCTCCCAAGACCGTCGGACAAATGCTCGAGAACGAGAAGAAGTATCCCGATTACAGACGGGCATTCGATCGTTATTTCAAAGATTGTCCGAGAGTTGGTGATTACCTGAGCGAGAATTTATTCAGTCCGAAGGACGACGTGGCATTGTTGATGCATACCCGATTCGTCCCGGGATTCATGCATTACCACGAGTTCTTTGAGATCACTCATGTGATGAACGGCAAATATCGATGTTATGTCAACGATACTTTTCTGGAGCTCGAGAAGGGCGACGTCTGCATTCTGGCTCCGCACGTATACCATTGCCCCATCACACACATGGAAGATGATGTCGTCTGCAATGTTTTGGTTCGGAGCAGTACCTTCGACAAGGTGTTTTTCCACATATTGAGGCACGATCCAATCCTGTCGGAGTTTTTCTCACGCTCGCTCAACGAATCGATCGGCGGAGGCTACCTTAAATTCTCAAATGAGGACGATAAAGAGGTCGAGTATATATTGCTCACCATGCTCAATGAGTTTCGCAATCGCGGTTTGTACTACGCTCCGATCGTCAATAAGCTCATGTCGGCGCTGTTCGTCCTGCTGTTGAGAAATCATTCGAACACACTGGTGACCGGCTTCTCCGATCACTTGAATTTCTCTCAAAAGATCACGTCGGTGTTGCAGTACATCAGAGATAACGTCCAAAGCCTCACCCTGCCCGAGCTCGCCAAAAAATTTTCCTACAGCGAGAGACAAGTGTCGAGACTTCTGGTAAAATACACCGGTAAGAGCTTCACCACGATACTGCAGGACACTCGAATGCAGCAGGCATGCATGCTCCTCAGGGAATCGAACCGAACCGTCAACGAGATAGTATTTCAATGCGGCTACAAAAATCAGCATCACTTTTATACGATGTTCAAGAATTACTACGGCAAGACGCCCGCTCAGTACCGTCGAGACATCATTTTCGAGAAGTCGTTGAAAGACGACGGCATGGATTTTGACGAATTGATGTGAAGTGCTCCCGTGATTATGCGGGAGCATTTAGTTTTTCATGTTGATCGCCGATATACATGCAGAGGAGGTGATAATCTCATGCAAAATCCTACCGTTCAACTCAAAAATGCGCTCGGCGCGGGCACGTCGTCGACGATGCTCCAAAATCTCTACTCGACCATGGCGGATAACAACATCAGCGCGATGAGCTACAAGGCGACATTCAAGAGCGTTCAGATGCAGCAGACGGCGTTCGGCACGTCGATGTCGATGACCGAATATCAGGTGTACATCTCCGCCAAGATCGATGATATTCCGTTCGGCGCAACCCGTCCCTTCGACGAGCAGGCGATCAAGATCAGCGACGCGGGCTGGCTCAAGATGAAGAACGATCCCGCGCACGAACAGTTTGTGCTCAACGCCATCGCTCGCAGTCGTCAGATGATCGACGAGATGTTCAATCGCGGCGGCGTCGGAAATTATTCCATTCTCAGCTTCGACGATACTCAGAACGTCGGCTCGAATATGTTCAGCAAGATGTTCGGCGGCAGTCTCGAATCCGCGCGGAGCACGTTCGAATATGAGTCGTGGAATGCATTTTGGATCAGTCGGGCTCAACGGGCAGAGCAGGCGGAGGCGATCGAGGACGCTCAAGATAATCTCGATGCACTTCTTGAAATGCTCGACGCCGACAACAAACTGCCGACGGTGTAAATCTCGGGAGGTCGCGCCATGAACAATGAGATTTACGTTGGGGGCAATGCCTTCAATCAGACCGAAAAAATTTTGTCGGGGATCAATCGCAAGCTCAATCGCATCAACGGCGCGCTCAACATTCGATCCTACGATGAGCTTCTGCAATCGCTCAAGGCTCGTGTCGACGGCGAGAAATCGAAGGCGGACATGACGCTCGACGAGTACAAACAATATATCGTCGACATAATTCAATCGATGCCGACGGTTGCGACGCATTGGCTCGACAGCGAGACGATTGTGATCAGCGATAAAGGTTACGAGGCGATGAAAGCCGATCCCGAATATGAGGCGTGGGTGCTCGACACGATTAGAGAAAATTTGTCGACGCCGACTTATGCCAACCTCGTCACGCCCAAGCTCGAGCACGTTGCCGTTCACAGTTTCGGGGCGTCGAAGGAAGAATATCGCGGGCAATCGTGGAGTCATCAAACCAAGTCGCCCATGGAGACGACAGAAAGTTGGTGGACGACGCGACGCAAACGATCCAAACACATTCTGGAGCTCGAGCAGGAGATGTTCGACAACGTTCAGACGCTGAAGGCGTTGAGCAATCGGAAGGCGATGGCGAAAGCGGCGGCGGCAAAAGCGGCGGGGCTCGATGATTCACTCAAGCCCGAACCGGTGATCGTCGGCATTCCTGCGGAATTTCTTCTCGGCATGCTCGACATCTCGAACGTCAAACTCTGATCGATCGGAAATAAAAAGGGCGGCGCCCTCCTCAACGGAGAGTACCGCCCTTTAAATATTGCTCGTCATTGACGGAGCATGGCATTGAACATCGATAAAATCTGCTGCCCGTACTCTTTGCCCGGCACCGCCCAACGTCCGTTGAGATCCTGCCAATTGCCCAGCGTCCTTCTGCCGTAAGCCTTGCGCACCAACGCATAACGCGGATCAACGATCTCCGTCGACGGTCGGCGCGTCGAGCTGTACGCCAGCAGATGTTGAATGTGAGCGCGCACTCCGATCTGCGGATTGGGGAAGTATGAGCCCTTCACCACCGCCGACGTCGTTCCCAAGCCGCAATAATTGTTTTGATCGGGCGTCACCGTCCCGCCGTAGCGGAAAAAGCCCGTCTCTTTGAACGCTTGGCACAACGCAACGTCGGGGCGAATGCCTTCGCGCTCGCCCTCCTCATAGTAGAGCTGAACGATCTCCTCCGGCGACACCGCGATGTTCGGGTTCGGATTGTTCCTCAACAGGTAGCGAACGCATTGATTCTGGCTCGCCATCGGCGTCCCGAGGATCGATGAGTCGGTCGCCGACAACGTGATCGGCACCGTGAACTCTATATCGTCGGACCACTCGTCGCCCCAATCGTTCTGCTCCTCGTCGCGCGATGTCGAAGTCGTTTGCGACGTCTCCGGCTGATCCTCGGGATAAAGGATCGCGTGTATCCTCTCCTGCAGAGTTCCCTTGCGCTCGCTCGAAACTTTTGCGTCGACCGCAGGATCATGTACTCGCTTCGCCTCAACCGTCGGCGCCGTCGAACATACCAACGCCCCCAACATCGCCAGCGCTATCGTCTTGCTCAACATTCTCTTCACTCTCAAATCGTCTCACCTCAAAATGCTTTCATCAAAATCGATCCGCGTCATTGTCTTTTCACTTTGCGTAGTATACACCTTCGACGCCGCGCGCGCAATCCTTTTCGCTAAAAAAATCTTGACATGGAAATTTTTTGTGGTACAATCATTGACGTTGAGCGGGGACATAGCTCAGCTGGGAGAGCGCATCGCTGGCAGCGATGAGGTCAGGGGTTCGATCCCCCTTGTCTCCACCATAATTGAACATTCAGCCTCGGAGCGATCCGGGGCTTTAATAATATGAGGGAGGATTGGTTCGTTGGAAGAAAAGCTCAAGCTCTACGGCTTCAACAATCTCACCAAGTCGTTGAGCTTCAACATTTACGATATCTGCTATGCAAAATCGCAACGTGATCAGCACGATTATGTTCATTACATCGACGAGCAGTATAATTCCGAGCGTTTGACAAATATCTTGACGAAGGTCACGGAGATGATCGGCGCGCGCATTCTCAACATCTCGAGCCAGGATTACGAGCCGCAGGGGGCGAGCGTCACGATCCTCATTGCAGAGGAGGCGGCGATCTCCGCCGGTCAAAAGCGTCCGATCGTTCGAGACAAGCAACGTGAAACGATCGTCGCGCATCTCGACAAAAGCCACGTCACTGTTCACACTTATCCCGAGTTTCATCCCGAGACGAGTTTGGCGACGTTCCGCGTTGATATCGACGTGTCGACGTGCGGCGAGATCACTCCGCTTCAGACGCTCGATTTTTTGATCGGTCAATTCGATTCGGATATCATCACGATGGATTATCGGGTGCGCGGCTTCACTCGCGACGTCAACGGCACCAAGCTCTTCATCGACAACAAGATGACTTCGATCCAAGAGTACATCAGCGATGACATTCTCGACATTTATGACGCGGTCGATGTGAACATGTACCAGGCGAATTTGTTTCATACGCGAATGTTGATCAAGGAGCTTGAGCTGCAAAATTATCTGTTCAACACCGACGCGCACGAGTTGCCGCCCAAGACGCGGCTCGAAATATCTTCCAACCTGCGCCGCGAGATGATCGAGATATTCAGCGGCAAAAACATTTACTGATGGACGAGTTAATAACCAAGCGTCGGCGATTGCGGATCAGATTGTTCGTCGAAGGGCTGATGGTCGGGGGCGTGACCGGCACGATCATTGCGGCGTTCAGATTTTTGCTCGACGAGGCGGACGTGTATAGACCGTTGTGGCTCGACCGACTGAGCACGCAAACCGATCCGCTCGATTGGTTCATGACGATCGCGGTGATCGTTTTGACGGCATGGTTCATCGCAAAGGCGATCGAGCGCGACGGACAGATCGCGGGCAGCGGCGTCCCGCAGATCAAAGGCATCCTGCAGGGCGCGATGTCGATGACGCGTCCGCTCCGATTGATGACGGTGAAATTCGTGGCGGCGGTGCTGGCGATCGGCGAAGGCATGTCATTGGGGCGCGCGGGCTTGAGCGTGCAGTTCGGGGCATGCGTCGGCGACTTTCTCAATCAAAATCGTTCGGAGCTCGAGGGAAAATTTTTATTGTCGGCGGGCGCGGGCGCGGGGCTGGCAGCGGTGTTCAATGCGCCGCTGGCGGGAGTGATATTCTGCGTCGAGGAGCTCAACAAACGCTTCTCGTCTGAACTGCTGTTGGTATCGATGACGGCGGCGGTATCGGCGTCGGCGGTGGTCGAGTTGGTGTTCGGCATTCGACCGATGTTCGAAACGATCACGCCCGTGATGCATTCGGAGCCGTTGGTCTCGACGTTGCCGACGCTCGAAATGAGCGCAATCATCTCCGCCGATCCGCTCAAGTTCACCGCCTACCTCGTGATGCTAGGTGCGCTGACGGGATTACTCGGCGCGCTGTTCACCCGCTCGCTCATCCTCTCGCTCGACTGCTACGATCGATCAGGCGTCAAGGGCGCAAAAAAAATATTGATCCCTCTCGCGTTGGCGATCGGGATCGGCATGTGGCTGCCCGAAGTGCTCGGCTGCGGCAACGTGCTCGTCGACGAACTGTTGAGCGGCGACTTCGTGTTGTCGGTGCTGGTGGTGTACTTCGTTGGCAAATTCGCATTCACCATGATCTGCTTCGGCACGGGCGCGCCGGGCGGTATTTTTTTGCCCTTGTTGGTGCTGGGGGCGCTGTCGGGAGAAATTTTTGCGGTGCTCGCCTCCGACGCGGGACTGCTCGGCTCGCAATGGTCGACGCTGTTCATCATCTTCGGCATGGCGGGCTTCTTCGCGGCGGTGGTGAAGGCGCCCATCACCGGCAGCATTTTGATCATGGAATTGACGGGGAGCTTCACTCATCTGCTGGCGCTCATCATCGTCTCCGGCGTGTCATTTCTGATCTCCGATCTGTTTGGAGGAACGCCGGCATATTCGGCGCTGCTCAACCGCTCGCTGCACCGTTGATCAACGCAACGAGCAAAAGAACGGGCGCCCGCCTCTCGCGCGGGGCGGCTCGCCCTTACCATTTATCGCAACCTCTAAACCTGAACAGTTTGGCTCAAAAAAATTTTTATGTCTTGTCACTCTCGTAAAACGTTCGAGCCACCGTTGATCAATGCGGCAATTCGATCGGAATCGGAGGCAACGATGAAAGCAGGGGCACCCGCCTATCGCGCGTGGCGGCTCGCCCTTACCGTTTTTGGTCGGCGACATGGTCGGAG
>JAFUXN010000089.1 GCA_017477125.1 Selenomonadaceae bacterium
AAAAGGGCGCGCCGCCCCATCAGGGAGGCAGGCGCCCGTTTCTTCCACGCGCCCCTAATAATTTTATCCGCCTTCGATCGTTTAGCCGCCAACCATGGAAAAGGGCGCGCCGCCCCAGGTGAGAGGCGGGCGCCCGTACTTTTTGTCGCGCCCCCAAAAATTTTTTCCGCCTTCGAGCGTTGAGCCGCTGATTATGATCAGGGCGAGCCGCCCCCTTCGAGAGGCGGTCGCCCTTTCTTCAACCGCCCTCATAAATATTTTCTCCGTCTTCGACCTTTGAGTCGCTGACCATGGACAAGGGCGAGCCTCCCACTAGCGAGAGGCACGCTACCCTACTAAAACCGCGCCTCCAATAATTTTTTCCGCCTTCGATCGTTTAGCCGCCAACCATGGAAAAGGGCGCGCCGCCCCCTTCGAGAGGCGGGCGCCCTTTCTTTTTGCCGCGCCCCCAAAACTTTTTTCCGTCTTCAACCGTTGAGCGCTGACCATGGAAAAGGGCGAGCCGCCCCCTTCGAGAGGCGGTCGCCCTTTATTTCTATCGTCACCCCAAAATATTTTCTACCGCCGCCCAAACCTCGTCGACCGAAATACTCTTGATGCATCGATTATCGCGACAGGGCGCGTCGGTGAGGTTGTAGCACGGACTGCACGGCAGCTTGTGATAGAGCACCGTGCAATTTTTTTTCGGCGCCCACTGCTCAGGAATCGTCGGACCGTACAACGCAATCGACGGAGTGTCGGTCGTCGAACACACATGGAGCATCGCCGTGCAACCGCTGATATACAATCGAGCCCGCGATATGATCTCCGCCGACTCTCTCAGATTCGTCGCGCCGCATAAATTGATCGCATCGGGGAACTCTCGCGCCGCTCGCTCAAATTGATCCTTGCCGCCCACGATCGCCGTCGCATAACCCTTCGACCTCAACCGCCCGATCAGTTCTCGATAACGTTCCGTCGACCAGTCTTTGATCGCCGACAGCGAGAACGGCACGATGATGATCAACTTGTCGCCGCTCAATCCGTTCGAGCGCATGATCTCATCGACGTGAGCTCGATCGTCGTCAGTGGCGACGGGACGAGTGAGCGTCAGATCATCGGTGCGAATGCCGAGCGGAGCAACCGCCGCCAGATACTTCAACGGCTCGAACAGCTCAAGCGGCTCGTCTTCGAGATGAATGTTGATCAAATCCTTGCCGTAGCCCATGCGCTTGGGGATCAACGCCAGCATCGCGTAGAGCGCATTTCGATAGTGGTAGTCGAAGATCACCGCCACGTCCGAACGCCAGATGCTCGTGATGATCGGCAGCACCGGATCACCTTTTCGATACGAGATCAGCTTATCGATGTGCGGATTGCCGAGCATCATTTCGTATCCTGCATGCGACGTCACCACCACCGTCTTGCAATCGGGACAGCACTCCTTGACCGCGCGATAGGTCGGCGTCACCATCAGCATGTCGCCGATACTCGCTTGGTGCATGAAACATATCTTCTTCATGGTCACGCCTTGAAATTGTAGACGGGCTTGAGCACTTCGATGATCTCCGCCGTCGGCTCGATCGTCCCGACAATGTCATCGAGAGATTTATAAGCCATCGGCGCCTCGTCCAATGTCGACTCCTTGACCGACGTCGTGTAAATGCCCTCCATCGCTCGAGCGTACTCGTCCATGTTGAGCAGTTCCTTTGCGTCCGTTCGAGACATCAACCGTCCCGCTCCGTGCGGCGCGCTGTAATTCCAATCGGGATTGCCCTTGCCAACCGCCAGGATCGATCCGTCTCTCATATTGATCGGGATCAAGACGCGTTCACCCTCGTGCGCCGCGATCGCTCCCTTCCGAAGAATCATTTCGTCGACGTCGATATAATTGTGGATCGTGTGAAAGGCATCGACCGCCGTCAAGTGAGCACGCTTCATCAGAATGTGAGCGATCATCTCCCGATTGCGACGCGCAAACTTTTGACACAGCGCCACGTCTTGGAGATATTGATCGAAGTACTTGCCATAGACGAAGCAGAGGTCGGCGGGCACGTCACTCGCCTTGGCTTTGAACTCGCGCTTGAGCTCCTTGAGCGCTGCTTGAATTTCATTGCGCCGTCCCAACGCCTTATACGTCTCGATCAAATTTTCCTGTCGAGCGAACAATTCTTCCTTGCCGTGCGACAGATCGATCGCCAACTTCTGATAGTACTCCGCCACCTGCTTGCCGAGGTTTCGAGAGCCCGAGTGCACGACGAGATAATTGGTGCCGTCGCTCGACCGATCGATCTCGATGAAGTGATTGCCTCCGCCCAACGTCCCGAGCGAACGAACCAGCCGCCGAGTGTCCTTCAACTGTCGATACGAATTGAGAGCGGTCAGATCGAAATGCGCCTGCCGACCTTCCCACACGCCTCGCCCCGACGGAATAAAGTGCGCCGCCTCGTCGACCGCGGCGAAATCTATATCGCGTTCGGCGAGCTTGACCGTGTACATGCCGCAGCCGATATCGACGCCCACGACGTTCGGAACGGCTTTGTCGACGACGGTCATGGTCGTGCCGATCGTGCAACCGGCGCCGGCATGGACGTCGGGCATGATGCGCACCTTTGAATCGCGCGTGAATTCGTAATCGCACATGCGTTTGATCTGCGCGCGCGCCTCGTCCTCCATGATGTCTGCGTACGAAATCGCCGTCGTCACCTTGCCTTCAATTGTTTCCATGTCGGTGCCTCCGTCCAATCAATTACTCGAGCAAGACGACGTTTGCATTTAAGTTAGTCGTTTGGTCGAGCCCCCAACGGGGCGACGATTGTTTAAGCCACCCCTTTAATCAGCCTCGAGCGCATTCCATGCGTCGTTGGCACGCTCGACGTAGAGCTGCTGAATTTTTTTGTTCTCACCGATGCCCTTGAGCACCGTCTCAACTTGGAAGCCCGCCGCCTCCAATATCTTCTTGTGCGAATCGTCCTCGTCGCCCGCCATGTCATTGTTCGCGTGATCGCCCGCCACCATCATCAGCGGCATCAGGATCACCTTCTGCACCTTGTGCTTCTTGAGCTTGTCGATCCAATCTTCGAGACGCGGCCAGCCCTCAACCGTATAGATGTGCACGTCGTTGCGCCCCATCGCCTTCAACTTCGCCTGCATCACCGAGTAATATGCGTTCGCCGGCTGCGGAGTCCCGTGCGCCAACACCATGATCGCCGTGCCCTTCTTGTACTTCGGGAAGTTCATTGCCTGCATCGTCTCGAGCACGTCATCGGGCTGCTCCTCCTGCCCCATCCAATACATCAGCGACGTCCCCAACGTCATCGCCTTGAATTGCGTCTTGTATTGATGAAACACGCCCACATCATAGTTATATTCCATGCCCGGGATCACGTCGAGCGACACCAGCGCAATTCGAGTGTAGCCTTCCTTCTTGAGCTCGTCGAGCGTCTCTTCCGGCGTCTTGTAATCGCTCTTGCCCTCGTTTTCGATGATGTGATCGATCACGATGTGACTGGTGAACGCCGTGACCACCTTGACGCCCTTGTGCGCATTTTGGATCGCCTTCGCCGTCGCGTCGATCGTCTTCGCGCGCGTCTCCTTGTACGTCGTTCCGAAGCTCAACACCACGATCGCATCTTTGTTGGCTGCATTCTTCATGTGCGGGTTGACGTAGTTGAGTACTCCGATCTGCGACGCTTGCAAGAGGGCGGGCGTCGGGTGCTTGACCTCGTCGTTGAGTGAGTAAGCGGCATCGACTTGAGCCGAGCCGAGCAATGCCGTCGAGATCAAGGACGCCGCCAATAATTTCTTCCAGTTCTTCAAGCGAAACATCTCCTTTAAAGATATTCGCTCATACATTTCAATCGCTGTCGATACTACAACCAATCGGCGCGTCTGTCAACCGACAAGTTGAAGCACGACGAAGATCGCCAGCCCGACGATCGAGCCGACGATCGACCCGTTGAGTCTGATCCAAATGAAATCGGGCTCCGCCTTATCGTAGACGAGTTTGTTGAGCTGTTCATCGGTGAGGCTTTGCAGGACGTTTTGAGCGATCGTTCCGACGAGCGGCTGAGCATGCAACGCCGTCCGAGCGATCAGATCATAGATGAATTTCTCGACGGTCGAGCGAACGGCGCCCTCGTTTTTGAGAATGTTGAGCGCGTGAGTGTACTCGTCGCAGAGGACTTCGGCGAGCAGTGATCCGATCGTGCGCTCCTTGACGATGGCAGGCTTATCGGTCGCGACGACGGGAAGACGATCGAGGTCAGCGCACACCGCATTGACCAGTTTATCGACGCGCATTGAATTGAGCTGGCGTTCGATGCCGCTGATCATCTTGACGATGACCGCTTCGATCGGCAGCGCATTGATGGTGTCGAGCTGAAGATTGTCGATGAACGCTTTGAAGTCGTTTGAATCGGTGATCTTGCCGACGGTCGAGCGGCATTCATTGAGTACGCTTCTCTGCAACGGCGAATCGGTTGAGAGCTCATCGATGAATTTGATCAGCTGCACTTGAGTAAGCCCCGCCGCCTCGACGAAATTCACGATGTCGAGCATTTGAGCGAGCCCCGACAACAACATCGATCCCGAGCCGCTCGATTTGGTTTTCTCGTTGGCGTACTGCTCGAGCGTCTCACGAATGAGTTGACGCGTTTCGAGCGTTTGAGCCTTTTCGCGAACGCGCTTGACGAGATGAACGAACAGCTCTCGATCCTTGCCGGATTGTTTGAGCCAGCGCCCGAGCTCGAGCACGAGCAGTTGAGGCTCGACGTTCCGAAGTGCCCTACGGATTTCGTTGGCGATTTGCCGCGCGATGCGTTCCTTGTTGAGATTTGCGACGAACGTTTTGATCTGCTCAATGATGAGCGTGAGGACAAATTTGCGCGTCTCGATCCGCTCGAGCTGTTCGATTAGTTGTGGCATCAATTGCAGATTGCTGAGCTTCTTGAAAATGGCTCGACGGGAGAAAAATTCCTGTTGAACCATGGTAACCGACGCCTCAATAAATTCTTCTCGACGGCTCGGGAGAATGGCGGTGTGGTACGGGAAGCCGAGCGGCTTGCGGAAGAGGGCGGTGACGGCAAACCAATCGGCGATGCCTCCGACCATGGCGGCCTCGGCGACGAACAAGAAGCCCTCGACGAAAATATTATCGGGGAAGATCATGCGGAAGCCGACGGCGGCGAGGAATGCGAACGCGGTACATAGCAGAACCTTGTCGGCGGTATTCCAATTAGACATTGAAAGAACTCCTTTGAATTAAAACTTGAGCAGCCACGAGACGATGTAGAGGACGATGCCGACGCAGGCTCCGCAGACGGCGCCGTTGATCCTGATCATCTGAAGGTCGTCGGCGACGCGGCTTTCGACGAACTCGGTCAACTGTTGATCGTCGAGCCGATTGAGCCGCTCGTTGATCAGATCGGGAATGGTGTCGTGGTAGCTGTTGAGAATATCTTCGATGGACTTCTTGACGAATCGATCAAAAGCGTCCTGCTGCATGGGGCTGGCGATGAAGTCATCGATCTTGCTGTCGACGAGTTTTTCGACGGCGCCGCGCCATTGAATATCTTTGCGATCGAGCTCGACGGTGAGGGACTGCCCCGCGTTCCGATTGAGCTTACTGACGGCGTCGATGTAAGTTTGACCCTTGAGATTTTTATCGAGCCAGAGCTGAATGTACTCGGCGAGGCGGATGTTATTGGTGAAAAACGACTTGATACCGTTGATGAAATTGCGGGAGGCGGAATCGTCGGCGACGCCCTTGACGAAGCCGTTGAAGGTCTCGACGAGCTCATTGGTCGATTTGGTGACGTCGGGATGGACGTTGGTGCCCTTGAGAGCGTTGATGGTGCCGACGATTTTGCTGTCGACGTTCTCATTCAAGATGTTGAGAATTTTATCGTCGTTGAGGTCGATGACGGACAGGAGGAGGGCGCGGCTGGCGGACGAGCCGACGTAATCTTGACGGAGGTTGGAAATTTTTTGCAGGACGGCGCTCTGAACGGGCCGGGAGTGGAAGATATTTTGAGCGGCGTCGCAGAGGAACGTCAAGACTTTTTTCGAGTGAGATTGTTTGGTGAGGACGTCGGCGCAGAACTTGACGATCTGATTGGGATCGATGGAGGAGATTTCTTTTTGGACGAGGGGCGCGACGTTCTGAGAGAACTTTTGAGTATTGGCGTCGGCGGCGATCTCGACGAGCAATTCGAAGATGATATTTTTGATCTTGCGTCGCCCGTCGTTATGTTCGAAGTACTGAATGAGGAGCTCGGCGGTATTCTCGTCGCGGACGGTATTCATGATGTTTCTGGTGTTGAGGAGATCGTTTGAAACGAACTCGACGATGGCGTCCATGATCCGTTTTCGATTGCGGATCAAGATTTGAGTGCGGAACGATATGCCGAGAGGCTTACGGAAGAGGGCGGTGACGGCGAACCAATCAGCGAGCCCGCCGATGGTAGCGGCGAGGAAGGCATGGTTGAGGAGCCCGAGGGAGAAGTTACCGATGGCGGCGATGGGGCTGATGGTTGGGATGGTGAAGGCGGCTCCGACGGCGCTCAGGGCGAGAGCGGTATTGGCTTTAAATTTATTGTTCAAAGGGCGAACCTTCTCTCTGAAAATGATTGCAGAGATTATAGCATTAAACGACGTTGATCCGAAATAATTTTGGGCTCAAAAATTTTTTTGGTAAAGGGCTTGACAAACGAGATTTGGATTGGTATCATACGCAAGTCGTTTGAACAGCGACACGCGTTCTTTCAAATCTAAACAATACTTTTTGTGCAAGCTAACGTTAAGAGCCGGTTTCAACGGAGAGTTTGATCCTGGCTCAGGACGAACGCTGGCGGCGTGCCTAACACATGCAAGTCGTACGGGAGTCTTCGGACTCT
>JAFUXN010000090.1 GCA_017477125.1 Selenomonadaceae bacterium
GACGAGAACAAGTTGCGCGATACGCTCCTGCTGTCGAAGTGGGCAGCGGTCAAACCCGACGCCCCAAAAGCAGAAGGCTACCTTCGAGGCGTATTGTTGTCGATACTGACCAAGGCGGGCGACTTTCGATTGATCTCCGCCAACAACATGTACGTCGAGAGCTACAGCGAGGATTATAAAGAAGGCGAGTTCGGAACGTTCGAGCTCAAGCTGGCACAGCAACGCGAATTCACCAGCACGTTCAAGGTGCAAGGGCTGAGCGGCGAGAAGCAATCGGTCATTGATCAGATCAAGAGCGGAGTGAGCAAGGCGGCGACGGTCGTGACGATCGCGGCGGCGACAGCGAAAGTTGGGGGCGCCGTGCTCAAGAAGGGCGTCGAGACGTATGAGAAGTTCAACGGCGGCGAGACCGAAGCGACCCGCTGGTTGAAGTTCAGCGCCGACACCGCGAGCGCGGCGGGCGGCTTGACCGATGCGATGCAAAAGAAGGATTATAAGGCGGCGGGTGAGACGATCTCCGAGAGGATTATGACGGGCAAGGACACCGATCACGCGCTCGTGCCGCTCGACGAACTTGAGAAGTTGAATCTCAGTTGGATCAAAGCCGATCCCGAGCGGTACGCCAAATATCTCAAGATGAGCGAGAATGAGAAACGAGCGGAATTGCAGAAGGCGGCGGACGAAAAATATCAGCGCCGTATGATCGACAAGAACGTGACGAAGGAGAGGCGCGACGCGTACAGCGATCGCGAGGAGCTTGAAGAGCTTTATCTTGATCAGATCAAGAAAGACCCCGAGCGCTATAAAAAATATCAAAAGATGACCGATGACGAAAAAATGGCTGAACTGCTGTCGATGGCGCTTGACGAGCTCGAGAATGACAATGCGGACAACACGACGTCAGCGAAGACTGACGACACGACGTCGGCAAGCCATGACGATACCACGTCGGCGAGCCATGACGACACCACGTCGGCAAGCCATGACGATACCACGTCGACGAGCCATGACGATACCACGTCGGCAAGCCATGACGATACCACGTCGGTCAGCGGCACCAATAACGCGTCGGCGAGAGCCGGAACGATTCCGTTCACCAACAGGGGCGGGCTCTCATCGATGCTCGGAGCCGCCGCGCTCAAGAAGACCAACGGCAATTTGAACGGTGGTGGCGGCAATGGTTCACACTGATTGGTTTTGGATCAAAAAAGACCCCGAGGCACCAACCTTGGTCGATGCTTCGGGGCTCAACCGATCAAATTATCCGTACTTCACCGACGCCGATTCGTTTGCGAAGGTCGATGACAGCGTCGCTTATTATGAGTACCGCGGGCGGTTCGTTCAATGCGATTTTCTGTTCGAACCGACGTTCCTGATCCATGACGATCTGCAACCGCTGTTCAGATATCTCGAGCCCGAGTTGCAGTTCAAGGGCGTGCAACTCTACTCCCGGCAGGACAGTAAAAATCAAGCAACGCCTCTGTATTGGCTGCCGTATCTGCCGTTCACCGACGCCATCAGCGATCGCACTCAAGCAATCCGCGGCAAGCCGATCAAAATATTTTTGAAGCCCGACGCGATCACTTATCAACGAGTGCTGCACTGTCGAATGCCCGCCGCCGACATCTGGTTGCTGTCGCTCGAGGCGGCCGAATGTCTGCTGCGTCGACAGCCCGTCGGCATCATTCTCGACACCGTTGAGCTCGATCGATGATCAATCAATGATCAATCGACGATGATTTCTCTGCGGCGACGGCGTGAACCCGCAACCTCACGTCGCCCGCCGCTTTTTATTTCCGTCAACACCGCGCTCAATCCGTCATACAAATTTTGATTGTCGACGGCAGGCAGTTCGGTTTTCAATCGATGCTCGATGTAGAGGGCAATCTGCGACGCGCTCATCGTCTCGCCACGCAACGCCGTCATGCAGAAATCAAAATCCAAACCGTCGAGCTCGTAATCGCGAGCCTCCGTCGCAAACGCCGTCGTGATCTCCGGCGATAAGGTACTGCCTCCGATCGCCGCGTGCGGCACGTTGATCATGTTGACCGTGTCAAACTCCGTCGACCGATCGCGGAAGTCAACATAATTCGTTCGAAGCACCGCGCCCTTCTTCAGTTTGAAGCGGCACAGCTCGAGCTCGTTGTCGGCAATCGAAACGTCGCTCGACAGGATCAGCGCCACGTTCCGTTGAGTGAAGTTCTCCGTCTCAAGCGTCGGCTCGAATATCATCTTCAGCGTCATGTATTCTTCGGTCGGCGCATACTCCACGCTCATGGGCTCCCGAATCATGTAAGGGAAACCGTTGTGAAGGATCAGCCCCGTGCTCAACGTGAGCAGATCGTTGGTGGCGAGCGGGCGGCAACCGCAGAAGATGCCGTCCGAATAACCGTCGAGCAGGATCGTCAACGTGTCGAACGCTCGATCTCTGATGCTGACCAGCGCCGCCGTCCGCAATACATGCAATCGCTCGAACCGCGGGTAATTTTGTTCGTTCAAGTTGATCTCTCCTAAAAGATGGCGATCCGATCGAGCCGCATAGTCTCGTCGACGTCGAATATCCCGAAGTGCTCAGACCAAAATTCTTTGATCTCGACGTCGAGAGGCACAAACGTTTCGCGGATCAATCGCCACTGCTTTTGCAATTTGTCGTCGCGCTTCTTGCCGAGGTAGATGAAGAGGCGTTGGGGGTGGGCGCGGCTCTGATAGATCAGACAGCCTTCGAAAATCTGTTTGGCGATGTGACAGAACGATTCGATGCTCGAATCGACCTCCATCACGCGCAGGAGCTCGTCGGCGATCGCCAGTTGAGCGTCGCGCTTCAATTGCTCCATGCCCTCTCGAGCGACGTCGCCGAATACGCCGTCGAGCAACTCTCGCCGCACTCGTCGAATGTAGAACTCGCGCTTGGTCATGCCGTGGCAGAGATCGATCTCCGCCAAGATGTGAGTGACCAGGTCGAAGTAGTAGAGAATGAATTGCCGCTGCTCGGGGAAGACCAGCAACGTCACGTCGAGGTGCAAGATGTATTCGAAGATCGAGGAGAACCGCATCAACGGATTGATCTCGATCTCAAGGTTGTCGACGTGCGGTTGGTTGAGACATGGGAACGACTGTTCGAGGTAGGGGCTGAAGTGTTCGGCGGGCTCGAAAAACAATTGATGCGACTCGAAATCGTCTTTGGCGGCTTGCAACACGATGTCCCAGATGAAGTTCATGCGCTACACCAGCCTTCCGACGCATTGATATTCGGGGAATAAGTGCTGAATTTCGGTGACGAGGAAGCTCATCAGATCGCGGT
Organism: Selenomonadaceae bacterium; assembly: GCA_017477125.1. GTDB lineage: Bacteria > Bacillota > Negativicutes > Selenomonadales > Selenomonadaceae > Quinella. The sequence continues at coordinate 3,302 of JAFUXN010000090.1, forward strand.
TGAGGTAGAAATCTTCGTCGCGCGGTCGAAACGAGAACTCCAATGTCTGATTGCGATCGCCGGTGCGGTACTCGTATTCGATGAACTCCTCGGTCGAATACGTTTCCAATCGGCGCGGCTTGCCTTTGAGCTTGGCATCGACGAACGAGAGATATTCGGAGCACTCGAACGAGTTGAAGAAGCGAACGAGCTCGGTGCGGGTCTTGATGCGTTGACCGAAGTACTCTGTCATGTTGCGCGAGAAAGAATCGTTCTGTCGATTGCTGAGCAACGGGTTGGAATAATTTTTGGGATCGGGCGAGGGAATGAACTCGTAGAAATCCCAATCGGCGGGAAGGTCGTCGTCGCAGATGATATACATGTCGCCGTTCTCCCGACGAATATTTCTTATGACCGTGTCGGCTCGACGCAAGAGGTAAGCGTTTCCGTCGCGAAATTGTTTCTGATAGAGGTAGTGCTCATAATATTTTCGATCGACGGCGGGTTGAGGGTAGGAGTTGCCCTTGATGACGACCTCGCGGACGTTCCACAGCGGCAGAGGATTGTAGAGAATGCGCTCGCCGAACTCGTCAAACTCGGGGGTGACGTGTTGAACCTCAAGCTGATCGTCCCACTCCTCGACCGATACAACGTAGACGTCGAACAGTTTATAGAGGTAGGACGTGTTGATGCTTCGCCAGGGCAAATAGTTGAGCTTGGCGATTTTGTAAAGCTCTTGCGCCTTGCGAATGTAGCGGTCGGCGGGCTTGAGGATGAACTCGGCGGGCGTCTCGCCGTACTCGTTTTCGATCGTGCCCTTGAACCGACGATCGCCGCTCGACAATTTTTTGAGCTCAAGATAATCCGCGCGGATCATGCAAGTGTAGATGCGGAAGGGATTGCCGCTCTTGACCGATTCGATCATCTCGGCGTCGTTGACTTCGGTGCGATTGAGATCGTCGGGGAACATCGGGATCATGTGATCGTCGGTGACGTCGTAGCGCTCGGCATCGATGACGCACGTGATCAGATCGGGCATGCGTTCGGCGCGCGGAGCCTCATTGAAAACGCGATGCTCGAGCGCATCATACTCCTCTTTGACGTGCTTATAAAGTTCGAGCACGGAGTTGCCGACGATCGCCTTGAAAAGTTCGCGGTTCTCGAGACGATCGAGCTCGGGGATACGCTGACGGATATATTCTTCGATATTAAAATCGCTGTCGAAGATGCCCATTCAATTCACCTGCCCATCGTCGTTATAGAAAGGATACGGAACTTCAGTGCCGGGATCGTCGGGCGGCGGAGTATAGACGGTCGGCTGAGCTTCCTTCTGCTCGATCGGCTCATCAACCTTCTGATCCGTCGGCTCATCAACCTTCTGATCGGTCGGTTGATCATCGGTCGGCTCGTCAACTTTCTGATCCGTCGGCGTCGGTTGCTCCTCTTTTGGAGGCTGACTGCTCTTTCGGCTCGCCGCCTCTTCGGCTTTGCGTTCCTCTCGAGCATCTTTCTTGTCCTTCTTGCGTTGCATCTTCGCCCGGTACTTATCGATCTTCGCCTTGCTCACCAGATTCATGTAATCCGAATAAAACTTAGCCTTTTTCAAATCCTGGTCGACGCCGTTGCCGTTGAGGTATGCATCGCTCAAATGGTAGAGAGCAATCGGCTCCTCGCCCGCGCGTTTGAAGTACTCGACCGCCTTCTTGTAATCCTGATTGAAACCGCGACCGGTGTAGTACGCCGCGCCCACCACCGCCATCGACAGCTCATCATATTCCGATTCGCCGAGCAGTCCCCAGCGCACCGCGTCATCGAAATTCTGTTCAACGTAATCTCCGATCAACGAGCGGCACGCCGACAGCCCGAACAATCTTTCCAACGGCGCCTCCTTCTTGTAAAACTCGATCGGAAGGAAATTGGCGGCGAGCTCCTCATTCGCCTCCGCCGCCTTGTTGCGCCACTCGACCGCGAGCACTTTGCGATTTTTTTTCGGCACGCGTTGCTTGGTCGCGTACGCATACGAGAGGATCAGTTGCGCTTGGACGTCGCCGCCCTCCGCCCACTCCATGAGCTTCTTGATATTATCCTTGCGTTGCACTTTCAGTAATGCCTTGTCGCGTTTCTTTTGGAGTTTGGCTTCCTTGGCAGCCTGCTTCTCCTCGGGCGTCTTGGCTGATGCCGTCGACGAGAGATCGATCGTCAGCGCGAGCATGAACAGCAGCGTGAGCATCAACGCTAAAAATTTTTTTGCCATCACTTCAACCCGTCAAAGAAATTTTTGATCCAATGATCATCTTCGAAGCTGAAGAATTTCTCCTTGCCGACGTAAAGCGTTTCGTCCCTGCGGTACACCGGCACGACCACGAACCCCCAATCCTGCGCCTCCGCCCGAATGAAGAATTTGACCTCGCCGTTGACGATCGTATCAGTTTCATTCTGCGGAACGTTGTCGCCGAAAATCTGCTCGATCTCCTCCTGACGCTTGGGCTCAAACTCATCGTGATCGCACTCGTAGATGATCTCTTGCCGCAAATTCTTGTCCTTGTCCTTGAGGTAAAGTTGCAACGCCAGGTCCTCGGTCGTTCTCGACAGGCAGCCGCGATGTTTCGATCTGCTGTCGTCGATCAACGAAACCTCCTCGCCGTTGTGAGTGAAGCCCGTCAACAGATAAGGCAGATGCGGGCGTCGATTGGTAACGCGAATGTCGGCGTAACCGAATTTCTTATCGCGGAGGTACTTCAATGCGCCGTCGATGCACGACATCTTGAGCTCGTTCCGCGACGCCGCCACATCGGAGCGCGGCTTGGATTTGATCAGCTTGCCGGGAATAAATTCCTTCAGCGACGTCCTGAACAATTCGATCCGACACGATTGCCCGCTCAACTTGATCAAGCTGTAGTTTTCGATCTCGCCGCTCTCATAGATCGGATCGAGCAGCTGACGAATGATGTTGTAGATGTCGGGATTGAGGATCGGCTCGACCTCGAACATACTGAACGACACATCGGACATGTCTCTGATGAGCGTCAAGCCGTCGGAGTTATTGATGCTCAACTTCCATTTGTCGAGCGGCACGACGATCGTATCATCGGTTGAATGCACGCGGTGCCGCACCGGCTCCCAATTGCGCCCGGGCTTATCGTCGTTGCCCTCGACCGCCAGCAACACCTTCATCACGCCGTACGTCTTGAAGAACTCCTGCTTGATCCGATCGGCGAGCGCGAACAGGAAATAATAATTGTTGCGCACCCTGAAGTATTCGCTCCGATCGCGCGTCTCCCACTCCTTGAACCGCGTCGGCAAAATTTCTTCCGCCATCTCATATGCCCGCTCGAAATTTTTATAGATCGCCGCGACTCCGTTGGTGTCGATGAAACGGTAGACGTCCAAATTGAAATCCTTGAGCAGATTTTTGAGCTTGGGGATCGCCGTCGCCTTCACCAGCGTCTGATGATCGAACAGAGGCTTTATACCGTAGAAACCGCGCTGTGCTTTGACGAGCGCCGAACGATTCAAGTATTGCTTGCAGAGCGTCTCGACGATCTTGAGCTTGAGCATCTGCAGGATTCGATAGGTGAGGTTGTTGCCGCCGAAATCGGTTGAGCCGTTCTCGTAGCCGGTTTCGATGTCGATCGAATACGCCACGCGATGATCGTCGACGACGAAACTGCACGACGAAATGTCGGTGGTGCCTCCGCCGCAATCGATCACGAGCGCGCTGTACTTCTGTCGATTGCGGATCGACTTGTTGTCGATGAACTCGCTGATGGTGTTGTAGAGGACGGCGACGCTCTCATCGACCATGTCTTTGCGCTCGACGGCGTACTCGGGCAGAATGTCTTGGAGAATGAATTGAAATTTGCCCTTCTGCTTGACGGGACCGGAGATGTGAACGGAACGGACGCGTCCCTTGATGTAATCCTCGAGCGCGTTGATGATGTATTGGAAGAAGGCGCGGAGGATTTCCTTGCGCGGGACGAACACGCGGCGCCCGACGTTATCGATGAGCTCCTCGTCCTTGTCGCAGTCGGCGATCCAACGTTTGATGTCATAGAAAATGGTAAAGCCCTCGTCCATGTAAGCGGAGAGTTTGAGCGCATCGTAGCCGAAGACGTAATCGGGTTTGTCGGGATTTTCGAGCGAGCGGACGCCGATCACGGTCGGGATCAGATCGACTTCATTGCCGTCGAGATCGTAGAAGATGGCGTGTCTGATCTTCTCGTTGTGCAGTCGAGCGACGGAAGTCTTGAGCTTGAAATCCAAAACGCCGGCGGTGGTGCTCGACGTTCCGAAATCGATCGCGACGGGCATCTTCAACACGTCGGGCTCATGAACTTTGAAGTTCAACAGTTGGAGGCAATAGGCGGGGATATTTTCCTGAATGAGAGCGGTTTCGCCGTTGTAGAAACGCAGGAATTGTTCCGAGAAGACGCGCTCCATCAGAACCAGGCGATAATTTTTGATCGACGACTCGCGACACGGGAGGAGGCGATTGCGTCTCAAGTAGAGATTTTTTTGATCGCCGGGTTTCGACTCGACGTTGAAGACGCAACACAAATTGTTGGTGCTGTCGACGATGAACGCGTTGGTGCCGCTCAAGTTTGGAGCATAATTGATGGTGATGTTGTCATAGAAATCGGTGCCGAGCCCGCGCCAGACGTTGATGCCGGCATTACAGCGGAGATGCGTCGGTTGAGGTTGGAACGTGAGACGCGGGAAGATGTCTTCGAGCCGTTGATAATCGTCCGCGCGGAACTCGTTGATGAGCAGAGCGGTTTCGGCTCCGCGATAGTGCATGATGGTTTGGATCAACAGCTCCTTGTCCAAACGATTGGCGACGGCAGGAATGATCTTCTCGCGTCGAGCGATCTCCTGCAGCTGATAGACGGTCATTCGATTCAAGTCGTGCTCGTAATACTTCTTCATATTCATGTCTCAACCTGCTTCAGAGGGAGTTTGCGATTGCATTGTCGGTGGCGATCTGTTGGATCAAGATGTCCATCTCGTCAACCTTGCTCTTCATGCCCAGCGCCTCATACTGTTCTTTAGCCTGCTTGGCGGTGGCGGTCGCCTCGGCGTAATTCTTTGCGGCGTAGAAATCTCGAGCCTGCTGTTCGGTATCGGAAGCCGCCTTCTTTTTGTTTTGGCTCTCGGCAAATCTTGCCTTGGCGGTCTCATATTTCTCGGTAACGATCGCCACCTTCGGCTCGTTGAACGTCGCCTTGTATCGATCGATCGCGGTGACATAGAACATGCGCGCGGAGAGGTAATCGCCCGCCTCGAGCGCATCATCGCCCTGCTTCTCGATCTGCTCGATCTCCTCATTGGCTTTGATGATCCCTTCAGCCGATTGTCTCTCCTCGAGCGCCTTCTTGTCTCGAGCCTCGCCCACCTTGGAGAGGGCATCGCTGGTTGCCATTCGATCCGCCATGTTGTCCGCCATGTTGCGAGCGTCGAGATAAGCCTGTTGAGCTCCTTCGATGTCGCCCGCCGCCAACAGATCATCGCCTTTGTTCATCAGATCGGACATCGCCAACTTCTTCTTGTCGTCCAATGCCTGTTCGGCTTGCTTACGAATTTCGGCGCGCTTGTCGTAAACCTGTTCGATGGCGTCAAAAGCCTTCTCGCGACCTTCGGGATCATGGATCGTCGACGCGCGATCGGCTGCCTTGTTGTACATGCCTTCGGCGGCATCGTAATCGCCTTTGCGGAAGAGATCATCGCCGAGATTCATGAACTGCGTCATGTTGAGCTGCGCCTCGATCCGATCGAGTTGGGTCTGAATGTAGTCGCGTATCTTTACATCGTTCGCCTCCGACATCCGCATTGCTTTCAAATATTCCTCGTAAGCGGAACTGTAATGTCGATTGTTGAACCACTCGTTAGCCTCAACGACGCTGTCGAGCAACATCAGATCGGATTTTAAAAGCGCTTCTTCCTTGTCGCGCCCCAAGTCTTGAGCGAGCTCGATCGCATGCTTGCAACTGTCCTGAGCACGAACGTAACTGCCGGCGTCCATGAATTGCTGTGTCTCGGCGACGACGGTATTGAACTCCTGTATCTTCTTCTGATGTATGCGGCTGAAGATGTAGAAGATGATCGCGATGATGAGCAGGATCACCAGCACGATGCATGCGATCTTGATATAGCGGAGGCGTTTGCGTTCGCGTTCGGGATCGCGATAGGATTTGTTGATGAAGATCGCGGCGATGGTGTAGCAGTTGAGATTCTCCGGCTGACGCGAAAGCAGAACATCTTCGAGAGTGTCAACGGTCTCATGCGGATCGTCGCTTGCGCCCTCGACAATCTCATCGATCTCCTGCTCGTCGACATTCTCCCAAAGCCCTTTCGAGTAGAGCATGATGATATCGGCGTCGATGAGCTTATGTTTCTTCGAGACGACGGGCGAAAAATTTTCCTTCTTGCCGAGGTAGGCGTAGAGGTTATGACGCTCCTCATGCCGATCAATCGGCGTATCGGTCTCGCCCTTTGAGATCAGATCATTCGCCAGCGACGTATCGGACGAGTTGAGTATGAAACGCCCCTGCCGATACATTCTCAATCGAACATTGCCTGCGGTGACGTATCTGAACTTCTCATAATCGGTGACGAGCATGATGACCGACGCCTTCAACCGTTTCGAACTTCGACTGCTCAAGAGGCGCTCGTTGGTCTCTTCCATGTATCGAAGGAGCGTCGACTTCGCCAGGCTCGGGCGCTCCTCAAAACTCAGGATCAAATGCTCGACCGCGTCCTTCGCCGCCTCGGACGATTCGAAATCCGTGATCCCCGACGCCAGCACGTAGCACGCATAATCATCGAGCTCAACAAAAGCAAAGTAATCGTCATTGGCAAGTTGAGCTCCGGCTTCGGACACGAATGCGGTCTTAAAAGTACTGTTGGATTTTCTCACCTTACTCAACCCTCGTTCCAACGACAGATTACGATCGAGGCATTATCTTTGTCCGCTATCGGGGACGCGTCCACACGACGGATTATTTCCTTCGCCAGCTCTTGAACCGATTTTTTTTTGCTCAACACGTCCTCTATGTCGACCCAACGCAACGTGTTGAAAACGCCGCGGCTCATCAGCACGATCAGATCATTGCGCTTGAGCTCGAGCGGTTTGCTGAACAGCTCAACATCGTGGAAGGTGTCCTGCCCGAACACATTATATCGTCGATGCTTGTCGAGCAGCGCCAATGTCTCTTGTTTGGAGATGCGCCCTTCGTCGTAACGATGTCGAGCGAGCACGTCGATGGTCTGACCTTCGGACACGGGGATCAGATCGCCGCCTCTGAAGATGGTGATCTTGCAATCGCCGACGAGCATATAAGTCATTGACGCGCCGTTGAGCACGACGGAGGCGAGCGAACTTTCGCCCTGCCCCTCCTCGATCATGTTTGTGATCCTCTTGTGAGCGGCATTTGCGGCGCGCTTAAAAAAATATTGCGGCTTGCCGACTGTGTTTTGATCAATGAATAAGTCCTTGAAAGTATCAACAGCCAACTTCGCCGCAATATCACCGTTTTGCCCGTTGCCGTCGGCGAGCAACAACAATAAGGCGCCCGATAAATCTTTGGCGCCGCTGTAATCCTGTTGAACCGTCCGCGTGCCGAAAGTCGATGCCGAACCGATCTCGCAGCCCGATCGAGATCGCGGGCGCAATTCTCTTTCGCGCAAAATGTACAACACCACGATCAATGCGAACAGAATCGTTGGGAGTTCCATGCCCGCCATCAGGTTGCTTCCTTTCCGAACTGCAACGCGGGCTTATCGTCCTTATCGGGCAAGTCCTCCCAACGGAAATGATCTCCGCAGAAGGGTATGAACAGAAATTTGCTCCTGCCGAGCTCGATCACATCGTAGACGCTCAAGACGGTCGGAGCATAGAGAGCGGCGTCGTTGAGGTAAACGATGCCGTTTGAATCGCCGGGCAGGAGAACGGTTTCATGCTTCTTCGGGTCGTAGACGATCACCGCGTGATTGCGACGGGAAATCTCATTGTCGCCCAAGATTTGAATATCCATATCGTCGGCGCGCCCGACAAAATTTTTGCCCGAGTGAACGCGATAGTCTTTGCCCTTGCGCGGTCCCTCTATGCAAACGATCCAACCGCACACCGGACGAACTTCGCTCATGAGCAGAGAGTTGATCGCGTCATCGTCGGTGACGGGAACATCTTTCTTCTCGGGCGTTGCCGTCTCCAAATTACAATAAGGGCACACTGTTCCGTATCGACGGGAACTGAACAGATGCCCGTTCTGACATCGAATTAAACCATTCATGAAAATACCTTTCGTCGAGTTCAATTCAATTTAAGTTGACACATGCCGACTTCGATCACGTCGCCGAAATCCAATTTGCACGGCTCGAGCGAGCTGAGCTTATAGGATTCGCTGTTGGCAGCCTTGCGAAGTGAAATGCCGTTTTTGCTGTCAAGGTCTTCGACGTACCAATTGCCGTCGGCATAATTCAAAACCGCATGCTCGACATCGATCATCGCCGCGTAAGGGCTTTCGCTCAAATCGATATCGACATGATTTTCGCCGACATCTTTGCCGATCACCAGCGCCGTCCGACCGTAGAGCTCCCAAGACAAAATGCTCTCGCCGTTGGAATTGAGCAGGGTGATCTTGCTGATCGATTGCGGCTCGAGCTCGGGCGCCGCTGATCTCTCGGGCAGATCGGTTCCCGCGCTCGACGCTCGATATAAAATCCAAGCGGAGTGCGCGAAAACCGCCGCGCCGAACGTGATCAACAGCGCCTTGACCTCGATGGAGAGGTCGCCGACGGCGATCGATACCGAAAACATCACGCCGACGACCCCCATCAGAGCCGTGTACAAGTTATATCTTGACATTATGCTTTGAAACCCATGAACCGCGCGAACATGTCAGAGGCGTCGAGCGGATTCTTCTTGCGACGATCCTTGGTGTAAGTGTTGAGCTTGTCCTCATCGGTGACCGTGCGCGTCTTGGGATCGAATCCGAAGAACTGTTCGAAACTGCTGTGTATGTTCTCGAAATCGTTGTCGGTGACTTTGTGATCGGCAGCCTTGCGCTTGCCCGCCTGTTGACCGGGACGGCGACGCTGTTGAGTGCCCGCCGTCGATTGACCATGCGGTTGCTTGGCGCGAGCCGCCTCCGCATCGAGCTTCTTATTGTAATCGATCCGCGCGACCTCGTCAGACAGAGTCGAATAGGCGATGTTGATCTCCGTCATCTTCTCGTTGGCGAGCTGCGGGTTGTCCCGATTGAGATCGGGATGCCACTTCTTGGCGAGTTTCTTATAAGCCTTCTTGATCTGATCGACCGACGCCTCACGGTCGACGCCCAAAACTTCGTAGTAATTCATGGTCGTTATTCGGTGAAGCCGCCGGTAACTTTGACGTCGGCGAGTTTATTCTTCATCTGCTTGAGCACGAGCGTGAACTCTCCAATGTCCTCGCCGTTGCCAAATCTCTCGTAGTAGTCAACGATGAAGGCGTTGGGCAACTCGTACTGACGAGTTACGATGCCGCCGCTCTTGACCTTCAACGTCACGCTGCGATAAGCGATCTTCTGCTCCGCCGGAACAACCGACCACTCCATGAGTTTGGCGGTGCTGTCGGCGGCGTTGCCTGCTTGAGCGGTATCGGGCAAAATCTTGCCGATGACGGTCAAGGTAACGCCGACGTCCTTGGTGCGAGCGCGGCTGTCGGGGGGAATGTCCACGCTGAAGATCAGGTGACGTGCGCTTTCCTCCTCAAGAGTGATCTCGGGATCAGCTGTGCTGAATGCCAATGCCATTTATCTCACCGTCCTTTATTCTTCAAAATTGCCCTTGAGCTCGATCTTGTTGGTCAAATCCTTCTTCTGCTTGAGCAGCAAGGTGAAGGTGCCTACGCCCTCCTCGTCGTTCAAGTCCTCCGTGTACGCCATTACGAACGCATTCGGATAGGTATATTGCCTGACGATCTGACCGCCGCTGACGATCTGAACCTGCGCCTCCCGATAGCAGTCCGCTTGATCGGAGGGCATCAGCGCCCAGTTGGCGAGCTCGACTGTCGAGTCTTCGATCTCTGCTCCGAGGGAGAAATTGATGCGCCCGGTGATCCTCAACATCACGCCCAGATCGGTCGACCGAGCATTAGATGCATCGGGAGTATCGGAAATAAATTCGATGTCGGTGATGACGTACTCATCGAAAGAGACGTCATTGCCGCCCGTCACGCTGAAACGAAATCCCATTTATGTCACCCCTTAAACGTGTTTGGACGACGTGGTGCGATTGGTCTCGATCTCAAGGTTCTTGATATTGCCGTTGAAGGTGATATTCAACGTGCAGATACCGTTCTCATCGTCGATGACGTAATCGATCGCGTCGCCGGTACCAATGATCGCATTGAGCTTGTCGCGCTTGTCGAGCCACTTGCTCGATTGCGAGTTCGGATTGCTGCTGAAGAACCGCACGATCTTATCCTGTTTGAAGTCGCCGGTCATGTTGCGCAACGTCCTCTGAATGTACGTCGTGACCTGCGTCTTGTAGATCGGCTCGTAAACTCCGTTGTCCTCGTCGTAGAGCAGGTTGCGGGACTTGTAGACCATCACGTTGGTGATCGGCAAGCCGTTGAACATCGCGTTCTCGGACGAGAAGACGAAGCCGAAGCACTTGCTGTTGATCTCGTTCTTGATCGGAGTGGTGAAGCCGGTGATCTCCTTCGCCAACGTCGTGTAAACCATCAACGAATTGTCGTCGGACTCGATGTCGAAGCGCACGCCCGGCAGTTCGTTGTCGATGTTGCGACGGAAGATCATCTTGAGGTATTCGGGGTCTTGATAGGTCGCGACGAGACCGGCGGCAACGTAAGCCGCGCCGACGTACACGCCATCGATCCACAACTTCATGATGTCCTGCTTGGCGTTGGAAATCTCCGCAACGTTGTTTTCGTCGAGCACCATCTTGGTATCGAGCACCACGCCCGATTTGTCTTTGGGTATGATCGTGAAGTTCGGGAAGCACGGAATCGCAAACTCACTGAACGCTTTTGCGGTCAACGGGAGGGATTTATCGATGTAACGCTCAATGCCCTCGGTCGCCATGGTGTTGAAGGTATTTTTCTCATCGGAGGCGAAGCTGAAGAAGCATTGAACGCGGAAGTCCTTGAGCACGTCGAGAATGCGGGTGAGCGATTCGATCGAATAAACGCTCGTATTCGTCGGCGCGTCATTGCCCTTGAAACGCTTGCGGGTGAGTTTGGGCTTGGCGGCGCCGCCGAATGCCACCGACGGGAAGATCGCATACCAGATCGCGTGATCGAAGTTGTTTTTGCCGTTGACGGTGTTGAGGTAAGTCTCGAGACGCGGGATATTCGGGGTCTTCGCCATCATCTCATTGCTGATGTTGGTGATCAACAGCGTCGGTTTCATGCCGCGCAACTTCGAAGGATACTGCTCGAAGAACATGCGCACGCCGAGGATTTTTTCGATCAACGGTTTGACGGTCTTGATGAAGTCGTCTTTCGAATCCTTGTAGAACTGCAGATAGGAGTTGTAGTTCTCGATCTCTTTGGAGATGTCGACTTCGCTGACCATGGTCGACGGGAGCGGGCAGAAGGTACGGGTTACGAGCGCCTTGACGTAATCGTTATGAGACTCCTCGTTGAGCGCCTCATAATCTTCGCCGATCACTTCGATCAAGCCCTCGTTGATCTTGTCGTCGAGAGTGACGAGCGCCGTGGTGGTCTCGGGCTTGGGAGCCTCGATCACTTTGAGCTCGCCGCCTTCGCCCATCGTCAGCACGCCCAGCGCCAACGGAGTGGAGTCGCCGCCGCCGCCGCCGCTCGTGAGCAACAGACGCGTCTTGATGTCCTCGATCGCCAACGGGAGCATCGCCATAACGTTGTTGTAGTTGGTGCTCGCTTCTTCCATCATGACGTTGAGCTTGTCGCCGATATCGAGTTTCTTGGGATCGTCGTCCTCGAGCTGCACGTACTGCGAATAAACGTAGCGAAGTTCTTTGCGGCTCTGCTTGATGTCCTCGATGATCTTGTGCGGCGAGATCAGTTCGGTCAAATTCTCGAACTTGAAATCGACGTTGAGAAGACCTTGCGAACGCTTTGCATCGACGAGCGTCAGGAGCATGCGCAGGAAGTCGTTCTGCAGGTTGAGATGGATTTCGGTCAACAGATCGTCGGGAATGGACTCGGGCTTTTTGAGCGTGTACATGACCTTCTGATTGTTGGCGTTGTAGAACGAATAGACGACGGGGTCGAACTTCTCAACGAACTCGTCGAAGCTCTTGACGCAGAGGGTTTCGAGAATCTCTTGAACCTTCTCGTCGGACAAGCTGTCGAGCCCCTTGACGTCGCCGACCAGGGTGAGCAGATCGAGCTTCTCGGGATTGATCTCCTCGAAAAGAATGGTGGCATTCGTCTGGTTGATAACCTTTGCCATCTGGTAAGCCTCCTTAAATGAGCAATGAGTTTGTTTGGTTGCTTCCTGCCTATTATATGCGGATCGACGTTAAAAACAACAAGCGGTCGATAAAGAATTTTTTATAGTTGACGACGGAGGAGGAAGAGGAAGAAGGGCGCGCCGAGGATCGCCATCAAAATGCCGACGGGCAATTCGGTGGGAGAGAAGATCGTTCGGGCGAAAGTGTCGCAGGCGGTGACGACGGCGGCGCCCAACAGTGCCGACGCGGGCAACAGGAATCGGTGATCGGATCCGATCAACAACCGCGCGGAGTGAGGAACGATCAAACCGACGAAGCCGAGCAAGCCGACGACGCAAACGGCTGATGCGGCGAGCAGAGCGGCGACGGCGGTCATGAGAGTGCGGACGAGATCGACGCGTTGACCGAGCCCCTTGGCTACCTCGTCGCCCAATTGAAGGACGTTGAGATGTTTGGTGCCGAGCAGTGCAAGAGTGGTGCCGATGACGGCGTAGGGCAAAATGATCTCGACGTGGTTCCATGATCGAGCGGAAAGCCCGCCGACCATGAACAGGAGCGCGGAATGAACTTTATCGCTGAAGAAGATGAGCATGGCGGAGATGCCCGCGCCGAGGAAAGCGCTGACGGCGACGCCGGCGAGGATCACTCTGATGGGGCGAATACCGTCCTTCCAAGCGAGCATGTAGATGATGAGCGCGGCGAGCATGGCGCCGACGAACGCGGCGGGCGTGACGAGCATGCCGCCGGCGCCGTTGACGAGCATGACGAAGATGCCGAACAATCCTGCGCCGCTCGAGATGCCGATGATGTGCGGATCGGCGAGCGGATTTTTCATGACGGCTTGGAGGATAGCGCCCGAGAGTGCGAGGTTGATGCCGACGAGCATGGCGACGATGGTGCGGGGCAATCTGATGTTATCGATGATCTGAAGTTGAGTGTTTGAGAGATCGGATTCGAGCCCGATCAGATGATTGATGATGGCGGCAGATGAAATGGTGACCGAGCCGTTCATCAGACTCAACACGAAAGCGATCGCCGCAAACGCCGCCAGCCCGATCAGCACTAAAATTTTCTTCATGTTGAAGTTGATTTGTTTTGAGCCTCCAATTGTTGAATACGAGCGGTGAGCTCGAGGTTACGTCGGTACATGAGATGGTACTTATGATATAGCCAGCCGATGTACTGAGCATGTTTTCCAAAAGTCTGCGTGACTTGCTCATCGACCGCTTTAACGAATACAGGGTTGAGCGTTTTACTGCTCGGATATTGAGCGGAGACTGCCATCGCATCCCAATTTGAGATTTGATAGTCGAGGATCAACGTCTTATATATCGGATTTTCCTTAAAGAAGTCAAATTCACTCATGATCTTATCGAAGGCAGCAGCGAATCCAGAGAAGCTGCAAGGCATACTCGCAATTCGTTCGAGGGTCGGCAGTTTACGACATGTCGACTGATAGGTTCTATAAATGTTGAAGAACATGGGAACCCTTATCCACTTCTGCGAGTAAAGCATACACTTAAACGTGAAGGCACGGTCGCCACCGGTCGTCGTGAACAGTATGTTGTTCTCCAACAAAAATCTCCTCAAGTATAGTTTATTCCAAGCGCACCATAATCCGTACTCTCCCTTTAGGTAGAGGTCGAGCTTAATCTGAAAATTTTCTGGGGGGGGGGTGATGACTGTGATCTGATTGGTCGGAGTTCCGGAGATTTCGGGAACGAATGTGCCGGAAAAATTTCTCGGGATATCCTCACTGTTTGCATGCAGGAATCCGAACGACGAAACCACGTCGGCGCCCTGCCTTTCAGCGAGCGCGTAGAGAGTTTCGAGGGCATTTGGCAAATAAACGTCGTCATTATCGAGTATTGCTACGTATTTACCGGTCGCCATGAAAATGCCGATGTCGTAATTTCGAATCGGTCCAACGTTCTTGCGATTGCGCATCAACGTGACGCGCTCGTTGTCTCCATAGCGAGACTGAACGAGTTCATAGCTGCCGTCGGTCGAGCAATCGTCAATTACGAGCACGTTCACATCTTTGAAAGTCTGATCGAGCACACTGTCAACCGCTTGCTCAATGTACTTCTTAGCGTTATACAACGGAATGATCACAGAGATCGCCGGAGAGTTCGCACTCACGTTACTACCTCCAAATTATTTTTGTTCAATGCGATGGTCTTAAGTTGAGCCTCCAATTGTTGAATACGAGCGGTGAGCTCGAGGTTACGTCGGTACATGAGATGGTACCGATGGAAGAGCCACGAAACGAATGCCGCATATTCCTCAAAATCCTTTGAGACGCGTCCGCCAAATGCCTTTATAAACTCGGGAGTCATCACTTGGGCGTTGGGATAATAAGGTAAGACCTCAATCGGATCGAACTCCGAAAGTTGCGCGTCGATAACGCGGTACTTGTAATCAGGTCTCTCCTCGAAAAAAGCAAAGTCCTTCATGATGTTCTCGAAGTCAGCAGCAAACTTGGAGAAGTACATCGGCTTACCCGAAACGATATCCAAAGAGGGTGGACGACGTGACGCCGATTGAATGCCTTCGCGATAAATGTTGAGGAACAGCGGGACTTTGACATATCTCTCGGCATAGAGCATGCATTTGAACGTAAAACCGCGCTCGTGAGATGCAGGCGTGTAGAAAATGTTGTTCTCCATTAAAAATCTTCTCGAGTACAACTTATTCCAAGCGCACCAAAAACCATATTCGCGATTCAGGTA
>JAFUXN010000091.1 GCA_017477125.1 Selenomonadaceae bacterium
AATATCGACGAGTAGCAGCCGCTCGAGAAGCCGACGAGCAACGCGAAGGCAAAGTCCTTGGTGGTCTCGCCGCCGAAGAAGTAGAGCGCGAACGTCGTGAACAGCACCGTGAACACCGTGAACAGCGACCGCGTCAGCGTCTGATAGATCGAACGGTTGACGAGCTCGCGAATGTCGCCGCCCCGACGGAAATGCAGCTTTAAATTTTCTCGAATGCGATCGAAGATGACGATCGTATCGTTGATCGAGTAGCCGACGATTGTCAGCAGCGCCGCCACGAACGACGAATCGACCTGCCGTTGCGTGAACGAGAAGAACGCCAGTACGATCAAAATGTCGTGGACGAGCGCCAGCACCGCCGCGATGCCGAAGCGGAACTCGAATCGATAAGCGACGTAGAGAATGATGATGCCCCATGAGATCACCAGCGCCATCACCGCGTTGAAGATCAGTTCACTGCCGATCGTCGCGCCGACCTTCTCCTCGCGCATGACCTCGTACGCGCCGACGTCCGCGCGGAGCGATGACATGACCGCTTTGCGATCATTCTCCTCGAGATCGATCGTGCGGATCATGACATCGGTCGACGACTCAACGCCGCTCGTTTCGCCCGACAATTGGATCGTTGAGCCCTCGAGCGAGTACGCCCTCAACGAGTCTCTGATCTGCTCGATCCTAACCGGCTGCTCAAACTTGAGATCGATGATCGTCCCTCCAGTGAAGTCGATGCCGAAATTCAATCCGCGCACCGCCATGGAGATCAGCCCCGGCACAATCACCAGCAGCGAGATCACAAACCAAATTTTATATCGTCCCGCGATGTCAAACTTAGGCATTGTCCTTCACCGCCTTCCGCTTGCTCTCTCGACCGTAATTGGGATCGAACAACAGAAAACCGTCGGCGCCGTAAGCACTCGGCGACGTGAAAATCCTCGACGCGATCATCAGCTTGAGCATGTATCGGGTCAAAGTGATCGCCGTCAGCATCGACAGCACCACGCCCAGCCCCAACGTGATCGCAAAGCCTCTGATGGTGCCGGTGCCGTAGAGGAACAGCACCGCCGCCGCGATGATCGTCGTGATGTTCGAATCGAAGATCGTGGTGAAGGCTCGATCGAAACCCGCGTCCATCGACAGACGCAGCGTCTTGCCCAATCGGAACTCCTCTTTGAAGTGTTCGAAGATCAGCACGTTGGCGTCGACCGCCATGCCGATCGATAAGATGATCCCCGCCACGCCCGGCAACGTCAGCGTCGCGTCGAGCCCCTTGAGGATCGCAAGCAGCGCGACGGTGTACGCCATCAGACTGATGTCGGCGATCAATCCCGACATGCGATAGAAGGCAAGCATGAAAACGAGCACCGCGCCGATGCCGATCACGAATGCGAACTCGCTCTTATCCTTGGAGTCTTGACCGAGCGACGGTCCGACCGTTCTCGTCTCAATGATGTTGACCTTGACGGGCAACGCGCCGCTCCTCAACAGGATCGCCAACCGTTGAGCTTCTTCGAGAGTGCGTTGACCCGAAATCTCCGCTCGACCACCCAGGATCGGTTCGCGCACGACGGGATCGGTCAGCACTTCGCCGTCGAGCAGGATAGCGATCGTTCGCCCGACGTTGTTGAGCGTGAGATCGGCGAACTTCTTGCCGCCCTCGTCGCTGAACTCGAGGTTGACGACGCATTGATTGTTCTGCTGATTCATCGCCGCCTGCGCGTCCTTGAGATCGGTGCCGGTGAGAACGGTGTTGCCGTCCTCGTCACGGAACTCGAGCATCGCGGTTTTGCCGATGGTTTGGATCGCGGCGTCGGGGTCTTTGATCCCGGGCAGTTCGATGATCACTCGACGCTCGCCCTCGCGCTGAACGATCGGCTCCGTCAAGCCCAACTCGTTGATGCGCTTCTCCATGATCGACACGACGCGTTGCATGGCATCGTCATTGACCTGGGCGATCTCGGTGTCCTCCGCCTCAAGCACCACGTGCGTGCCGCCCTGCAGGTCGAGCCCTTGACGGATCGAGTTTGCCAGCGGACGAATGAACACAAAAAAGACTGCGACGATCGTGCCGACGCAGACCAATAATTTTATTAAGCTGGTACGTTGCAATATGCCTCTAATCCTTTCCAAAAAAGTTCATGCCTGAAAAGTTTAAGCCGCCCTCATCCGACGGCAATCACATAAAAAGTTTTCGCCGCCCACTTTCGTTGAGCCGACGCCCACGGCGAAGGGCGAGCCGCCGGCTTTGGAGGCGGGCGCCCATTTCTTCAACCACCGCCCTAAAGTTTTCGCCGCTCACTTTCGTTGAGGCGAAGTCCACGGTGAAGGGCGAGCCGCCGGCATCGGAGGCGGGCGCCCATTTCTTCAACCACCGCCCTAAAGGTTTTGCCGCTCACTTTCGTTGAGGCGAAGTCCACGGTGAAGGGCGAGCCGCCGGCATCGGAGGCGGTCGCCCTTTTCTTCAACCACCGCCCTAAAGTTTTTGCCGCCCACCTTTGTTGAGCCGATGCCCACGGTGAAGGGCGAGCCGCCCCGTGCGGGAGGCGGGCGCCCATTTTTCACCACCGCCCTAAAGGTTTTGCCGCTCACTTTCGTTGAGGCGAAGTCCACGGTGAAGGGCGAGCCGCCGGCATCGGAGGCGGGCGCCCATTTCTTCAACCACCGCCCTAAAG
>JAFUXN010000092.1 GCA_017477125.1 Selenomonadaceae bacterium
AGGGGCAACGGTGAAAGGGACGGGCGCCCGCCTTCGATGCCGGCGGCTCGCCCGCTTCCTTTGCTCGATCCCAAAACATTTTTAGAGATCAAAGTTTAGGGCAGCAGTTGAAGGGGAGATGGAAAAAAGTACGGGCGCCCGCCTCCGCATGGGGCGGCTCGCCCTATCCTCTTCGGTCGGCTAAACAGTTTAGGCGCCGAATAAAATTTACGGGGCGGAGGAGAATGGGGCGCCCGCCTACTGAGCGGGCGGCGACCCCATTTATATTCAATCAAAGCTCAACGGTTGGGGCGACGGTGAAAGGGACGGGCGCCCGCCTGCTCGCGCGGGGTGGCTCGTCCTATCCTCTTAGGTCTGCCGAATCGTTTGGGCGCCGAATAAAGTTTAGAGGCGGAGGAAAATGGGGCGTCCGCCTACTGAGCGGGCGGCGACCCCATTTCTCTTTCACCGTCACCCCTTGCACCGTCAAATATATTTAAGCGTTGGGAGGAATCATATTGCTGATAAATGCTCCGCGCGGCACGAAGGATATTCTGCCCGATCAGATGAGCAACTGGCTCGCGATCGAGAACAAGATGCGTGAGGTGTGCGCGCGCTACGGCTACGACGAAATTCGAACGCCGATCTTCGAGCACACGGAATTGTTTCAGCGCGGGATCGGCGAGGGCCCAGACGTGGTCGATAAGGAGATGAATACGTTCGTCGATCGCGGCAATCGCTCGATCACGTTGCGCCCCGAGAACACCGCGTCGGTCATTCGAGCGTACCTTCAAAACAAACTCTACTCGGCATCGACGCTCGTCAAGTTGTTTTATATGGGCTCGATGTTCCGCTACGATCGACCGCAAGCGGGACGGTTGAGGGAGTTCCATCAGTTTGGAGTAGAGGCGCTCGGCGAGGCGAATCCTGCGGTCGATGCCGAAGTGATACTGCTGGCGCTCGAGTTGTTGAGGGAGTTCGGGCTCGAGGGCTTGACGTTGAAGCTCAACACCGTCGGCTGTCCGAAATGTCGACCGGTGTATCGACAGAAGCTCACGCATTACTTCAGTGACAAGCTCGATGAGTTGTGCGGGGATTGTCGGCGTCGGTACGAGAAGAATCCGTTGAGGATACTCGATTGCAAAGTCGACGGCGGCAAAGAATTTGTGGAGGACGCGCCGAAGATCGAGGATTGTCTGTGCGACGAGTGCCGTGATCATTTCAAGAAGGTGCAGGCGCTGTTGAAGGCGGCGGGCGTGGAGTATGAGCTTGACGCGCGGCTGGTGCGTGGTTTGGATTATTACACGAAGACGGCATTTGAGATCAGATGTGATGATCTTGGAGCGCAAGCGGCGATCGCGGGCGGCGGACGTTATGACGGATTGGTTGAGGAGCTCGGCGGGATATCGACGCCGGGCATCGGGTTTGCGTTGGGGATCGAACGGTTATTGCTGGCGCTCGAGAAGCAGGGCAAGTTGCCGACGGTCGAGCGCGTGATCGACGGGTTTGTGGTGTCGATGGGCGCGGACTCGTATGCATTCGAACTGATGTTGATGTTGCGACGAGCGGGCTTGACGGTGCTGATGGATTTTGCTCAACGCAGTATGAAGGCGCAGATGAAGCAGGCGGCGAAGTCGGGAGCGAGATTTGCGTTGATCGTCGGCGAGAATGAGGTCAACGAACGGACGGTGACGCTCAAAAATCTGTCGACGAGCGAACAACAATCGGTCGCCTTCAATGAAGTCGTCGAGGCGATGAGACGTTAGAGGAGAATGTTGATGTTCAACAGGAAGTTTTTGTGCCGATTGATGGCGGCATCGTTGATCATCGGAGGCTCGAATTTTCTTCCCATGCCGCACCTTCCGATCGTGCATGCGGCGGTCGAGACGTACGTTGGGACGGGCGAATACATCATGGGGGATTTCGAGACGCCCGACACCGCCAAGCAACGAGCTCGAGCGCGCGCCGAACGTAATGCTCGGGAGCAGGCGGGCGTGTATGTGCAGAGTTATTCGCGCATGGTGAATTTCAAGTTGCTCGAAGATGAGATCGTGACGATGAGCAGCGGCGTCATTCGGGTGCTCGATGTTCAATACAGCATGGAGCCGATTGCGGACGGCAAGACGATCCTTTGCAAGGCGACGCTCAAAGCCGACATCGACACGTCCGAGATTGACGATTGGATCAAGCGCGATCCTCAGGAGCGTGCGGAGTTGATTGCGCAGAATCGTGAGCTCAAGAAGCTCAACGATGAGCAGGAGCGTCAGATCAATTCGCTGAAGGAGCAACTTGCGGGCGCCTCCAATCAGAACGATCGGGATCGGATTGTCAATGAGATCGGAACCGCCGATCAAGCCTTCCTCTCCAATCGAAAGCTCGAGGAGGGTGACAGGCTGTTCGCCGCTAAGAATTATTCGGGGGCGATCGCGGCTTACGACGAGGCGTTGACGCTCAACCCCAACAATGCGGCGGCGTATGATCGTCGGGGCAATGCGCGGGTCGGCATGAAGGATTTCGATAGGGCGATGGCGGACTTCGATGCGGCGCTCAAGATCGATCCCAATTTTGCGTTGGCGTACAACGATCGAGGAGCGGCGTACCTCAAACACGACGAGCCGTCGAAGGCGATTGAAGATCTGTCGAAGGCGATCAAGCTGGCGCCGTCGTTGTCAACGGCGTACTCCACGCGCGGCAGTGCTTATATGGTGTTCGGCGAATACGATCGAATGATATCGGATTACACGCGGGCGATCGGTTTGGAGCCCAACAATGCGGGCAATTATATCGGGCGCGCGAGGGGACATCTCATAAAGGGCGATCTCGAACAGGCGCTTGACGATTGCAACAGCGCGGTCAACCTTGATCCCGACGTTGAGGATTATCATGTGATGCGCGGCTGGGTGTACAGCTTCATGGGTGATCCTTCGCGTGCGTTGCTCGACTTCGATGAGGCGATCGAGCTCAAGCCCGACAACGCGATGACTTATGTTGAGCGCGGAATGCAACTCACGCAGATGAGGTACTTCCCGCGTGCGGCGGCGGACTTCGATAAGGCGCTCGAACTTGATCGGAAGAATACGGAGGCGTATCTTGCTCGAGCGGATTTGTATGCGAGCATCGACAAGAAATATTCGAAGGCGGTCGATTACTATTCAAAGGTGATCGAGCTTGAGCCGGACAATTCGGAGGCGTACAACAATCGCGGCGTCTCGTATCATCGATTGAAGGATCATCGGAAGGCGCTGGCTGATTTCAATAAGGCGTTGGAGCTCAAGGCGGATTACTTTGAGGCGTACGTCAATCGCGGGGTCGTGTATAAGGCGATGGGCGACAACGGCAAGGCGCTGGAGAATTTTAATAAGGCGTTGGAGCTCGAGGAGGAGAAGGCGAAACGTTTGAGCCGACCGGGCAATGCGTATCGACCGAACGCGGCGATCTACTACAACTTGGCTCGATACTATGAGGCGGCAGGCGACGAGGCGAAGAGCAAGAAGTACATGAGTTTGGCGAGCCTGCTTGGGATCGAGCATTATGCGACGGATTTTGTGACGGGCGACGGCATCTTGATCCCGCTCTACAAGTTGAATTTCTAAACGTGGGAGGCGATGTCTCGATGCCAATCATATCGATGTTCTTCGGGATCAGGATTTACATTTACTTGGAATTGGGCGGTCAACATCACTCACCTCATGTTCCTGCGATCTACGGTGAGCACGAGGCGGCGATCGATTTCGAAGGCAATGTGTTGGCGGGCGGGCTTCCGCGCAAACAGCAGGCGATGGTCGTGGCGTGGGTGTTGATGCATCAGGAGGAATTGCGTGCGGACTTCGAATTGATAAAGGACGGTCAAGCGCCGTTCCGAATCGATCCGCTCAAATGAGGAGGCGACGGCATGCTGATACGTCCGATCAAGGTCAAGCCGCTCGACAATTACCGATTGCTGATCGATTTCTCGACGGGCGAGCGCAAAATTTTTGATGTGACGCCTTATCTCAAGCATGCGTTTTTCGCGAAGCTGCGGCAGGGCAATGCCTTTCGACAAGTCTACGTCAATGAGGTGACGGTCGAGTGGGCGAACGGCTGTGATATTGCGCCGCACGAGCTCTACGATTACGGCGTGCCGGTACAAAACGAATTGGAGTGATTTAATTGGAGACATTAAAGGGCATGAAACGAACGATGAATTGCGGAGAGATTCGCAAGGCGGACGAGGGCAAGGAGATCAATCTGGCGGGCTGGGTGTCGCGACGTCGGGATCACGGCGGACTGATCTTTGTCGACATGAGAGATCGATCGGGCATCGTGCAGGTGGTATTCGACGAGGCGGCGATGGGTCATGACGAGTTCGACAAGGCTGAGTCTCTTCGCAATGAGTTTGTGATCGGAGTGCGTGGCAATGTACGAGCGCGTTCCGACGAAACGATCAATCCGAAGATGCCGACGGGCGAGATTGAAATCGTCGTGACGGAGTTGCGTGTGCTCAATAAGGCGAAGACTCCGCCGTTCTACATTCAAGACGGGATCGACGTCGATGAGAATGTGCGGCTCCGCTATCGATACCTTGATCTGCGTCGTCCCGAGATGCAACAGAACATCATGTTGCGGCATCGAGTGACGAAGATCATGCGCGACTACCTTGATCAACACGGATTCCTTGAGATCGAGACGCCGATGTTGTGTCGTTCGACGCCGGAGGGCGCGAGAGATTTCTTGGTGCCGAGCCGCCTCAACCCGGGGCAATTCTATGCTCTGCCGCAGTCTCCGCAGATTTTCAAGCAGTTGTTGATGGTCAGCGGCATGGAGAAGTATTTCCAGATCGTTCGATGCTTCCGTGATGAGGACCTCCGCGCGGATCGTCAGCCCGAGTTCACACAGCTCGACATCGAAACGTCGTTCCTGGATCAGGACGACATCTTGACGTTGATGGAGGGGCTGGTTAAAAACATTTTCGAGCAATCGATCGGCGCGGAAGTGAAGATACCGTTTGAGCGGATGAGCTGGCAAGAGGCGATGGATCGGTTCGGCACCGACAAGCCCGATCGTCGATTTGGCATGGAGCTGATGGACATATCCGATCTGGTCAAGGGCTCTGAGTTCAAAGTGTTCAACAGCGTGCTGGAGTCGGGCGGGCAGGTGAAGGTGATCAACGTCGAAGGTTATGCGAATATCCCGCGTCGGGAGCTCGACGGTTTGGTTGAGTACGTCAAGATTTACGGAGCGAAGGGCTTGGCGTGGATTCAATACACGAACGACGGAGTTAAGTCGCCGTTCAAGAAGTTCTACAGCGATGAGCGGTTTGAAGAAATCCGTCAGGCGACGGGCGCGCACGTGGGCGATCTGTTGTTGGTGGTAGGCGACAAGCCGTCGGTGGTGGCGCAAGCGTTGGGCGAGTTGCGATTGGAGATGGGGCGTCGGCGCGGGCTGATCGATCCGAACAAGTTGTGCTTCCTGTGGGTTGTGGACTTCCCGATGTTCGAGTACGTTGAGGAAGACAAGAGATACAAGGCGATGCATCACCCGTTCACAGCGCCGCGCGAAGAGGATATCGAGCTGTTGATGACGGCGCCGGACAAAGTCAAGGCGAATGCATATGACATCGTGTTGAACGGCGTGGAGATCGGCGGGGGCTCGTTGAGAATCTATCGTCGTGATCTGCAGTTGAAGGTATTCGAAGCGATCGGCTTGACGGAAGAAGAGGCGCGTTCGAAGTTTGGTTTCTTGATGGACGCGTTTGAGTACGGGACGCCGCCGCATGGAGGTATAGCATTCGGATTGGATCGATTGGTGATGTTGATGGCGAACCGCAAATCGATCCGAGACGTGATCGCGTTCCCGAAGACGCAGAGTGCGATCGATCCGATGAGCCATGCGCCGTCGGAGGTCGACGAGAAGCAGTTGAGAGAGCTGTCGATCAAGACGGCGGTGCACAAGAAATAATCCGTTGAGGTAAATATTCCATGGCAAATATCACCAATCACAGTCATCAAGATACTCTGATTGTCGGCGATCAAAATCTGGACAACTCCATTCTGAATTACGGCGACAACGTGACGATCCGCGGCGGAGGAGTCGCCAATTACCCTGAACTTCGAGATTACATTGAGAACCACGGCAGCAATGTCACCATTCAAACCGTTTGGGGCAATGATGAGATTCAAAATTACGCCGCGCGAACGTCGCTCCACAGCGGCGCCGACAACGATATCATTTACAATTATGCCGACGCAAGGAGATCGACGCTCCTCGGAGGGACGGGCGACGATACGATCAACAATTATGCGGACAACGTAGTGATAACGGGCGGCGACGGCGACGACATCATTCGCAATTACGGCGACAACGCGATCATTGATACGGACGGCAGTTCGCTCAGCAATTGGAACCTCGTCGACGCGTACGCTTTGAATGTTACGGTCAACGTCAACGGCGGCAGAGATACCATCAGCACTTACGCAGGCAACGGCACCGTCATTCGCGGCGGCGTTCGCAATGATAAGGTCAGGATCGTCAGAGCGTCGGGGTCGAACAACGGCGTCGTGGCTCGCGTCAACTTGGGGCATGGGAATGACACCGTCACGGGTTCGGGCGGTGCGGATATTTTTCAGTTCACCGAGGATAATTTTGGCGATGATGTGATTGTCGGTTATGACGAGTCCGACACGATTGAGCTGCTCGAAAACACCTATCGCGGCAAAGATACGGTTTACAATGATGTCGTGCTCTATGTCGGATTCGGATCGATCACGATCAAAGACGCCGTCGACCAAAAGATTAATATCAAGACCAACGGCACCACGACCTTCAAAAATGTTGTCGACAATCGAAGCGCGAACGTCGTCATCAACGGTTCCGACGGAAATGATTCGATCAAAAACTCGGGCACGAACGTCGTCATTTATGCCAATTACGGCAACGATACGATCATCAACAGCGCGTCGAACGTGACGATCAACGCGGGCGGCGGAGTCGATACGTTTGTTCATTCGTCGGGCAGCAATGCCGTCGTGTATAATTATTCTTCGTCCCAAGATCGGTTTCAATTGACGTCGGGCTCGATCAGCGGCTCTTCGCTCGACGGCGATGATGTCATGTTGTACATCGGTTCGGATATTGTTACGGTCAAAGGCGCAAAGGATAAGTCGATCACCGTCACTGATGCGCGAGGGCGAACGAGTGCTCGCGTCTACGGCAATTCAACCGTCGACACTGTTGAGCCCGAGCCGACCGTTCCGTCAGGCGAACTGCCCGACGGTTGGAAGCTCACCAAGAAGGAGACGGTCTTGACGGTCAAGAAGCCGTTCAGAGGGACGGTTGATGTCAATGATTACTCTGATGCGATTGTAGAGATCAAAGCGTCGTCGAACCCGAATGCTCTTGAGATAATCGGTAATGACAACGACAATAAGATCACGGCGTCGAAGGGCGGCAGTACTCTCGACGGCGGCGACGGCAATGACACACTCGTGGGAGGCAAGGGCGTGGATGTGTTTGTGTTCGACGGCGAGGGCAATGATGTTGTGAAGAAGTACAAGCCCGGCGATAAGATCGAGCTCACCGACGAGATCACCAATGCGAGTGTCAAGGGCTCGAATGTGATACTGACGGTGGGCGACGGCACTCTCACCATCAAGAGCGTCACCAAGAAGGAGCTGACGATCATCGACGAGGACGGCGTTGAGTCCACCTACGTCTTCACCAAGACCAACAATGACCTCGACTCCGCGCGGATCTCGACGAGTGCTCAACTGACGTCGTATTGGTTCGATGTCGACGATCAATCTGATCTGATCGGTTCTATTCTCGACGTCAAGGACACTTCGATCGATCTACCCGACGATCAATTGACATCGATCAAACCGTCGACGCTAGATCAGATCACTCCCGCGCGACACCGTCAACAGAATCATTGAGAGTAAAAAATGGTGCGCCCATCATCGGACGCCCTTTATAAAAAAATATCAGCCGTCGGCGATGGTCGGCGGCTCTTTTATTGCTCGAGCCCAAAAATTATTTTGAAGTCCCCTTGACACACCGCCCCCCCGTGATAACATTCCCATGAAAAAATCCGTGGGCAAAAATTTTTTTTGGAGGAGGAATATTTTATGGCTTACGTTGAGAATGACCGGGGCAGGACTCTGATATCAGGGAGTGCGATTGCTGACGATCTCCGAAATTGGGGCGAGAACGTAACGATTCGTGCGGGAGGCGGCGATGATACTGTCCGAAATTACGGCGGCAGAGGAATGCTTTATGGCGAGTCCGGCACTGACAACATTCGCAATGAGAATGCCGACAACGTGACGGTCGACGGCGGCTCGGGTGACGATTACATACTCAGCACCATCGGCAATAACGTCTTTCTCAACGGCGGCAGCGACTACGATGAGGTTCGCAGCTACAACGGCAATAATGTTACGCTGTTCGGTGGCGACGACAATGATCGACTCTACAATCTCTATGGCGCTTACGCATCTCTCAACGGCGGCGACGGCAATGATTGGGTCGACAATTACAACAGTGAGTTTGGAACGCTGACGGGCGGCGCAGGCGACGATTACATCTTCAACAACGAATGCAATGATCCGACGCTCATCGATCCGGAAGGGAACAATACGATTGTCGGTACTGGGCGCAGAATGTATGCTCAAGGCGGCGACGGCAATGATGTGATCTCGCTTGTTGGAGATCAGAGCACGATCAACGCGGGCGGTGGCAACAATACAGTTTACAACAGCGGCACTCGCGGATATATCACGGTTGGGAGCGGCAACAATTATGTCGAGACGAGCGGCGAGCGCGTGACGGTGAACGCGGGGGCGGGCAATGATACTCTCCGAGACAACAGCAGCTCGAACGTGACACTCGACGCGGGCGCGGGCGACAATCACATTACCGTATACTCAGCCACGTATAATGAGATGGAAAATGTGTCGGTGAATGCGGGTGACGGCAATGATTACATCAGAATTTATGCCGATGGCTATTATGATGGCAATGTCATTAAGGATGTGACGATCAACGCCGGGGAAGGCAACAATACCATTGTCGCCGATTGGTATTATTACGCCTATAAAACCATCGACAACCTTGTGATCAACGTCGGCGACGGCGACGATTACGCATCACTGACCTATAACAATTTCGCTCTCGACGTCGGCGGCGGCAACAACGAAGTTTATTCCTCCGGCTCGAATCTCACTCTCAACGCCGGCAGCGGCAACGATTACTTTGAGACGAGCGGCGACCACATCTATATCAGTCTCGGCGGCGGCATCGATACCGTCTCCAATACCAACTACAACAGCATTTACATCTACGGCGCTGATTCCGATGATCAACTTCTTATGTCCTCCAATAACGCTTCCGACATCTTGCTCGGTGCAGGCAATGATACCGCCACTCTCACGGGAACCGTCTACTATCACTATACCGCGGGTGACGGCAACGATGTTCTCTTCAACGTCGACAGCTCGAAATTAATTCGACTCGACGACGCTACCGTCAGCGGCTACTCCGTCAGCGGCTCCGATTTCATTCTCAATGTCGGAAGCGGCAGCCTCACATTAAAAGACGCCACCAATAAAGATATTTCGATCCGCGGCGCCGATGGCGGTGCACTCGTTTACAGGTCCGTCTATAATGTCAGCAATTCGATCGGGCATGGTACCGTCTTCGGCGGCACCGGCAATGACTCAATCACCAACTCCGGCTCGAACCTGCTCATCTCTGCCAATGACGGCAATGACAACATCAATAACTCCGCCGCTTACGTAACTGCCAACGGCGGCAGCGGACACGACTACGTTTACAGCACCGGCGACGATGTGATCATCAATGCGGGCAACGGCAATGACACCGTCGACAATCGCGGCGCTCGAGTTACTGTCGGCAGTCCCGACGGCTCCAACAGATTCATCAACTATGGCTCCTACGTCTCGCTCAACGGCGGATCGGAAGACGATTACATTGAGAACCACGGCATGGACGCGACCATTCGCAGCGGCACCGGCGCCGATTACATTTGGAGCAATAACAGCAATTACGGAGGCACTTTGATTATCGACAGCGGCGACGACGACGACACTATCAGCAATCACGGCGCCAACGCGTCGATCGTAGCGGGAGAAGGCGACGATTCGATCTACGATGCCGGCGGACTCAACGTCACCATCAATGCGGGGCTCGGCGACGATATCATCAACCTCGGCAGCAGCAATAATGTGATCGAGTACTCGGTCGGCGACGGCGACGACACCATCTTTGGCTACTCGACCGACGACACGATCAAGATCACTACCGGCAGGATCAGGAGCTCGGCAGTCGACGGCAATGATATCATTCTCGAATTCGCCGATGGTTCGCTCACTCTTAAAGATGTCGTAAACAGTCAGATGATAACCGTTTCGGACGCCAACGACTCTGTGACGTCGCGCTTCTATGCCAACGAGAAGGCTGTCCTGCCCAAAGGCTTGAAACTCAACAAGAAGGAGACGGTCTTGACGGTGAAGGCGCCATTCACAGGCACCGTCATTGCCGCCGATTATTCGAGTTCGATCCAAACGATCAATGCTTCAGCCAATAAAAACGCCGTTTATATGATCGGCAATCGTCTCGACAATGTGCTGAAGGCGAGCAAGGGCGGCTCGACGCTCGAGGGCGGTGCGGGCGACGATAAGCTCAACGGCGGCAAGGGCAATGATCTGTTCATCTACGACGGTCAGGGCGATGACGTGATAAGCAAATACACGGCGGGCGACGATAAAGTTAAACTCACTGCTGCGATTACTGACGTCAGTATCAAGGGCTCGAATGTGATCTTCTCTGTCGGCGACGGCACTCTCACCGTCAAGAGCGTCGCCAAGAAGGAGCTGACGATCATCGACGAGGACGGCGTTGAGTCGACCTACGTCTTTACCAAGACCAACAACGATCTCGACTCCGCGCGGATTTCGACGAGCGCTCAACTGCCGTCGTATTGGTTCGACGATGATGCGCAATCCGATCCGTTAAACGCGATCATGTCGGAGGAGCCGGCGGTTGATCTCGAAGGTAGCGCCTCAAAAATTGCCCCGTGTATGATTGATCAACCGTCGACAACTGCTCCGGCGTACCAACCGCCACAACATTGCCTCCCAAGTCTCCGCCCTCGGGACCGAGATCGATGATCCAATCAGCGCTCTTGATCACGTCAAGGTTGTGCTCGATCACCACCACCGTGTTCCCGCCGTCCACCAACCTCTGCAGTATCTTCAGCAGTCGATCGATGTCAGCCGCATGCAACCCCGTCGTCGGCTCGTCGAGTATGTAAAGCGTCCGCCCCGTCGATTGACGCGATAACTCCGTCGCCAACTTCACCCGTTGAGCTTCTCCTCCGCTCAACGTCGTCGCAGGCTGCCCCAACTTGATATACCCCAGCCCCACATCGCTGATGATCTGCAACCGTCGCACCAGCCGCGGCACATTACCAAAGAACTCTATCGCCTCGTCGACCGTAAGGTTCAGCACGTCGGCGATATTTTTTTCCTTGTATCGTACCTCAAGCGTCTCACGGTTGTACCTCATGCCGTGACACACCTCGCATTCAACGTACACGTTCGGCAGGAAGTTCATCTCGATCTCCAAAATCCCCGCGCCCTTGCACGACTCGCAACGCCCGCCCTTCACGTTGAAGCTGAACCGCCCCACATTATATCCCCGCGTCTTCGATGTCTTTGTCGACGCAAACAGCTGCCTGATCAGATCGAACACGCCCGTATAAGTTGCGGGATTCGAACGCGGCGTACGACCGATCGGTTGCTGATCAATGTTGATCACTTTGTCGATGTGCTCGCGCCCGATGATCCGTTCGTGCCGTCCCGCCGTCGCCTTCGATTGATTGAGCTCGACCGCCAACGCTTTATATAAAATCTCGTTGACCAGCGTCGACTTGCCCGAACCGCTCACGCCCGTCACCAACGTCAGCGTCCCCAACGGTATTCGAACATCTATCGATTTCAAGTTGTGCTCCGCCGCTCCGATCACCTCTATAAAATTCCCGTTGCCCGTCCGTCGAACCGTCGGCATCGCAATCGACCGTCGCCCGCTCAAATATTGCCCCGTGATCGATTCTTCCACCGCCATGATCTCTCGCGCCGTCCCTTGCGCCACGATCCTCCCGCCGTGCTCGCCCGCTCCGATCCCGATGTCGATGATCTGATCCGCCGCCAACATCGTCTCCTCGTCGTGCTCGACCACTATCAGCGTGTTCCCCAGGTCGCGCAACCGTTTCAGCGTCGCCAACAGCTTCTGATTGTCCCGTTGATGCAATCCGATCGATGGCTCGTCGAGTATGTAAAGCACGCCCGTCAAGCCCGAGCCGATCTGCGTCGCCAGCCTGATCCGTTGAGCCTCGCCGCCCGCCAACGTCCCCGCCGAGCGGCTCAACGTCAAGTAGTCCAGCCCCACGTCCAATAAGAATTTCAATCGAGCGCGTATCTCCTTGATCACCTGCGCCGCGATCTGCCGCTCCTTGTCCGTCAGCTCGAGCACGTCAAAGAACGCTTGGCATTGGCGGATCGTCATGAGCGTCACATCGAAAATATTTTTGCCCCCGACGGTCACCGCCAACGCCTCCGGCTTCAATCGAGCGCCGCGGCACGTCGGGCAGACCTCCGACCCCTCCTCCTCCGTCTTGAACTTATACATCGCATACATCCATTCGAACATGCCATGTATCTGCGACGGATCAAACGTCATGCGCCGACCCAGCCCGTTGCAATCGGGGCACGCGCCCGTCGGATTGTTGAACGAGAACAGCCGCGGCGTAATGTCGGGCAAACTGATCCCGCACTCCACGCACGCAAACTTCTCGCTGAACAACATCAGCCGCTCGTCGTCTTGCAACAGAACGTAAACAATGCCGTCGCCCAATCGCAACGCCGTCTCGATCGAATCCGTCAATCGCGACCGCATGCCGTCCTTCGACACCAGCCGATCGATCACCGCTTCGATCGAGTGCTTCACCTTCTTGTTGAGCTTGATCTCCTCGTCGAGATTTTTGATCGAACCGTCGACACGAACACGCACAAATCCGTCCGCGCGGAGCTTCTCAAGCAGCTTTCGATGCTCGCCCTTCTGCTCCTTGACAATCGGCGCCAGCACACTGAACTTCGTGCCCGTCGGCAACCGCATGATCTGCTCGACGATCTGATCAACCGATTGCGATTGGATCGGTCGCCCGCATTTCGGACAGTGCGGCTTGCCGATCCGCGCAAACAGCAGTCGAAGATAATCATATATCTCCGTCACGGTGCCGACCGTCGAGCGCGGATTGTGCGACGTCGTTTTCTGATCGATCGAGATCGCCGGCGACAGTCCTTCGATCAGATCAACGTCAGGCTTGTCCATCAACCCGAGGAACTGTCGAGCATACGCCGATAACGACTCAACATATCGACGTTGACCCTCCGCATAGATCGTGTCGAACGCCAATGACGATTTGCCCGAGCCCGATAAGCCCGTGATGACGATCAACTTGCCGCGCGGAATCTCGACGGTTATATTTTTGAGGTTGTGAGCGCGCGCGCCCACGATTTTGATCACGTCGTTCATTCGATCACTCCAATTTCTGTGACGCTGATAAATTTTTATTTGTTATCTTGGTTCGATGTGGTATAATGGCGCCGAAATATGTGGGCTGCCATCAGCAGCAGGGAGGAATCATTCATGAAGTTATCAACCCTTTGCAAGCGGGTGCTGACCGGAGTGTTGGCGGCGGCGTTGGCAATCGGCGCTGCGGGCTGCGGCGGCGGAGGAGACGGCGCCAATAAGGACAAGTTCCTCAACATCGCCACGGGCGGCACCGCCGGCACTTATTATCCGATTGGAGGCGCGATGGCTGAGATCATCAACAAAGATGTTCCCAACGTCAACGCCTCGGCTCAAGCCACGGGCGCTTCCGTCGCCAACATCAACATGCTCAAGGAAGGACGCGTCGAGCTCGGCATCGTTCAGAACGACATCACCTATTATGCCGTCAACGGCACGGAGATGTTCGACGAGACCGGCAAGATCGAAAACTTGCGCGGCGTGGCGTCGCTCTACCCCGAGACGTGCCAATTCGTAGTGCTCGAGTCGTCGGGGATCAAATCGATCAACGATCTCAAGGGCAAGATGGTTGCGGTCGGCGCAGCGGGCTCGGGCGCAGAGGCGAATGCTCGTCAGATTCTCGAGGCTTACGGGATCACTTATGACGATGTCAATGAGCAGTTCCTGTCGTTCGCCGACGGCGCGATCGCTCTCAAGGACGGCACGGTTGATGCGGCGTTCCTGACCGCGGGTTATCCGACGGCGTCCGTGCAGGATGTTGCGTCGCAGAATCAGATCAGATTGTTGCCGGTCGAAGACGCTCAAGCCGATGCGTTGATTGCGAAGTATCCGTTCTACACGAAGGCGACGATCCCGAGCGGTGCATATCAGGGCTTCGATCAAGACGTCAAGACGGTGTCGGTGATGGCGATCCTCGTGACCAACGAGAAGGTTGATGCGAACACCGGTTACGAAGTGACGAAGGCCATCTTTGGTAATCTCGACAAGATTGGCGTGGCTCACTCGGCGGCGAAGCAGATTTCGAAGGACAAGGCGCTTGAGGGCATGGACTTCATCAAGATGAACGAGGGCGCAGAGAAATTCTTCAAAGAGTAAAATTGTACTCTGATCGATGGAAACAAATAACGGGCGACCGCTCTTGAAGTAAGCGGCTCGCCCGCTTTTTATTGTCGGCGTCCCGAAAAAATTTTCAGCCCCGAAAATTTTATTCGTCGCCCAAACTGTTTGGCAGACCAAAGAGGATCGGGCGAGCCGCCGGCTTTAAAGGCGGGCGCCCTTCTTTCATCGTCACCCCTTCAACCGTTGAACCTCTGATCATGAATCAGGGCGAGCCGCCCCCATCGAGAGGCGGGCGCCCTTGTCTTTACCCGTTCCCTTCAACGTTCGGATTTCATATCATCGTAGTCGAGCGCCCGAGTGTGTTGAGTGTGGCTCCATTCATGATCATTCCTCTTGACAAATCCAATGAAGATGATCGGCAGCCACGTGTAGATGAACACCGGGTACAGCAACAGATAAAACCACGACTTCAGTTTCGCCCGCACCTTGATCAGGATGATCATCGGCAGCAGGTACTGACCAATCATGATCGCCGTCATCAACTGCGACGGCAGGATCGACCAGATGTTGGTGTAGAACGGCTCAAACGCCAGCTGTATGTAACTCACCACGATGAAGAACGCCGACAACATTAAAAAATGCGGCTGCAATAAGTAAATGCAACCGTCCCAAATGCGAATGTCCTTCCGACGCCAGCCCTCGACCAACATCTTCGGAATGAATCTGTGCGCCACGTCGAACTGCCCTTGCGCCCAACGCTTTCTCTGCGTCCACGACTGCTTGAACGTCAACGGCTTCTCATCGTAGACGATCGCATCGTGCGCCCACGTCGTCTTGATCCCCTCCGCCAGAGATTTCATCGTGAACTCCATGTCCTCGGTCAGGCACGTCGCTCGCCAACCGTACTTCTTGAGCACGTCGAGCGTGATGCACATGCCTGTCCCGCCGAGCACCGCCGACAATCCGATGTTGGTCTTCGCCAAGTGCGACACGTGATCGATCACCCAGAACGCAATCGCAAACGTCCCCGCCACCCACGTATCATAAGGATTTTTCGCGTCGAGGAACCCTTGAATGATCCGATCGCCCTTCATCAGACGATTGTTCATCTCCATCAGGAACTGCGGGTGCACTAAATTATCCGCGTCGAAGATCGCAACCGCGTCGTAAATCTTCCCGTCGCGCTCCATCGCAAACAACTTCTCAAACATCCATTCGAGCGCATAGCCCTTGCTCTTCTTCTCGCTGTCGAACCGCTCACACACGATTGCGCCCGCCTCTCGAGAGATCGCCGCCGTGTCGTCCGAACAATTGTCGGCGATCACATAGATATCGTAGAGCTCCTTCGGATAATTGAGGTCGTGCAGATTTTTGATCAGCTGACCGACAACGTTGTGCTCGTTGTGTGCGGCGACGATGACCGCAAATTTTTTCGACGGCGTGGTGATCTTGTCCTCATGCCGACGCCACATGCCGCAGAATCCGATCACAAAGAAATACATCATGAACAGGAACAAGATGATCTGCAGAGGCACCATCACGACATCGAACGGATAATTTATCATCTGATTACTCCTCTTGCCGATTCATCAGCGCGATGAGCGAGTTGACGATGCCGAAGACGGCGTAAGTTGAAAATCCGGCGGTCAAAACGGCTTGGACGGGAGCGGTCTGAGCGAAGTAGATGATCGCCGCGAACATCGCCGCCGCAAAAATCTTCGCCGCCAAATATAATTTCTCGCCTCCGCCCTTGAAATCGGGATAGTGCACGTGGCTGACCATCAGATAGGCGACGGCGATCATCGTCACGGGATAAACCAGACCGTAGCCTTCGGGGTGCACGTCGAGGGCGAGGAACAACAACGTGGTCGACGCGACGATGCAACCGCCCGCAGGGATCGCCAGCCCCATGAAGTAGCCGTGAACCACGCCGGTGTTGACGTTGAATCGAGCGAGGCGCCACATGCCGCACAGCGCGAACAGGATCGCCGCGACCCAACCGTAATATCCGAAGTGATGCATGCAGAAGGAGTAGGCGAGGAACGCCGGCGCGATGCCGAACGACCCGAGGTCGCAGAGGGAATCCATCTCCTTGCCGAGCTCACTGACGACGCCCAACGCTCGAGCGATCCTGCCGTCGAGCCCGTCGGCGATCAGCGCGATCAGTATGAAGATCGATCCAAAAAAATAATCGCCGTGGAACGTCGACAGGATCGAACACATTCCAAACAGCAGGTTCGCCGAGGTGCACAGGTTCGGTATCATTCGCCTCATCAAAACACACTCCGTTTAATTTTTGATCCGCCCGATGATCGTCTCGCCGCCGTAGACCTTTTGACCCTTCTTGACCAGCACCTCAACATCGTCGGGCATGACGATCTCCGTGCACGAGCCGAATCGGATCAGTCCGTAGAGCTCGCCCTTCTCGAGCTTGTCATCGAGCGTCACCCAACTGACGATCCGTCGAGCCAAGATGCCCGCCACCTGCGTCACCGTCACCCGCAATCGATCATTCTCGATCCCGATCAGGTGCCGCTCGTTCTCGAAGCCCACCGAATCTTTGTAAGCCGGACGGAACCGCCCGCAAATATATTTCTGTATTTTGATCTCGCCGGCGATCGGACTGCGATTGACATGCACATCGAACACCGACAGGAAGATGATCACCTTCGTGCCCGCCCGCTTGACAAAATCATCGTCGTCGATGTGCACCACGTCCTGAACGGTGCCGTCGGCGGGAGAAACGATCGCGGACTCGTCGGCGGGGATGTGGCGCGTCGGATTGCGGAAGAAATATGCAAAGTAAAACGCCAACACCGTCGGAACGATCGCCGCGTACGGATTGCCGGCGATGCCAAGCAGCAACGCGACCGCCAACGCGACCGCAATGAAATAATAGCCTTCGCTGATTATGCTCAACTCAACACCACCTTTGCTCCGATTAATTTTTGACCGCCGACATGCTCATCGCCGCGCGGTACTTTGAGATCGCCTTGTCTCGACGCGCGTCCAACTTTACCTCGTCATCGAGCTCGTCGG
Source organism: Selenomonadaceae bacterium (assembly GCA_017477125.1). Classification (GTDB taxonomy): domain Bacteria; phylum Bacillota; class Negativicutes; order Selenomonadales; family Selenomonadaceae; genus Quinella. The sequence goes on from JAFUXN010000092.1 coordinate 17,665, forward strand.
GCAATGCTTTGTACTGCTTCGACTTGGTGAACGTGCGCCACTCGTCCTCGAGCGCCCGAATGATCATTATGTACTTCTCAAGAATGTCGTCCTTGGTCGGCTTCTCGTCCGACGACGCCGACGACGTCGACAAATTATTTTCCGTCGAAGGCGCAGCGGTCTCAACTTTCGCATCGATCCCGACAGAAATATTTTGATCGGAAAAACTTTGATTGGAAAAACTTTGATCGAAGGAAAGAGCTCCGCCGTCAAGCCCGATCGATCCGCCGTCGAAACCTCCGACCGACATGCCTCCGCCGCCCGCCTTTTGCGCCGCATCGAGCTCCGCCGTGCATTCCGCCGACGCCTTCATGATCGCTCGCGTCAACGCCTTGCGCGCTTCCGCCTTCGACTTCGCTTGACGCAGATCAGATTTGAGCTCCTCCCGCGCTTCCTCCACACGCTTCGCCTTGTTGTACAACTTCGAGTCGTGCCGCATAAGATAGCCCATTTCCTCATTCGACAGCTTCTTGCCGCTCATGAGTTTGCGCTTGATCGCCGCCAACCTCTTCTTACTGATCTCGTCGCCGCTCTGCTTCTGCGACTTCATCATCTGATCGACAAACGACGAGCGCCCCAACGTCGAGAAATTCAGCTGACCGTTCGACCCGACGAGACTCTGTCCTGTCTTGAGCCGATGGTTCGCCGCGAATTTTAAATTCGTCATGCGTGCGTAGGTGCGCACGTTCCCTATCGATGCAAAATCCATTTCGAATCCCTCCTTGGTCGAAAAGGTTTTTTTCATTCTATAACGTCGGGCGCCTTTTGGCAAGCCATAAAATTTACTTCGCTCGACGGAACATGTGAGAGAACTTCGGCGAGTACAGTTGCGAAGGCAGATACTTCCCCGGTTGCGAGTTGAGACAATGCCCCACCACTATCATCGCCGTCCGCTTGATCGGATCCGCGCGGAGCTGCTCGACGATCGTCTTGAGCGTGCCGCGAATGATCTTCTCGTTCGCCCACGACGCCCGTTCGACGATCGCGATCGGAGTGTCGGGCTCGAAACCGCCCTCAATCAATTCGCTCACGACCTCCTCTATCATGCTGATCGACAGGAAGATGCAAAGCGTCGTTTGATGTTGAGCGAGCCGCTTCAAACTCTCGCGATCGGGGACGAAAGTTTTGCCGCTCTGCCGCGTGATGATCACCGTCTGCGTGATGCCGGGCAGCGTGTACTCTTGACGGAGGGACGCGGCGGCGGCGAGGAATGAACTGACGCCAGGGGTGATGTCGAACTTGATGCCGAGGTGATCGAGCTCGTCAATCTGCTCTTGAATCGCGCCGTAGATCGACGGGTCGCCGGTGTGGAGACGAACGGTCGTGAGCCCCTTCGCTTCGGCTTGATCGATCGTGTAAATGACTTCGGCGAGCGTCATTTTGGATGAGTCGTGCAGTTGAGCGTCGGCTCGACAGAATTTGAGAAGCTCGGGATTGATCAGAGAACCGGCGTAGATGACGACGTCGGCAGTCTCCAAAAGTTGTTTGCCCTTGACGGTGATCAGATCGGGATCGCCGGGACCTGCTCCGACTATGTGCACCATATGAATCACTCACTTTCGTTTGATTGATTGATGATATCGAGCATCTCGCGCGGTGTGACGATGAACGTCTTATGTCTCGGTGCAACACCGGAATTATTTTTCCTGACACGACATGCGAAATGACTTGCGCCGGAACGGAATTGCCTTTCAACATCGAAGACACCAACACGTTAGTATCGATGACGGCGTAGAACGTCATTTTGCTTCCGCTTCCATTTCGCGTCGCGCGGCATAGATTTCGGCGTTGATTTCTTCGAGCGTCATGTTCGACAACCCGTTGCGTTCAGATTCCTCTTGGATTTCGCGAATGATCTGCAGTGCTCGATGAGCTTTGTAAGGCTCAGTCTCCGACTGTGCGATTCCTTTTGCCCGACGTACGTCGTCGATTTCGGCGTAAATTTCTCCGAGCGTCATGTTTGAGAGCCTTCCGATTGAAGCAACCATTTTTAAAGCCTCCTTTTAACAGCATCGACAATGAAGATGGGATTGAGGGCGCGCGCCATGTCCACACGCCCCACCCGCTCAATCCGATTGATCTGCACTTGGATCGCGTTGTGCTCGTAGGCGTCGCGAGCTCTCAACCAATCGAGCGCGGTCGACGCACTTTGAATCGTAATGCAGTTGAGCACCAGCCGCCCGCCCGTCACCAACCGTTGATCGATCTCGTTGAGGATATCGACGAGATGTCCGCCGCTGCCTCCGATGATCGCCGCATCGATCCGATCGATCCGATCCAATCCGCGCGGAGCCGTCTCATAAATGATCTCAACGTTGTCGACCGCAAACTTCTCAACGTTCCGCTTGATGAGCTCGACCGCGTCAGCGTTCCGCTCGAGCGCGTACACCTTCCGACATTTCATCGCCGCTTCGATCGTCAACGAGCCCGTGCCCGCCCCCACGTCGACCGCCACATCATCAGCCGTCAATCGAGCCTTGGCGATCGTCAGCACTCGAATCTCCTGCTTGGTCATCGGCACCTTCCCGCGTATGAACTCGCCGTCGTCAATCATCGTCGCCGCCTCCCACTATCAACACGCAATGCTTGATCGGATCTCTGCCTGCCGCCTCCCCCAACGTCATCTCTATGAGCTGCTCGTCGGGGTACGACAGCCTTAAGGCAATAAAAATTTTGGTATCTGGCGCCCAACCGAGGGCTAATAAAATTTTTGAGATCGATTGCGAATGGAAGGACCCGTCGGTTAAAAGCCCCAGCACTCGATGTGGCGCGTAGAACAGTTCGGCGTCGGGCGGGCGGCGACCGTGGAAGCTCAACAGAGTTGCGTCGTGCCACGGCATTTTCGCTCGAGCGAACGCCAATTGCATCGCGCTGATCGACGGGATCACTTCAATGATGCTCGGATCGAACTCGCGGCGCAACGTATCGAGCAGAGAATAATAACCCGGGTCGCCGCTCACCATCACCGTCACATCGTCGCGCTCAACGTTCGATCTGATGAAGTCGACGGCGGCATCGATGTCGGCGGTGATCGGGAACGTGAGCCGATCGTCGGCGGCGAATTGGCTCAACGCTCGACGTCCGCCAACCAAAATTTTTGCGTGGTCGATCGCATGACGAGCGGCAGGCGAAATGAAATCATCTCCGCCGGGACCGATACCCGCCACTATGATCTTATGTCCCAATGCAATTCGCCTCCGATCAGTTGCGCATTTTGATCGAGCCCGAGGAGCGTTCCGTCGAGCGCCGCCAATTGGATCGCGCTGATCGACGGGATCACTTTGATGAAGTCGACGGCGGCATCGATGTCGGCGGTGATCGGGAACGTGATCCGATCGTCGACGGCGAATTGGCTCAACGCTCGACGTCCGCCAACCAAAATTTTGGCGCGGTCGATGGTTTGACGAGCGGCGGGCGAAATGAAATCCTCACCGCCGGGACCGATGCCCGCCACTATGATCTTAAATCCCAATGCAATTCGCCTCCGATCAGTTGCGCATTTTGATCGAGCCCGAGGATCGTTCCGTCGAGCGCCGCCAGCACCGTCCCGACCGTCAGCCGCCCGAACACATACCGTTGAGCCCGCGCCGACGCTCGTGCCGCGATCACATTATACACCCGTTGCAAGCCGTTGGCGTTGATGATCCCGATCGCCTCCTCCGTCGTGTTCGCCGACAGAATTTCAGCGACCGACTTTCGATCCAATCCCTCCGCCGCCGCCCATGCCGCCATCGTTTCAAGCCGTCCGTCGCCGACGCGGTTATGAGTGTGGAAGACGCCCGCCGCCACCTTCGCCAGCTTGCCGATGTGTCCGAGCAGCATCACGCGTTCGACGGAGCGATCCGCCGCCGCCTCGAGCATGTATCCGATGAAGTTGCTCGTCTGAACGATTGCGCCGCTTGGGATCGACAACCGACAAGCGATCGTCTCACCGATCTTGCCCGGCACGAATACGATCGATCGAAATCCGTCGGCGAGCGCCACATCGATCTGCGGCACCAACGAGCGTTTGAATGCGTCCTCCGACATTGGTCGCAACACGCCCGTCGTCCCGATGATCGACAGCCCGCCTTCGATCCCCAGCGTCGGGTTGAGCGTCCGCTTGGCGAGCTCAACGCCGTTCGGGATCGAGATCGTCACCTCAAGCCCGATCGATCTATCAAACTCGTCGACGACATTTCGGATCAATTGACGCGGTCCGGGATTGATCGCAGGCTCACCGATCGGCACCGACAAGCCCGCCTTCGTCACGCGCCCCACGCCCTCGCCGCCTATGAATTTGATCCCGTCGCCCTCAACGAGCTTGACCGTCGTGATGATCGATGCGCCGTTGGTGATGTCGGGGTCGTCGCCGCTGAACTTGATCACCTCCGCGCGGATCGTCCGCTCGTCAAGGCGCTCGACGGCTTTGATCGGGATCGTCAATGCGGTTCCGTCGAGAGCCGTCAGCTCGATCCGCTCGACGCGTTGATCGTTGCAAAGAAAAAGGAGCGATGCTTTGACGCCGGCGGCGGCGCATGCCCCCGTCGTGTAGCCGCTCCTGAGTTGAGAATGTATCATCGCTTGACTGCATTAACTCCTGTTCTTGAGCACGTAGACGGTCTGCGACTTGATCTCACCGTTGTCGGTCTTCTTGGTGCCGCTGGTCTTGATCGCAAATCCGTCGGGCAGCTTCTCGACGTGAACGTTGTCCTGCGTGGCGTACATGTTGAGCAAGAGTTTGTCGGCGGCGGAGAAGATATCGGCGCCGTTCTTGAGCCCGGCATCAAGGTAATCGATCGGGCAACCGATATCGAAACCGAACATGCCAAGCTCCATCTCGACCTCGGCGGGCTTATCGATGAGCTTCCACATCTTATCGTCGACGGATTTGAAGTCGTCGGAGAAGACTTTGAAGTCGGGGGCGGTGAGCGCGTCGCCGCTGAACACCATCTTGGTCGAAACGTCCTCGACGCCGCCGCTCGCCTCGTACTTGATGCTCAACTCGTTGTCGTTCGAAACGCTGTAAGTGACAGAGACTTTGCGATCGCCGTCGGTGATTGAGAAGGTCACTCCCTCAACGTGCTCGGACGCGCTCCAAATCTTGTCGGCGAGATCGGATTTGCCGTCGACGTACACAACGCCGAGCTCCTTATCGTCGGCTTCGTAATCGGCGGCGGTCTTGTGTCCGATCAAAATGAACTTGTTTTCGAAGTCGGCATTGCGGAAACGCCACGACACGATGCGCGCTCCGAAGTCGGTAACCTTGACCTCATTGCCCTTGTTGTTGCGAAGGGTGTAGAGGGTTGCCTCCTGCCCGCCTTTGAGTTTCCCGAAGGATTCTTTCTTGATTGTCGGCATGTTTTAATTCCTCCCATCAACACTGAACTTATCACAGGCGCTCGTGTTCGAGACGCTTTGCTTCGAGTAATTGTTTGAAGTCGGGGATCGGCAACGGGCGCGAGAAGTAATAACCTTGAATTTTGTCGGCGCCCAGGCTCACAAGGTAATCCAATTGCTTTTTGGTCTCGACGCCCTCAACGATCACGTCCATGCCAAGCTCCCGCGCCAACATCATGATGAACTTCAATATCATGTACGCGCGTTCGGACTCCTCGAGCTCGCGCACGAATGCCATATCAACTTTCAACACGTCGACCGGCAAATTCTTGAGCATGTTCAGCGACGAGTACCCCGAACCAAAGTCGTCCATCAGCACGGGGAAGCCTTCCTCTCTGAACGCTCTGATGATCGACATCAACTGATGTTGGTTGTCGGTGTAAGCGCTCTCGGTGATCTCGAGCTTGAGCATCCACGATTCGAGATCATATTTTTCGAGCAGCCCCAACAGAAATTCCAACAGATCGAGATTGTAGAAGTTGAGCCGCGACACGTTCACCGAGATCGGGATCACCTGCCCCGTCTGCTCGCGTTGCTCCTTGATGAACCGACATACCGACTCCCACACAAATCGATCGGTCTTGACGATGAAACCGTTGCGCTCGAACACAGGAATGAATTTGCCCGGCGAGATCATGCCGTTGATCGGGTGAAACCATCTGATCAATGCCTCGGCGCTGTCAATGTTGTCGGTCTTGACGTTGTACACCGGCTGCAGGAAGATCGCAAACTGATTTTCTCGAAGCGCCGCCTCCATGTCCCGCACGATCATCTGATCCTGCAACATCACCTCGCGCATGCCGTCGTCGTAGTAGGCATAACGGTTCATGTAATTGCCCTTGATCTTCTTGAGCGCCATGTTTGCCCGATCGCACATCTGATCGACGGGCAATTCGATGTTGTTGACGGGATAAACGCCGGCGTAGAATAAAATGTTGTGGCTGATGTCGAGGTCGCGGATCACTCCGTCCAAGCCCTCAAGCAGCGAGCCGATGTTGATCCGATCCTGCGGCACGCACACAACAAAATGATCTGCCTCCATGCGACCGCATATCCCGACCGTCGGATCGATCTGCCGCTTGAAATAATTCGCCGCCGTCCGAAGGATCAGATTGCCCGTCTCGATGTGGAACAGATCATTTATCGCCTTGAAACAACTGATGTCGAAGTAGACGATGAAGTATTTGCGTTCGACGTCCGAATGCATGAGCGCCGCTGATTTTTTATAGAACGCCTCCCGATTGCAAAGCCCCGTCAAGTGATCGAGCTCATCGGAATCGGGCGCGGCAAGGGATTGTTGAACGAGCTTCGCCTTGGCGAGCCGACGATCGGCGGAGAATTTATCGAGAGCGTTATAAACCCGATGGCGAGCAATGACTTCATTGAAGGGGCGAATGAGGAAATCTGATGCGCCGTTGTCGAGCGCGCGAGCTCCTTCCTCAGTGGTGTTGACCAACGCGAGCACGGGGATTTCCAAGAAATGATCGTCCGACTTGAGGCGGAGCATGAACTCACGTCCGCGCGGAAGTTTCATGTTGACCAGAGCGATGTCAACTTTGTGGGCGGTCATGAGAGTGAAGAACTCATCGCCGCCGTTGGTTTCGAACGTCGCAAACTCGCCGCCGAAAATATTCTTCAACCGAAGGCAACCGTCCCGGTCGTCTGCGATCAACATCGTTTGCACTTCTCTCTTGTCAATCACATTGATCCCTTCCTTGTGCTCGTTGTCGTTTAAAATTGTATTCAACGCGCCGCCGCAATTCCCTGCCGCTCGAAAATTATTTTGCACTGCCGACGGATCGTTGCTATAATATCGTCAATGTTGAACGTAATTCATAATGCGGGGAGGCGAATGCGATTGAGTTATCCGATCAATCTCGACGTGGAGGATAAAATTTGTGTGGTGGTGGGCGGCGGACGCGTGGCTCACCGAAAAATTTGCGGGCTGCTCGAGGCGAAGGCGAGCGTTCATGTGATCGCGCCCGAGCTCTGCGACGAGCTTAAAACTTTGGTTGATGCAAGGCGTCTCACATGGAGCGAGCGACGCTACGAGGCGGGCAGTCTTCCGCGCGGAGTGCTGATGATCGCGGCGACGGACGATCCCGACGTCAATCGAGCGGCGGCGACGGAGGCGATCGACAAGGGCATGCTCGTCAACGTGGTCGATCGATCGTTCGACGGCGGCTTGCGTTTCGAAAACCCGTCGACGATCCGTCGCGGCAAATTCATGCTGACGATCTCGACCGGCGGCGCGTCGCCCGCACTCTCCAAACTGATCCGTCAAACGCTCGAGAACATTTTCGATGATGACTTCGGTCAACGGCTCGACGAGATCGAATCAATGCGCTCGACCGCCAAGCATAATGTAGAGGTGAATATCCGCAATGCACTTGATAGTTATCGGGCTCAATCACAGGACGGCACCGATTGACGTACGCGAAAAATTTTCCCTGTCGAAGGACGACATTCGGCGCAAACTGCTCGAACGCAACTCGTTTGAGGCGGTGTTGCTCTCGACGTGCAATCGAACGGAGCTCTATGCGTTGGTCGATGCCGCCAACGTCCACAAGGCGGCGCATGAGCTCGTTGATCACGATTGCCCCACCGAGCGCTGTGTTTGTGTTGAGCAATTGAAGCGGGCTTTCTTCGATTGCGCCGACGAGTATCTTTATACCTTCTACGGCGTCGATTGCATTCGTCATCTGTTTGAGGTCGCGGCGAGCCTTGATTCGTTGGTGCTTGGCGAGGGGCAGATACTTTCGCAGGTCAAAGAAGCGTATTCGATCGCAAAGGAGTTGGGCGCGACGGGCACGGTGCTCAACACTCTGTTCAATCGAGCGATCGCGGTGGGCAAACGAGTTCGAACCGAGACGCGCATCGCATATAATTCGGTGTCGGTATCGTACGCGGCGGTTGAGCTGGCATCGAAGAAGCTCAACGGACTGGTCGGACGCAAGGCATTGATCTTCGGCGCGGGCAAGATGGCTGAACTCACCGCTCAACATCTGATGTCGCATGGGGTCAAAAAAATATTCGTCGCCAACCGACATTTGGAGCGGGCGGAGGAACTGGCGTCGAAGATCGGAGGCGAGGCGATCGCATGGGACGAGGCGTTGACGCGAGCGATCGATGTTGATGTGATCGTGACGTCGACGGGCGCGCCTCATTACGTGATCAAGCATCGGAGCATGAATCAGCTGATGACGTGGCGCAACGGTCGAAAGATATTTGTGATCGATATCGCGGTGCCGCGGGACGTTGAGCCCGAGGTTGGTTTGATCGACGGCGTGACGCTTTACAACATCGACGACCTTGAGGCGGTGGTCGACGAGCATTTCAAGCAACGTCGTGAGGAAGCGGAGCAGGCTCGAGCGATCATCGGTGAGGCGACGGCTGAACTGGTCGAGCGATACAAGTACATGCCGTTTCAACCGTTGATGGCAACGTTATCGGAACGCGCGGAGGAAGTTCGATTGCGGGAGATCAAGCGGGCGTCGTCGAAGTTGACGGCGTTGACGATCGAGGAGCAGCGGGTTATCGACAACATGACCAAGATGATCGTGCGCAAGCTGTTGCGGCTTCCGATGATGAATTTAAATTCGTCGGCGGGAACTCCCAATGAGAAGTTTTATGCCGATGCGGTCAAGGGCTTGTTCAATCTCGACGACGGAGGCTTGCAATATGAACAGCATTAGGATCGGGACGCGGGGCAGTGCGCTGGCGTTATGGCAGGCGAATTTCATAGCGGGCGAGTTGAGATCGAAATACCCGTCAATGAATGTCGAACTGATCAGGATAACGACGAAGGGCGATCGGATATTGGACGCGCCGCTTGCGAAGATCGGAGGCAAGGGCTTATTCACCAAAGAGCTCGAGGCGGCGTTGCTCGACGGGCGGATCGATCTGGCGGTGCACAGCCTGAAGGACGTACCGATCGATCTGCCGACGGGACTGAAATTAGCGGCGATCACTCGTCGTGCCGATCCTTTTGATGCGTTTGTGAGCAATCGATTTGGATCGATAGAGGAGCTGCCGAGCGGATCGGTGGTCGGGACATCGAGCTTACGTCGTCGAGCTCAACTGTTGGCGTTGCGATCGGACTTGGTTGTTGAGGACTTGCGGGGCAATGTTGAGACGCGGCTTCGACGTTTGGACGAGGGACGTTTCGATGCGATCATCTTGGCGGCGGCGGGACTTCGACGGTTGGGCTTTGGAGATCGGATCCGCGCGGAGCTGTCGCCGACGGTGATGATGCCGGCGGTGGGTCAAGGGGCGTTGGCGGTTGAGCTCGTTGAAGATAATCGTTTGGTTGAGGAGCTGGTGAGCGTGCTCGACGATCGGGAGACGCGGTTGGCGGTGACGGCGGAGCGATCGTTCTTGAGAGTGGTCGAGGGCGGTTGCCAAGTGCCGGTGGGAGTGTACGCGACGGTTGAGGGCAACAAAATAACCGTCAGCGGGTTGATAGCGTCGCTTGACGGTTCGAAGGTGATGCGCGGGTCGGCGGTCGGCTCGACGGACGAGGCTCAACGTTTGGGGGCTGAACTGGCTCAACGTCTTCTCGACAGCGGCGGGCGCGACATACTTGAGGGGATACAACCTCAAACGGAGGAAGATTTTAATGGACATAACGATCAACGTGGAGCCCGAGACGCTTGAGCTCGACGAAGAGATCAAGCATGAGATCATTCGAGCGGTCGAGACGATGGGCGAACTCTACGACGCCGCCAATTGCGAGGTGAGCATCACCATCACCGACGATCAACGCATACATGATCTCAATCGTCAATACCGCGGGATCGATCGACCGACCGATGTACTGTCGTTTGCGTTCAATGAGAGCGACGAGCCCGAAATCATCTTTGACGACGAGGATCACATTGACACGCTGGGAGATATAATCGTGAGCATCGATCGGGCGCGGGCGCAAGCGGTCGAGTACGGTCACTCGTTCAAACGCGAGATCATTTTCCTGATCGTGCACGGCATGCTGCACCTGCTCGGCTACGATCACATGGAGGAGACGGAGCGGCTCGAGATGGAAGCCGAACAGAAATTCGTGATGGCGGAGCTCAACATACCTCGCGATTGATCGGATTGATCGATCCGATTGGATTTGGTACAATGGTCGGCGTTGAGAGGAGGAACGGACATGAGAAATTTTTTGGCGGTACTGATGTCGGCGCTGATGTTGATGATGAGCGCGACGGCGCTGGCGAAATCCGATGAGACGCTCGAACAGCAACGCAATGAGGTCAGGCAACTGTCGGCTGCCACGCTCGAACGTCTCTATCAAAAATATCCCAATGCCGAACGCGTTATCAACGAGTGCTACGCTTATGCGACGATGTCAAACTCGGGCGTGAAGGTGCTCTTCTTGGGGAGTGCTCGAGGGCGCGGGCTGGCGATCAACAATGAGACGGGCGAAGAAGTGTTCATGAAGATGCGCGAGGTGAGCGGCGGGCTCGGGCTCGGCGCGAAGGAATATGATCTGATCTTCGTGTTCGAGGACAAGGACGCGTGGGATTCGTTCATCGTGGGCAAGACGAGATTCGGCGGGTCGGCGGAAGCGTCGGCGAGCGACGGCGTGTCGGGTGGCTCATTCGAGGGCGCGGACTTTGCGGCGAGGGGCACGTGGGTATATCAGATGACGAAGAAGGGCTTGACGCTCGAGGCGACGCTCAAGGGCACGAAGTTCTACAAGGACAAGGCGCTCAACAAGAAATCGGAGGCGAAATGATCCATGTCGAAAATAATATTGGCGGCGTTGGTGCTGTTGCTGTCGATGGCGGCGCACAGTGAAACGGCGTCGGCGGAGGAGCGGGTGCCGACGTTATCTGTGAGCGGCGAGGGAATAGTCGAGGCGGCGCCGGATCGAGCGACGATCTCAATCGGAGTGGTGACGCAGGATCGGGACGCGGGCTTGGCTCAATCGAACAACGCGCGAGCGGCGCAAGGCATAGTCAATTCGATAGTGAAGTTGGGGGTCGAGCGGCGCAACATCCACACGAGCGATTATAATTTCCGTCCGAACTATCGAGCCGAGGAGGGACGTCGGCACGAGATTAACGGCTATGTGGTGAGCAACACGGTCAACGTGACGGTCGACGACCTTGAGCTGATCGGGAAGATAATTGACTCGGCGTTGGCGAACGGCGCAAACAACATCAACTCGTTGGATTTCGGATTTAAGAATCAGAAGGCGTTGGAGGAGCAGGCATTGAAGGCGGCGATCGGTGATGCGCGTCGAAAGGCTGAACTGACGGCGCAAGAGTTGGGCGTGAGGATCGTCGGGGTGCAGGACGTGAACATCAACGGCGGAGGATTTTACGGCATGCAACGTAACATGAAAGCGATGCCGATGATGGAGGCGTCGATGGACGCGGCGACACCGATCGAAGCGGGAACGGTGGCGTGCTCGGCGTCGGTGCACGTGACCTTCATCTTGAGCCGATGATCATATGTGGGGGTGCGACTAAAAAAATGGAGCGCCCGCCCGTTCGCGTGGCGGCTCGCTCCCATTCTCCATGCCGACAACATGATTGGGACGAGCAAAAAATTTTTGGGTGGCAGATACAAAACTTTGAGGGCGACGGTTGAAGGTAAGAGCGCCCGCCTGTTCGCGTGGCGGCTCGCTCCCTTCCTCTGTGACGACAATATGAGCGGGACGAGCAAAAAAATTTTTGGGTGGCAGATACAAAACTGTGCGGACGACGTTTGAAGGTAGGAGCGCCCGCCTACTCGCGCGGCGACTCGCTCCCTTCCTCTGTGCCGACAACATGAACGGGACGAGCAAAAAATTTTTGGGTGGCAGATACAAAACTGTGCGGACGACGGTTAAAGGAAGGAGCGCCCGCCCGTTCGCGTGGCGGCTCGCTCCCATTCTCCATGCCGACAACATGAACGGGACGAGCAAAAAATTTTTGGGTGGCAGATAAAAAACTTTGCGAGCGACGGTTGAAGGAAGGAGCGCCCGCCTTCAAAGTCGGCGACTCGCTCCAATGCACCGTGACGACAATATGAGCAGGTTGAGCAAAAAATTTTTGGGTGGCAGATACAAAACTTTGCGGGCGACGGTTAAAGGTAAGAGCGCCCGCCTTCAAAGCCGGCGGCTCGCTCCCATTCTCCGTGTCGACAATATGAACGGGACGAGCAAAAAATTTTTGGGTGGCAGATACAAAACTGTGCGGACGACGGTTAAAGGAAGGAGCGCCCGCCGGTTCGCGTGGCGGCTCGCTCCAATTCTCCGC
>JAFUXN010000093.1 GCA_017477125.1 Selenomonadaceae bacterium
GAGACATCTGGCACTGGCGAATCCTCAAGCACGGGCGCAGGCTCCAGCACTGGCGAATCCTCGAGCACGGGCGCAGGCTCCAGCACTGGCGAATCCTCGAGCACGGGCGCAGGCTCCAGCACTGGCGAATCCTCGAGCACGGGCGCAGGTTCGAGCACCGGTGAGACTTCGAGCACGGGCGCAGGTTCGAGCACCGGTGAGACTTCCAGCACGGGCGCAGGTTCCAGCACTGGTGAGACTTCGAGCACCGGCGAATCCTCAAGCACGGGCGCGAGCACCGGCGCAAGCACGGGCGCAAGCACCGGCGCAAGCACTGGCGCAAGCACCGGCGCGAGCACTGGCGCAAGCACTGGCGCAAGCACCGGCGCAAGCACCGGCGAGGATACTGATGCAGACAGCGATTCTGATGCTGACAGCGATTCCGATGCTGACAGCGACAGCGATTCCGATGCTGACAGCGACAGCGATTCCGACGCTGACAGCGACAGCGATTCCGACGCTGACAGCGACAGCGATGCTGACAGCGACAGCGATGCTGACAGCGACAGCGATGCTGACAGCGACAGCGATGCTGACAGTGATTCCGATGCCGACAGTGATTCCGATGCTGACAGCGACAGCGATGCAGATAGTGATGCTGACGCAGACAGCGATGCAGATAGTGATGCTGACGCAGACAGCGATGCAGATAGTGATGCTGATGCCGACGCTGATGCTGATGCAGATGCTGACGCTGATGCAGATGCAGATGCAGACGCAGACGCTGACGCAGACGCTGATGCTGACGCTGACGCAGATGCTGACGCTGACGCTGACGCAGATGCCGATGCCGATGCCGATGCAGACGCTGATGCCGATGCAGACGCTGATGCCGATGCAGATGCTGATGCTGACGCAGACGCAGATGCTGATGCTGATGCAGATGCTGACGCCGATGCAGATGCTGATGCTGACGCAGACGCCGATGCTGACGCTGACGCCGATGCTGACGCAGACGCTGACAGCGATTCCGACGACACCACTTCCGTCCCGAGCGCTGACGACGCCACCGAGGATACCCGTTCTTGGAACACCGCAGATATCAGCACCGACACCACTACCGACGAAAGCGGTAACACCGTCAATAACGTCAATACCTCCAACGTCAAGGACGGCGACCAAGTCGATCTGCCTTCCTCCAATGACGGCGAAACCACTAACCTCGATCTCTCCAATGTCCAAGGCGCGGTCAAGGTCACTCTGCCTGAAGACGGCAACGGCACTTACAACGTGACACTGCCCGATGGCGACGGCTCGCGTCTCGAGATCCCCGATGGCTTCGAAGGCACCGTCAACGTAACGCTCGGCGACGGTAACTCGATGGTTGTCTCCAAGGCAAGCGACGGCACCGTCAACATCGATGGCGGCGACGGCGATAACACCTTCGTGGTCGCTAACGCCAACATCACCATGGGCACCGGCGCCAACGTCCTGTATCCGACAGGCGGCGACGTCAACATCGAGGGCTACGACGCCGACACCGGCTCGCAAATTCGCCTCGGCTTCGATAACATCTATGATGCAATCGAGAACGGAGATATCGCCTTCGGCAACGGCAGCATCGAGACCAAGGATCCCGAGTGCTCGGTCAACCTCGACGGCGATGCGGGCAATGTCGGAACCATGACGTCGAACCTCACCGACGTGCACGGCAATGTCAATCGCGTCATGAACTCCTACAGCGGCGGCGGCTCGGTCGATGCAAGCGGCACAAGTGCTCCTGCACTCCTCGTCGGCAACAGCGACGGCCTCAAGGCAGGCTCGACTGCCATCACCAGCGGCAGCGGCAATGACTCCGCGATCGCAGGCGCAGGCGATACCTTCTTCAACACCGGCGGCACCGACGACGTCAACCTCAAGCATACTCGTGACGGCGGCGTGACGGTCGACATGACCAGGAACCCCGAAAACAGGGCTACCAACAACCTCAGGAACTACAGCCCGCTGTTCGACTTCTTCCGTCAGACCGCAGAAATCTTCGCTGATATGACCGCTCGCTTCGTCAACGGTCGCTTGCAGACCAGGTTCGGCAACGTGACCAACAACTTCTTGAGCGGCACCGGCAGAGACTTGGCGGATCTCAATGCGATGAGCGTAGAGGTCGCCGAGAGCGATGCAACCGTCAAGGTCGACTTCACCGACGCGAGCACCACCGTCAAGCTCACCGACAACGACCAGATCGTTATCGACGCGACCGGCTACGAGGGCGACGCAGTCTTGATCGGCAACGAGAACGACAACGTCATCTACGGCGGCTCCGGCAATAACAGCCTGTGGGGCGGCGATTCCGGCGATGATACCCTCTTCGGCGGCGACGGCTACAACGAGTACTTCTACCTCAAGGGCAACGGCGACGATGTGATTGAGAATGCGAAGGACGGCGACGTGATCAAACTCCTCGACATCTCCATCGACGACATCAACGCACGCTTCACCGAGGTCGACGACGACAAGGTTGTCCTCTCGATGCAGGACGGCGGTTCGCTTACCCTCAACGGTAAAGCCGATGTCACCTTCGAGCTTAACGACGGCACGAAGTTTGGCGCGGATCGCAAGAATAAGGGATTCAACCGGAAGTAAAATTCCGCGCGGAGACCTTCAATAATCAGATACGATAATCGGGAGAGTCACCGACAAAAACTCGGCGGCTCAATCGAAACTAAAGGGGTACCGACATCGGTGCCCCTTATTTTTTTGTGCCAATCCATTTTTCGTTGACAGCCTCGGCATTTTGATATTAAATCAGTTTGTATCCGATCAAAATGATTTCAAAGGAGCAATTGACCATGGAAAGGTTTTTCTTCGATCTTCAACTCTTCGACGGTCCTCCCGGTGATCCGCCCGACGGAAGCGGCGGTGGCGGCGGCACTCCTCCCGACGGAAGCGGCGGCAGTGGTGGCGGCTCCTCGAGCAGCGATGTTTCATGGACGGGCGCAACCGAAATTACCTCCGCCACCGTCCAATCCGATCAAACTTATACATCATCGACCGCCGATCAAAATGCTCTGCTCATCAACACCGACGGCGATGTCGTCATAAGCAATCCCACCGTCACCAAAAGCGGCGATTCCGACGGCGGCGACAACTGTAATTTCTACGGGATCAACTCGGGCATCATGGTCAAGGGCGGCGGCTCCACCACCATCAGCGGCGGCACCGTCACCGCCTCCGCCACCGGCGCCAACGGCGTCTTCTCCTACGGCGGCAACGGCGGCACCAACGGCGCGGCGGGCGACGGAACTATCGTCTACGTCTCGAACATGACGATCCAAACCACCGGCGGCAATTCGGGCGGCATAATGACTACCGGCGGCGGCAAAACCGTCGCGCGCAACTTGACCATCACCACCAGCGGGCAATCGTCGGCTCCGATCAGAACCGATCGCGGCGGCGGCGATGTCACCGTCGAAGGCGGCTCATATACCTCGAGCGGATTGGGCTCGCCCGCCATCTACTCTACCGCCGATATCATTGTCAGCGACGCCACTCTCACATCAAATTTATCCGAAGGCGTTTGCATCGAAGGGCAGAACTCCGTCGCGCTCACCAACTGCACCTTGACCGCCAATAACACTCAGACCAACGGGCAAGCGACGTTCCTCGATTCGATAATGATCTATCAGTCGATGTCGGGCGACGCCGATAGCGGACAGTCGACCTTCTCAATGACGGGCGGCGTGCTCAACAGTCAGAACGGTCACGTCTTCCACGTCACCAATACAAGCGCGCTCATATCCCTGTCGGGCGTCACCATCAATAATTCGTCGAGCGATACCGTACTGCTGTCGGTCTGCGATGACGGTTGGTCGGGCGCATCGAATGTGGCGACGTTGAGCGCCACCGATCAGACGTTGAGCGGAGATATCCTCGTCGGCAGCGATTCGACTTTGACCATGACGCTGTCGAGCTCGACGTTGACGGGAGCAATCGGCGGGAGCATTACCAATGCCGCGGGCACAACCGTAAGCTCAACCGTCGGCACCGTCAATGTCACACTCGACGAGAACAGTAAGTGGTACCTGACGGGCGACGCGTCGATCACGAGCTTCACAGGTGACGCCGCGAACATCATCAACAACGGCTTCAACGTCTACGTCAACGGCTCCGCGCTCGACGGCACCACCGATTCTGATGATACAACTTCGACCGACGACACGACTTCCGCTGACGATACTACCTCCGCCGACGACGACACAACTTCCGTCGGCTCCGATTAAACCCTCGACAGCGACAACACTCTCAATTTGTCCGATTCAACCTCCTCGGTCAACATCATTCTCGGCGACGGCAATCAAAATGTCACGCTCCCCAATGCCGGCGGCTCCGTCGTCAACATCAATGCCTCCGCCAACGGCAATAAGTTCATCTCCGCAGGCAACGGCGGCGATTCTCTCATCAATAACTCCTCTCTCGCCAACGTCACTTTGCTCGGCGGCGAGGGCAATGACACCATCACCGCCAACGGTTCAGATAATGAGCTGGTCGACCTCTCGAGCGGCGGCAACGATCTCGTCTACGCTCCCAACGGCGTCAACTCTCAAGGCTACGATCCAAACACCGGCTCAACTTTCGTCGTCGCCGTCGATAACATTTACGACGCCATCACCAACGGCGATTTCGAGTTCACCAACGGCGCCATTCAATTCGACGGCTCCAACAATCCCATCGTAATCGCCGGCAATGCCGCAACCGTCGGTTCCTCCACCTTCAACATCGCCGACTCCAACGGTCATACACTTCAGATCAGCGGCGCTCATTCAAACGGCGGCACCGTCGACGGCTCGAGCGCTTCAACTTCCGCCGTCTATGTCGGCAATCAGAACGGCGCGGCTCTGCTGATCGGTTCGGGCAATGACGATACTTTCATCGCCGGCGCCAACGATCGCATCGTCACCGGCGCGGGCACCAACGATATCACTCTCAAAAACTCTTCGACCAACGGCGCGACGATCGATCAAACTTCGGGCGGCGACGCTCTGACCGTCAATAATATCTCGGGCTACGATGCTTCTCTCAACACGATCGCGATCAATGCCGACGCTCTCAATAACGTTCAAGCCGCTTTCGTCGACGGACATCTGCAGACCACCTTCGGCAACGTCACCAATAATTTCATCTCCAATCAGAGTTCCGCCTCTCTCGACGAGATCATCAACACTCCTCTCGACGAGATCATGTCGATAAGCGACGGCGAGCGGGAACTCAACTTCGACGACGACCAATCGTCTTTGCTCCGCTCCTGCAATCTGATCGTCGCCTCGAGCGTTCATACATCTGCTCAACGTAAATGATCCGATCGATCTTCCGTCGAGCGCTGAGAGCATCGCAAGGTGCTCTATTTTTTTCTAACCAAATTCTAATCTGCAAATCCTTGATTGGCGTGCAATCGGTTGCTAGAATTTGATCGATATTGGATTTTTATCATGGAGGAGAAGGTTTTTATGGCTCAAACCAACTCAAACCCAAGCATAGAGTTCAACGGCACTGACGCCGCCGACACTCTGCAAAACTGGGGCGCGAGCGTGACGATCGATGCGGGAGCGGGCGACGACAAAATTTATAACGAAGGCACCAACGTTTCGATCAGCGCGGGCGCCGGCAACGACTCCGTTCTAAATCAACCCGCTGCCCTCGGCGCCACCATCAACACCGGCTCAGGCAATGATACCGTCACCATCTGGTCAACCGACACCACCACGTTGCAGCTCGGCGCGGGATCGAATGTCATCATGATCACCGACGACACAGGCATCGTGCTCAACGCCGCCGGCACCGCCGACAGCCTAGCCACTTACTCTTTCAAGTACTACAACGGTGCTTCCATCAAGGAAATTACTTTGATCGGCGGAGGTTACGCCGTTCTCGACGGCACCACCGATTCAAATCTCTTCGTCATCGAGTCCGGCGCAAACACCATCAACAACATCGGCGGCGAGGACACCATCTCATTGAGCGGTGAAGTCAATCAATCGCTTGACGGCAGAGATGTCGTTCTCTCAAACGACACCGCCACCGTCACCGTCAAGAACGCCAAGGGCTTGCACCTCAACCTCAACAATGCCGATACGGTTGTCGGCACCTTGTCGACCACTCCCCAAGACGTCATTCAAAACTTCATGAACTCGATGGCGGACTCCACCGAGACCGATGCCACCGTCATTCTCAACAGCGCAATCAACCTCGTGACCAATGGCAAATATACCAACTCCGATACGTTGATCGCCAAGATCGTTGAAGACGCCGCCGATCCCGATTTCCTCGCCAAGTACTGCGGCATTATCCTCGACAATGAGGATACGGGCGCGGTCACCGGTTGGGATATGGGCGGCTCGACCGTCAAGAACAAAGAATCGATCGTCCTCGAGACGGGCGCGCTCGATACGAGTTTCAACAGCAATTCGTTCACCGCCGGCAACGTCACCGTTGCACTCTCGAGCGATACGACGTTTGCAAGTTTAACGGACGATCAAAAGACGGTCATGCGTGGGCTCAAAACGTGGTGGACGGAAGATGCACTCAAACTCATCACCGATTCCTATGGCGAAAAGTATTCGTTCAGCAACTCAAGCATCAACAATAGCGCCAAGACCATCACGTTGAAATTCGAAAGCCAAGCTAACAGCGGTACCCTCGCCTACGTGGGAAACAGCTCTTATCCCGGCGGCAAAGCGACTGAGCTCACCTTGACGGTCAACATGGCTTACTATGGCAATCTCAGTGCGAATGATGTCAACGGCGCGGGCAGCAGTGCTTCGGGCGGTTACCTCGATCGGACGTTGGCGCATGAGTTCACCCATGCGATCATGGGCGCGGTGATCAATGACTTCGGCGATCTGCCGTCATACATCAAAGAAGGCATGGCGGAGCTCACGCACGGCATCGACGACACTCGTAAAAACGACATTGCCGCTCTCGCTGCTGATCCCACCAAACTCAAAGCGGCACTCGCCTCGAATACCACAACGGTTTCGGTGAGCGGGATCAATGCTCCGTCGTACGCGGGCGGCTTCATCTTCCTGCGCTATCTCGCCACTCAATTCTCTGATGTCGCGGAAACAGCTCCAACGGACGATACAACTCCGACCGACGATACCACGTCAGCCGACGACACCACGTCGACCGACGACACAACTTCGACTGATGACACTACGTCAGCCGACGATACAACGTCGACCGATGATACTACTTCCGCCGACGACACTACTTCGACCGACGACACGACTTCGACCGACGACACGACTTCGACCGATGACACGACTTCGACCGACGACACGACTTCGACCGACGACACTACGTCAGCCGACGACACCACGTCAGCCGACGATACCACGTCCGCCGACGACACTACGTCCGCCGACGATACCACGTCAGCCGACGAGACAACGTCAGCCGACGATACCACGTCCGCCGACGACACTACGTCCGCCGACGAAACAACGTCTGCCGAAGAAACAACTTCCGCCGACGACACAACATCAGCCGAAGACACAACATCAGCCGA
>JAFUXN010000094.1 GCA_017477125.1 Selenomonadaceae bacterium
GCATCGGCAGCCGCCGTATATATTTTCCCTTCCTCACACGTATCTGACGGAAGGGGGACGGGCGCCCGCCTACTCGCGTGGCGGCGCTCCCTGCTCCTTCAACACCCAAAAACTTTTTCTGCGCTCGAGCCTCAGGAAAATTTATGAGGGCGGCGGCATCGGCAGCCGTCGAATATATTTTCCCTTCTTCAAATGTATTTGACGGAAGGGGGAGGGGCGCCCGCCTGGTCGCGGGGCGGCGCGCCCTGCTCTCTCACAGGTCGGCGAAAATGTTTGGGACTAAATATTTTTGGTGTCGACGAGCAGAGACGAGTACAGCGACATCAACCGCGAGACGACCTCCGCCTCCGACATGGAAGGGTCAAAGCCGTACGCCGACATCACCGCCCGATCGTTCTCCTCATGAGCCGCGCGCAACTCGTCGGGCATGTCGTTCGGGTCGTACAACGATGCCAACGTCCGCGTCGGGTACAACGCCCGCGCGTCAAGGATCGATTGCGCCGTCCGTTCGAGCGACGACGAAGGCGCGCACCACGGAAAATTGTTGTACACCACCGACGTCGAATATCGATAATCGGATTTGAGACGCCCGCACACCACGCGCACCCACGCCATGTGCACCGAAGACGACAGCACTCCAAAATGAAACGGCGTCGCCGACGGAATGATCAATATCGATCCCGACGCGATGATCGATCGATCCATGAATCCGATCGGAATATATTTTCGACGTTCCGAACTCACCTCGGGCAAACACAAATAATTTTCGTCGGTCTGTGGCGTCCGAAAGAACAAGAAAGGGACGTCCGCCTTCGCACGAGTGTCCTTCGCCGTACTCTTCGCTCGGAAACGTCGAACGGCGTCGAGCCTTCTCATGATTTCGGGATTGCCGCGATAAACATTCGGATCGATGTCCTTCAACCATAAACAATATCTGAGATCATCGCTGTTGATAAAATCTTGTCCGCTGAGATATCGTCGAATGCAAACGTCGAGCTTTGGATCGTCTTTCAACAATTGATCGCGTTCCTCGACAGAGAGGATCAGATTGCCGGCATCGTAGGCTTTATTGCCAATACACATGCGCGGGGCGTCGGGGCAGATCGGTTTGGCGCGGCTCCAAATGAACACGTCGGGCGCGTCGACCAGGTACGGATTGATATTGGTCGCCGCAATCTTCTCGTCGCCGTCGAAGATGAGCCGCGGACGATCATTCGGCGCGCAACTGAACCCGACGATCACACAGTGCACCGCCGCCATGTCGTCGGACTCGCTCAACCAACGGAACGTTCGATGCGCAAAATCGATGTGAATGCCGCGCTCGACGAACAGCTTCTGCCAGAGCGGCGCAACCTGCTCGCCCTGCGTGATGCTGTTGGTCGACACAAACGCCGCGCGAGTTTGATTGCCGACCATCAACGCCGCCGCCTTGTGGAACCACGCGCCCACGTAATCGAGAGAGTTGACGAGCTTGCCCTTGCCGAAAATCGCAACCGCCTCCGCCTTCTGCGCGGCACTCATCATCGAGGCGCCGACGAACGGCGGATTGCCGATGATGTAATCGACACCGTCGGGCGCGACGTCGTTCCAATCGACGGTCAAAGCATTGCCGCACACGATCCGCGCGGAGTGTTTGAGCGGCAGATACTTGACGCGCTCGCGAATGCCGACGTCGGTATCGAAGAGCATCTTGCTTTCGGAAATCCACATGGCGGTTTGAGCGACGGCGCAAGCGAAATCGTTGAGCTCGATGCCGTAGAATTGATCGATCGAAACTTTGATGGTGCACGCGACGTCGAGCTTGAGCAGTTCGCGCAGGACGTCGTTCTCGAGCTCGCGCAACTTGATATAAGTTTCGGTGAGGAAATTGCCCGAGCCGCACGCGGGATCGAGAAATTTGAGCGAGGCGATCTTGTTTTGAAAGTCTTCGAGCGCCCGCTGACGGTTCTGCTTGCGCTTGCGTTTGATGGAATCAAATTCGTCGTGGAGCGCGGAGAGGAACAGCGGATTGATGAGCTTTAAAATATTTTCGCGGGAGGTGAAATGCATGCCGCCCGACCGTCGGGTGTCTTCGTTCAAATTCGACTCGAACAGCGCGCCGAAGATGGTTGGGTTGATGGCAAACCAATTGATCTTGCTGTCGTTCGCCTCGAGAGTGATGCTGTGGGAGGTGACGTTGTCGAAGGGCGGGATGTCGAGCGCATTGCAATCGAAAAGCCCGCCGTTGACGCAGGGGAAGGCGGCGAGGTCGGCAGGCAGATTGGGATCGCGCCGCTCGATCGGTTGAGCGAGGACGTTGAACAGAGCGACCAGCGCTTGACTTTGATCGGCGGCGGCTTGAATGTAATCGACGAACTGATTGGGGGCGAAAACGTTGGCGTCCTCGGCGTAGAGGCAGAAGACGAGGCGGACGCAAAATTTATTGAGGGAGGTGCGCTGCTCGAGGGACAAGAAGCTGACGGGATCGCCGACGGGATTTCGGGGCGCGAGCATTTTCTTGGCGAAGGCTCTGCGAATGGCGGCGATGATGTTGACGGCGTCCTTGGAGATTTTGACTTCCTCGATGTTCTCATCGTTGGGGTCGACGAGGAAATTGAGGCGCCTATATTCGAGCGCGAGATGAATGAACTTGATAATCTGAGGCTTGACGGTTTGAGAGTTTTGATTGGTGGGCAGGCGATCGAGATCGTAGATGCGAAACTCGTCGAAGTTGCAAGTGACGATCCAACGCGGGCGACGAGAGTAAGGGAGCTCGTCGGCATAACGCTTGGCTTGATCGAAGGGCGTGAAGAATGAGCCGTCGGATTGACGTGCGGGCTTATCGAGATCGATCCCGCGCGATTTCTGCTCGATGAGAACCTTGGTCGAGGGAATGAAGACGTCGATGAAGCAGACGTGCCCGTTAACGTTGACCTCCTTCTCGAGCTCGACGGCTTGAGTGGGGTCGGCGAGACCGAGGGCGCCGAGCAGATCGAGCCAAAAAAGATGGGCGTCGGACTTCTCGGAGCCGCGCCCGTTCCATTTACCGATAAAATTTCTGATCGATGCGAGTATCTGATTGTCGTTCAATTGTTGCGTCCCTCCCGAGCGTGCTGTCGAATTGAGTATCCGATAAAAATGACGGGCGCGCCTTCACGTGGGGCGGCTCGCCCTTTCCTCCTACTTGAGGTTATGAGGCAGACCGTATTTCTCCGCGATCTCCTTGAGCCGACGATTTCTCTCTTCCCGAATGTACGCATATTCTTTGTGGTTCGTGTCCAATCCGATCTTCGCGCCCTCACGATGCAGCCGTTCGCTGACTTTTTTAGCCTCGGCAACTGACCAGTTAAGCAATGCTTCGATTTCCGATTTCGCAGAACTAAATCTTGACTTCATACGGCAAGTCATATTTTGCGACGATCTCTCTCATTCGTCTGCGCTCAATTTCTCTTATGTAAGCAAATCTCTCTTGATGCCCGTCGAGCCCGATTTTTATTCCCTCGCTCTTCATCTGAGCTATCACTTTATCTGATTCAGCATTCGCCCACTTGACAAGCTCCTTTATTTCTGCCATTGCCTTTTGCTTACGCTCTTCCAAATCATTCATGTCTCCATCTCCTGTATCCGATTCCAAGCTCTTCTGCTTTCTCCATGACCTTAAAATGGCGGTAACCAAAACCATCCGCCATGTCTTCAACAGTTACACTGCCAACGTCTGAGTCCTGAGGATTGCGATTTAATTCGTATACAAACCTTTCGTCAATGCCTCTGAGCCTTTCGATGCTATGGCTCATGAATAATTCTATGTCGTTACCACTGAAGGAATACTCGTTGGCTGAATCTCTCGGGTGGTTGTGAGTAACCGTCGCTCCGTTGAGTTTGTTGCCAAGCAACAAGATCGGATTGACAGTATTTAAATCACCCGTCGTATGATATACCTCGCCATAGGCGGTGATGATGATCGCGTTCTCGATCGACTGAGTTGATATCCGTTCTTCGTAGTGTCTGATCACCGCCGCGAGTTGCTCTCCGTCATTCGGATCAACTCTGCCCAAAAGATATGGTGAAGTGTTCGGCGTTGACATTGCCGTCGGAGTTATATCGTTGAGCCCGGGCGGCAATAATCTTCGATAGTATACCACGCAACGACAACGAGGATGCAACGGCGGAATCAATCCCACGGCATTTCCTTGCTTGTCGCGGAACTGCTCATCGAAAGCGGCTACGTTTCCCGACATCATCCAACAATCGCGACAGACTTTCTCGTCCTCCGCCGTCACCCATACCTTCTCACACACACCAATCAAGCCAAGCTCCATTGCCTGTCGGAAAATCTCATACTTTCCTTCGTTATACTCCTCGACCCAATTTTTTTCGGCAAGCAGTCGCGCGTACTGACTTATCTGCTCGAGTGAATAGTTGAGGGCGCCCTCCAATTTTTCAAGGAGCTCCGCTATCTCGTCGGAGATCGAATTTCTCTTAGACATCGATCGTCTTCGACGCGGATTCGGATTCGACAAGTACATTACAAAGGTGCGTTGGAATTTCCAATTGGCAGCCGCCTGCCTCGGATTCAAACCAATCATTGGACGGATCGCGCACGCCGTCTGCAACGGAGTAAAGTTTCGCGCTCGACACTTCCGCAATGTACTTTCGATGACGGTCTCCAAGTTGTGCGTAGAGGTATCGACGAAGTTATACGCTCTATGGTTGAGCCACTTACGAATTTTGAACGCATTGAGGTTAAGTTCGATTGAAAACTCCTGTTCGATGTTCGCCGCCCCGGCTTTCATAGCGTCCTCCTACATCGGGATCAATTGATTACGAGCAAAACCCTCATACTCGGCGCTCCACCTTCGAATCAAATCTTCAAAACCATTCGCGATTGCCGCTTCCAATTCTTCGTCACTGATCGAATCTTGTTGATTGATAAAAAGATCGACGTATGAAGAAATCGCTTGCGGAAGGGTCGCGTCCAAGAATAAATTTAATCGATTAAGTTCAAGCTCTTGTTCCGTCAAATAATTGCTCCTCTCTATTGGGTGAACTGTTGATACAGGGACATCAACCGCGAGACGATCCTGCCTGTTCGCGCGGCGGCTCGCCCCATCCTCTGTCAGGCGACGGATTCAACGGTTGAGTGGGGCGACGGATAAAGAACGGGCGCCCGCCTCCTGCGCGGGGCGGCGCGCCCTCTTCTTTGCAGTTCAACCTCTAAAAGTTTAGGGCAGAAAAATTTTTTGGGGCGGATAAAAATTTTATGGTCGTCGGCAATGTTGAGGGCGGCGAGGAAAGGGAAGGGCGACCGCCTCCCGCTCGCGGCGGCTCGCCCTTTCCCTTTGCAGTTCAACCTCTAAAAATTTGGGGGGCGGCTAAATTTTTGGTGCTGATAAATTTTCGGGGCTGATAAAATTTTTATGGGCGGCTAAATTTTTGGGGGCTGATATATTTTTTGGGGCTGACAATATTTTTGAGGCTGACAATATTTTTGAGGGGCTCAATATTTTTTTGTGTCGACGAGCAGAGGAGAGGCGGGCGCCCTTACTTCGAGAGGGCGTCACGCCTTTTTTTGATCATCTCGAACCCGCCCAACGCTGCTCCATTTGCAATTCCTTCTTGAGTTGAGCGAGCTTGCTTTCCGCCTGACGAATGAGCCGTTGAGTATCGGCGTTCGATCTCTGACGACGCAACCGACTCAACTCCGCATTGGCATCGTTGACCCGACGAGTCAAATCCTTCAGCCGCGCGCTCGACGCATTATGTTGTGCTCCCGACGGTCGGGATTTCGAGCCATGTATCTTCGACATCAGATCGTTGAAACTCGCCATCGTCTTGCGCGTCGTCGGAGCCGCCGCCTTCTCCTTGAAACACCGTTTGCAGAAGGCGTTGAGCGCCAAGATAAATCGTTGCGCCCGACGAAGTTGCTTGACCCTCAACGACGCATCGATGTGCTGACGAGTGAGCTCGATCACCTCGAGCATCGATCGTTTGCGCGCGTCGCCGCTCAACTTCAGCGCTCGAGTGTTGGCGTCGGTCAAATACTTGCGTTCGATGTCGACCAGCAATCGCCGCAGAATATCTTCCTGTCGAGCTTTAAGAGCGTCCGCCTGCATCAATCCGCCGCTCATTCGGTATCGACGAGCTCACCGGTGCGGTAGGCGTGGAGCAGCAGCAGCAGATCATCTATCGTCTCCTTGAGCTCGTTACCGTTATCGGTGTCGCCTATGGTCGTGCTGTACGCTTGCAACTCAACCTGTTCGGAAACCGATTCGATGTCCTGATTGTCCCTCAACGCCGCGCGGACGTCGGCGATCTGTTGATGTTGAAGCAAGCGAAGCCCTCTCGAATTGGAAATCAGAGTGTAGCCGCTGATGCCCGTCTTCTTGTGATAAGCCTCGCTGAAACCGCCGTCGATCACGATGACCTTGCCGTTGGCTTTGGTGGGCGATTGCCCCTCTTTGACCAGCACCGGCACATGCCCGTTGATGATATGCCCGCGCTTGGGATTGAGCCCGAACTCGACGAGTATCTTCTCGCAGATCGCTTCGTCGTCGATCAATCGATAGTAGGGATCGCTCGGCTCCTTCCAAGTCTTTTCGTCGCTGATGAATGTCCGCTCGAATGTCTTGACCTCGCGCCCGGTAATCGGCGACAGCAGTCCGCACCAGAGGAAATACATGAAGTCGAGATCATTTTGCTCGCGCTTGAGGAACGCTCGACGCACCCGACGATCAACATAATCGAAATACGATCGACCGCTGTAGGTTTGACCTTCGAACGTCACTTGACGGAACGAACCATCGTCGTTGAGCGGCACGCACGCGTGAAACAGCAGATTGCCGTTATAGCATTTGTAGACGGAGCCCTTGCGGTAGAGGTAATCGAGATGAGTTTGAAGCATGTGGCTCTCGACGAAATACGATTTGAGATCGTCGATGACGTTCTGCTCGTCGTCGATGAGATCGTAGGGCGAGACGGCATCGGCGTTGATGGTCGGGAAGTAGGAGTTGTTGAGCTGATACGATTCGCCGTCGCTCAACAGCGCGTAGGACGAATGAAAATCGACTTCGCCCAAACGCAATTGGTTCTGCATTTTGAAGTCGGGATTGCGTTGGATCATTTGCCCCTCGAGCTTGAACATCATGATCGAGATGGCGCGCTCGGCGGCTTTGACGGGAGGATCATCGGGATAGAGCTTGGTCGCGAAACTCATCAACGAGCGGAGGCTGATGCCGTAGCCGCGTTCAAGCACGTCGGTGTTATTGTAGTGGAGGGAGTTGCGAACGACGCCGGCGATGCAAACTTCGGAACCGAGCGCGGCGCCCATCCAAAGGACATCGTGATTGCCCCATTGGATATCGACGGCTTGACGACGCATGAGGAGGTTGAGGATCGCATCGGGACGATTGCCGCGGTCAAAGAAATCGCCGACGATGTGCAGACGACTGACGGCGAGGCGTTTGACGAGCGAGCTGAGAACTTCAATGAACTCGTCGCCGGCTTCGATCTGAATGATGGTATCGAGGAGCTCATCATGGTAGACGGCTTGAGCACCGTCGAGCTCGGGGTAGGTGCCGATCAATTCGATGACGACGGATTGAAATTTGTCGGGGATTTTGGAGCGGACGGTTGAGGCGGTGTACTTGTATGACATGAATTTGGCGAGCTCGATCAAGCGGGAGATGTTGATGCGGTACCACTCGGATTGATCGGAGATGCCTGGAAGAATTTCGTCCATCTTCTCGCGCGGGTAATAGATGAGGGTGCAGAACTCGGCGCGCTCGTCGCGGGTCATGCGGCGGCTGAAGACGTAATCGACCTTCTCTCGAATGACGCCCGAACAATTGTTGACGATGTGGAAGAATGCGGCGTACTCGCCATGCAGATCGGAAACAAAATGCTCGGTGGGTTTGGGGAGGCTGAGATGCGATTTGAGGTGAATGATCTTCTCGTAGACCGCTTCTTTCGACGGGTATTGTTCGGCAAGGTAATGGAGCATCTTCTCTGTGAGCTTACGTTTTTCCATGCGTTATCAACTCCGATCAGCCGACGGTGTCGAGCAGAATTTTTTTGAGCGCCAGATATCCTTGAGTGTAGTAGGCGCCGTTCATGATGTCGTCGGCGTGGAAGGGCTTGCCGCTCACGATGATCGACGGCGGAGCCTGCAACCGTTTCGCCACCGCCACCCCGCGATACAAATTCCACCAGCGTTCGAGATCATCAATGAACTCCTTGTACGATCCAAAGTATCCGTCGATGATGCTCCGCTCGATCCCAAACTCCATCGCCAACCGCCCGTCGGCGTACGCCTTCAAAATGTCCTCGGGCAGTTGATTTTTCTCGACGAACGCCTTGAACAAATGATCGTGGTAATCGTAATGGACGGGATCGCCCTTGCCCTCGTCAACGTTCTGCGCATTCGACAGTTCGGCAGACGGAACGATGTCGATGAT
Organism: Selenomonadaceae bacterium; assembly: GCA_017477125.1. Taxonomy (GTDB): domain Bacteria; phylum Bacillota; class Negativicutes; order Selenomonadales; family Selenomonadaceae; genus Quinella. The sequence continues at coordinate 8,433 of JAFUXN010000094.1, forward strand.
GCCCTGAGGGATCACTTCTCGACCGTAGACGTTGACGTTGAGATGTTCAGCCAGCGCGTAGACTTGATATTTCCAAAGGTCGGCGGTCGCCGCCAAAATGCCCGCGCAATCTCCGTAGAGCGTGGCGTATCCGATCGTTGACTCGGCTTTGTTGGCATTGCAGGTGAAGCCGCACCCCAACGCCGCCGCCACCGCCGCCAGCACTCTCGCGCTCCGATCGCGCGCCTGCATGTTCTCCTTGACGAACGAGCCGAGCGTCAACGTCGAGGTCGAGCCGTCCGCTTGCAGAACGATCGGCGCCGCCTCCAATTGTTTGATCGTCGCGTCGATCGACTCTTGGATCGATACGACCATATATTGGCAGCCGAGGTTCTTCGCCAACGTCTCTGACAGTCCGCGCGTCGTGATCGAATTGAATTGGCTTGGCATGTTGATCAGATAAACGTTCGACGGTCCGAGCACGTCGGCATAAAGCGCCGCCGCCACCGCCGAATCGATCCCGCCCGAGATGCCGATCACGATCTTGTCCATGCCGATCAGCTCGAGGAATCTCTTCGTGCCGTACCTCAACGCCTGATAAATTTGTTCGGCGTCCGATTGCGCGTCGTCGATCTCGGGCGGCAACTTCTCAATCGCCTCGCTGTCGACGTAAAGCAGTTGTTCAACGAACGGCTCCGCGCGGAGGATCGTTGCGCCCTTCGAATTGCAGACCGCCGACCGTCCGTCGAACAGATAAATGAATTTGCCCTCGTTGATCATGCCGACGGGATTGACTTTGATCTTCGGTTTGCGATTGCCGATCAAACTCCTCAAAAATGATTTCTTCTCAACGGGTTCGGCGGTCGCCGCCTTCGGTCTGTTGAGCGAGAAGACGGTTGCAGTGTTGTCGATGGTGAAGTCCTTGCGCGAGTCGGGATCGATCGAGCCGATGATCACTTCGATGCCCGATGCCGCCGCCTCGATCTGCTGTCGACATGCATCAACGTCCGCTTTGAACGCGTCGGGTTGAGCGTCGACGTTGGAGATGCCTGCGATGGCGTTGTCGGGGAAGACGATCGCCGCCGCCTCATTGCGTTTTGCCTCGTAGATCATGCGGACGATCTTCTGAGTGTTGAGCTGCGGATAACCCGCGCGGATTTCGAGCTGAGCCAATGCGATTTTCAAATCAGCTCCTCCTTTCTGATGTTGGCGATAAATCTTCGGTTGACGTAGACGAGAAACACGAGCAGCAACACCGCCGCAAAGACCAACGTCGAGAGCGCATACATTTCGGGATGCACGCCCAACTTGAGCTCGGCATAAATTTCGGTTGGTAGGGTGTCGATGCCCGCGCCCTTGGTGAAGTGAGTGATGATGAAGTCGTCGGCGGACATGGTGAACGCCAATAAAAATCCCGCCGCGATCGACGGTTTGAGTTCAGGCAACACGACCAGCCTCAACGCTTGCAACGGAGAGGCGCCCAAGTCGAGCGCCGCTTCGTAGAGATTTTGATTGAGTGTCATGAGCCGCGGCATGATGCAGAGCATGACGTAGGGCAGGCAGAAGACGATGTGCGCGAGCAAGATCGAGCCGTAGCCGAGCCGCAAGCCCATCGCCAGGAACAACAGCATCAACGAAATGCCGGTGACGATGTCGGCGTTGAGCATGGGGATGTTGGCGACGCTCATCAAGGCGGCGCGCGTCCGTCGACGCATGCCGTGGAGCGCGAGGCATGTGATCAGCCCGACCACCGTCGCGATCGTCGCCGCCGACAATCCGATCGATAATGTGTTCGACAGCGCCTCAAAAATTTCTTCGCTCTCGAGCAGTGACGCATACCAATCGAGAGTGAAACCCGTCCAATGTCCGCGGTACCGACTTGCGTTGAACGATTGAGCGATCATCACCGCGATGGGCGCATAGAGCAGAGTGAGGATCGCCGCGACGTAAATATGTTTCAATCGATTGGACATCAGCCCGCCTCCTCGGTGGTGTCGAATTTCATGGTCAAAAACATGTTGGCGACGACGAAGATCATCAGCACCAGCGACAACGCGCTGCCGATGTGGAAGTCATATGCCGACGTAAATGCCTGCTCGATGATGTTTCCGATCAGCAGGATTTTATTGCCGCCGAGCAACGCGCTGATAAAGAATGTGGTGAGCGACGGGATGAACACCAATGTGATCGCGCTGACCGCGCCGGGCAGGCTCAACGGCAATTGGACATGACGAAAGGTCTGCCACGGCGAGGCTCCGAGATCGCGCGCGGCTTCGATGATGCTCCGGTCGATCTTCGACAGCGCGATGAAGATCGGCAGGATCGCGTAGGGCAGGAAGTTGATCACCATGCCCATCACGATCGCGATCGGCGTGTTGAGAATGTAGACGTCGGGCAGTCCGATCATTCGAAGGATTTGATTGAGCACGCCGTTCTTCTCGAGGATCGTTTGGACTGCCATGGTCAGCAACAGCGATTGCATGAACAGAGGCACCACGCATAACGTCACGAGCAGGTCGCGAGTGTTGCCCGCCTTCTCGACCAGGGTCAGGCAGAGAGGATAGGCGAGCAGTATGCAAGCGGCGGTCGACACCAGCGCCAGGAGCAATGAGAACATCAGCGCTTTGAAGTATCCGGGGCGAGTGATCGTCGCGAGACTGCTCAACGAGAAGGCGCCGTCGTCATTGGTGAGCCCGTACCAAACGATCACCACGAACGGGATCGCGACGAACAGGATCGCCCACAGCGTGAACGGCGCGAGGAACAAATTTCTGATCGATGCCGACTTGATCATTGATCATCAACTTTCTGCTCGTCGCCGAATTGCGCGGCGGCATTCTCAACCGTCACCTCAAAAACTTCGTCCTCGGGCGCAACTTCGTCGAACTGCAGAGTGATGTTGCCCTCGTCGAGACGATCGAGCTCCGGCTCGGCGAACGCGTTCACCAGATTGGCGCTCGCCGCCTCGATTGATAAAAGTCCGTACTTCGACAGCAACAGTTTGAGCACGGTCTTCTTCGCCATGCTGTCGAAGTTCAACGACCAGACGCTGGTGCGCTTGCCGTACTTCTTATCGTAAGCGTAACTCTTGCTGAATGTGGAGGCGTGCTTCTCAAGCTCGTCGATGGTCATGTAGAGAGTCTTGCTGAAACCGTTGTGGAGCTCGATGTAAGCGATATAGCCGACGACCTGATTGCTCTTCGCCTCGCCGCGAACGATGTCTCCGGTGAGGAAGTCGACCTCTTTGATCTGACCGTCGAGCACCGGCGCCGAATTGATCCGTCGATACTGACCCGAGCGGAGCGCCAATTGAATGATGCCCTTATATCCGAGCTGAAACGCGGCGTGCTGACCGTAGGGAATGATGTGAGCCAAGCCGAGCGCGGGCGAGACGGGCAACCTCAAAGCCGCCGCGGTCGCCGCCGCCGACAAGATCGACGCCGTTGAGCAACGTTTGAGCGCCTCGTTGCTGTTGACGGTGGTGAGCACGCTCGAGATGAACGGAGCGGCAGAGTCGCCGAGCACATCGACGAAACGCTTGCGCACTCCTTCCGAGTCGAGTACTTGTTGCAAACTTTGTTGTTGGCGCTGTGGCAGTTCAGCCATGGATAATCGACCTCCCGTTGATGATCGCGATGCGGTGTGATACACTCGCGCGCATGAAACAATTGATACTGATTTTGTTAATGATAATCGGCTTGCCAATCAAAGTCAACGCCGCCGAAAAAATTTTGCTGGTGCCGCTCGACAGCCGTCCCTTCTGCTCAAAGACGGTGGTCGACGCCGCGCGGATCGGCTCGGTCGAAGTGATCACGCCTCCGCATGAGCTGACGGATTTTTTTACGATAGCGGGCGACGTCGACGGGTTGAGGGCTTGGACGCTCGATCACATCGGCGAGTTCGATGCGGCGATCCTGTCGATCGATCAGCTGACGTCGGGCGGGCTGATGGCGGCGCGAGAAAAAATTTTATCGGCTGTTGAGATCGATCGGCTGATCGAATTTCTGATCGAGTTGAGGGAGCGGGCGCCGACGGTCAAACTCTACGCCTTCTCGATCCTGCCGAGGCACTTGCCGCCATCGACGATCGAAAATTATCATCAACGTCGAGCGCTGATCGAATATGCGAGGCTGTTGAGCCGACGACCGACGGAGGTTGAGGCGTTGCTCGAATTGGAGCGATCGATCGCGGGCGAGAACAAAAAATTATATTTTGATCGCTTCCGACGGAGCGAGGAGCTCAACCGTCGGCTGATGGCTTTGACGGTCGACGGAGTGATCGATCGATTATGGATCGGCAGTGATGATTCGGAACGGTTTTCGCCGCAAAATGATTTGGCGCGTCGCTTGAGCAGAGATGTTGTCGATGATCGAGTGACGTTGACGCATGGGGCTGACGAGTTGGCGTTGATGATGTTGGCTCGACACGTGATCGGCGAGCGGCGGTTGAGGGTCAAGGTCGAATACAACGATCGGTCGGCGGCATTGAAAGTGATGCCGTACATGTCGGCGACGGTCGGCGCGGTGGTGGTCGAGAAGATCAGAGCGTTGGGCGGGGTGGTCGTCGACGGCGGAGAAGATTTTGTGTTGATGGTGAGTGCGAACGGATCGGACAAAAAAACTCGTCGGGCGCGGCGAGCGTTGGCTGACGAGATCGGCTTGAGGATCGGGCGGCGAGAGAGATTGGCGTTGGTCGACTTAAGCGAGCACTTCTCCGCCGACGAGACGTTGATGCCGGTGTTGCTCGATCGGGGCGCGGCGATCAACGGATTGTTGGCGTATTCGAGTTTCAACACGACGAGCAATGCGATCGGTTGTGCGTTATCGGAAGCGGCGTTGGTGACGGTGGCATTGGAGCGATCGGAGCCTTCGACGGTATTGAGGACGAACGTCGACTTCTTGACGGCGCGAGTGATCGAAGACGAGTTCTATCTGAAGGAGGCGATCGACGCGGTGAACGGTGCGCTGCGGCGGTTGGGGCGTGAGCCGGCGTGGCTGGACGTGGGATTTGAATTTGATTGGGCGACGACGGTAATGCGGCTGGTGATGTCGAAGAAGGTTGAGCGCTATGAACGCTCGAGCGCGTTTCGAGCGCCGGTTGAGTTTGAAACGTCGGCGGGTAAATTAAAAATCCGCGCGGAACGGATCGAAGCGTCAATGAGATTCCCTTGGTTCCGAACGTTTGAGATCGAATTGAACAGCCGCGTCGAAGTCCGAACAGAGGGCGGCGCTCATCTTTCATCGTCGCCCCTTCCGTATCGATTGAGCTTCCTGCCGACTAAAAAAGGGCGAGCCGCCCCCATCGAAGGCGGGCGCCCATTCTTTCACCGTCGCACCTTCAACATTGTTGAACATCTTGCCGATCAAATAGTAAAGGGCGCGCCGCCCCGCGAGTAGGCGGGCGCCCCATCTTTAATCGCCGCCCCAACATGTTTTTCCGCTCTGTTCGACGCAGACAAAAAAGGCGCGGGAGCGGGCGTCGAAGCCCCGCGCCTTTCTTCGCTCATCACCCATCAAAGCCGTTGAGCCTCCTGCCGATCAGTGAAGGGCGCTCCGCCCCGCGATTAGGCGGGCGCCCGATCCTTCACCGTCGCCCCAACATGTTTTTTCTACTCTGTTCGATGCAAAAATAAGGCGCGGGAGCGGGCTGAGAAGCCCCGCGCCTTTCTTCGATTGTCACCCCATTCAGCATCGGTTGAGCCTCCCGCTCTCGAGCTGATAAACTCTGTCGAACTTAGCGGCGACGACGTGATCATGAGTGATCACGATTAGAGTTTCCGATCGATCGAGCAGAGCATCGATTAGTCGATCGGCGGTCGAGCGATCCAATCCTGCGGTCGGCTCGTCGAGGATCAACACGTCCGCCTTCGACGCCAACGCCAATGCCGTCAGCAATCGACACCGTTGCCCGCCGCTCAACCGAGCTCCGTCGAGCCCGAGCTCAACATCGAGATCGATCCCGTCGAGCTGCGCGACCTTCAAACACTCGATCATTGTTTGTTCATCGACGTTTGGATTGAGCATCGTGAAGTTGTCTCTGATCGAAGACGAGAAGATGTAATTGGTACTCGTCGCCGCCGCGAGCGTCCCGTTGATCGAGATCGATCCCGCGTCGGGCGTCAACAGTCCCGTCATGAGATTGAGCAACGTCGTCTTGCCCGAGCCCGACTCCCCCACGATCGCTATACGATCCGCGCGGAGCATCGACAAGTTGAGCCCGTCAATGATCGTTCGACCGTCGTAACCGAAGCTCAAATCTTTGATCTCAATGATAGGGTTTGACGTGCCGATCGTTTTGATTTTGACGGCGGGCGCCGCGCCTTCGACCTTCAACAGTTTTTTCGAAAGCCTGATCGCCGACGGGATTGCCGACATCGTTTCGACGTTGATGAGCAACAGCATGAGGTGAACGGCGACGCCGACCATGTCCATGCGCTCGATCAATTGACCGAGCACGAGACACATGGCGCCGACGTTGATGAGCGCGCCGGTCGAATCGGCGTTGATGGTTTTGCATTGGTCGACGGTCGACAGATGATCGGCATGCTTATCGAGGATCGATCTGACGCGGTCGAAGGAATCGGCAATGGCGATCTCGTCGCGTCCGTCGTTGAAATCGAGCAGCGCCCTTCGATATTCGCCGTCATTGATCTCATTGTCGTCGATCGCTCGAGCGATGATCAGCGTTGAGATCAGAGCGACGGGCATGCTCAAAGCGACGAGTCCGATCGATTGCCAACAGATCACGGTCGAAATCAGATTAAGGGTGACGGCGCAGACGATCGGGACGACGACGCGCGGAATGAAATCCTTCCGTTGATCGGCGGCGACGGTTAGGTCGTGGAGCAATGTATTGTTGTCGATAGAGTTGAGCGCGGCTCGATAGAGTTTGACGCGAATATGATTGAGTGCGTCGAGAGCGGCAGCGTGAGTGCTAAACCGTTCGAGGTATCGGAAGACGGCTCGACCTATGCCCGCGGCTCTGACGGCGGTGATGCCGAGCGCGAGTTCGGACAGAGGCGGGTGATGGGCGGCGGTGGTGATGAGCCAAGCCGATGCGGTCAACAGAATGACGCTCGAGGCGAGGGCGAGCAGCGCGGTGATGATGGAGGCAGGCACGATTGATCACCTTGACAAAAAAATTTACGTTGGTAAGATCGATGCGAGGTGATGATGATGAAACGCGAGATCGAAGTATTTGATTACGCGGGAGAAATTTTGCGAGCGTTGCCGACGGGCATCTTGGTGGTGACGCAAGCGGAGGAATGCGTCAACGCGATGACGATCGGTTGGGGGACGCTTGGGATCGAATGGTCGACGAAAATCTTTACGATCTACATTCGCGAAAGTCGTTTTACTTATGAACTGCTCGAGCGCAGCGGCGAGTTTGTGATATCGGTTCCGTACGGCGATCAATATGCGTCGAAGGCGAAGAAGGCGATCGGGATATGCGGCAGTCGCTCGGGAAGAGACAACGACAAGATCGCACAAGCGGGGCTGACGATCGTTGATGCGGATATCGTTCAACCGCCGGCGCTGAAAGAATTGCCGTTGACGCTCGAATGCCGAGTGGTGTTCAGCCAACAGCAACCGATCAAAGAGATCAGCAGTCGGTTCAAGAAATTTTATCCGACGGACGCGGAAGGCATTGGCGATCCGCATGTTGCGTACTACGGCGAGATCGTCAAGTCATACATCATCGAGTGAGCTCAACAATTTGGGAATCCGTTTCGACATTGGGAGGCGGGTTCCCTTTTTATTCGCGCGTCTGTGAACTGTCGGGACACCAACCGAAAATTTTTCGTTGATATAATGTCGGCGATAAAATTTAATGGGGAGTGTTAGGCATGTTGAAGATGATAGCGGCGTTCATAGGGATTAATTTTCTGATCGAACATCCTTATATTGCGCTGGGGCTGGTCTGCGCGATCGGGTATCTCATTTATTGGGGCATTCAACAGAAAAACAATCAAGACAATGCCGAGGCGGCTCCCGCTCCTCAAAATATTTCCGACGCCGAGACGAATGACATCTTGGAATCGCTGTTGACGGGCGGCAAAAAGATGTCCGAGCTCCACGCTTGGCAACGAGACAAAATCGTTGATCTCTACGATATCATGTGCGTCAAGATTGTATCGGGCAACCTTCCCAAGAAAGAGGCGGACGCCTATTCGGTGCTCATTCCTCGAATCAGAAACAAGATTTACGAGTTTCAATACAGCGTTGACCCGAGTATCATGACGGACAAGGAGCGGCTGAGAATGTTCGGCGCCATCGATCATCTCAACGGTGAGAAGCAGAGACGAGCGTTGACCGAGGAGGAGAACACTCGATTGGGGCTGCTGTCGATGAAAAAGTTTCAGTATCAGACGCGCGGCATGACTGCTGACGATAGAACTGTATATCTCAGACTGATCGGCAAATACATGAGCGACGAGGGTTTGACCGCCGAGGAAAGAAAACAATTCGACAGATTGAGGGCGATTGCAGACGGAGGTGATCGCCCATGAAACGGAGGATATCATGAAAAAAATAATTGCTTGGCTGATGATGTTTGCTCTGATGTTGACGGCGGGTTGCGGCTCGAGCGATGATAAGCCGTCGAAGGATACTTCGATTGCAAATCCGTTGTCGGTCGACGCAAGGGACTGCGCCAACGTCGTCAACGTCCTTTTGAATCAACGGTTGCACTACAAGAACGATGCGACGGAGAATCTCATGCGTAAGGCGGCATTGACCGTGCACGGCAATCCGTTCCCGCTTAACGAGACGGACGAGAACTTTGGGAGGTACAGCAAAGCCGCGTTGAGAGAAAATCTGCGCCGTGATTTCATGCATTGCAGTCGGTTCGACGATCGCCGATTGAGTTATACTACTGCCGACGAGATTGCGTCCGCGTTTGCCGATCTGATCGACACGACGACTTATGAGGTGACTCCGAGCGGCAAGACGGTTGAGCTCGACGGCGAGTATCAGGAGCTCGACGTTCATATCGAATACCCCGACATCGATGCGATCAACCGGCGGGCGTTGGAGAATTTGAATGCGGCGCTCAAATCGAAGTATGGGGTTGGCTCGTCCGATCCCGATAAGATCATTGCTGAGAAGGATCGTTATGGCTTTGAGAAGTTGGATCGATTGTTGGAGTACGGCTATGCGTTCGCCGATCATTGGACGTCGTCAACGCAGACGCCCGCTCAACATGCGGAGTTTGATGCAATCGTCCGCGACGCTTATCTGTCGGTGCTGAGCGACAAGAACAATCTGCCGATCAAGACGTACAACGGCACGATCCACATCGCGAAGCGCAACGCCAAGGGCGTGGTCAACTATGTGTTTTGGGACAAGGATGAGTCGCTCCTGCCGTTGAACATCGACATTTGGACGCCGCTTGCCGCTCCCAATGAACATTTGGCGCTCGACGCGGGAGCTCGTGACGTGGTGACGCTCTCGGTGCGCGACGTTCGTTTCGAAGGATCGAGCGCGTTGAACGTGAGCATTTTTGTCAACAACAAGACCGATGAGGATATCGTGCTTCAATACGATGTGTGCGACGCGTACGACAGATCGTTGGGTTGGCAGTGGCTGTCGCCGAACAATCAATACATTCCGCTCGACGGTCAAGAGTTTGTGTTGGCGAAGGGCGATAGCAAGACGGTCGATTGGAAACTGAAAGCGGGCGCCGTGTCGGGCGAGCCGTTTATGTTTCGCGTCCGCGTTTCGAGCAGAGACTTCAACGGATATATTTATGCGCCGCTCACGTATACTCCTGCCGCTCGTCCGTCGACGCCCCAACAGTCGGTCGAAAGCCCCGTCGAAAATAAATCGACGGTCGGAGAGATCGCGCCCGGCAGACAGTTGGGCGCCGACGATCTTCGATTGGGCGATATCGAAATAGAGGAAAGCGCCGATTCTGTTTTGAAGAAGCTGGGCAATCCCGACGACAGCGACATTTCAAATCCCAACGGCGATATTATACTTCACTACGGTAAGCCGTCGCCTCGAATGGACATAACGATCAATCCGACGACCAACGATTGGGTTGAAATGATCGTTGCGGTCGGTGCTGATGTTAAAACTCCGCGTGGAATTTCGGCGTTGTCTTCGCGCGGTGATGTGACAAGTTTTTACGGCGTCGACTGCAAACGATCTCAATACGAGAACCTTGATCTCTACGAGTATGAGATTGCATCGAAGAGCGGGCAACCATGCATCTTGCGCTTCGCCGTCAATCAAAACGACAATCGAGTGAATTACATCAGCATTCGACACAAATGATCACTCGAGCAGTAACGTTTCGCCCGCTTGGTCGAGCAACTCATTTGTCTCCAACACGTTGAGCCGTTGCTCGATGGCGAAGATGATCACCGAATCCCACGGGTCTCTCGGATAAAGAGGATTTTGCTTTGCGTACTTCAACAGATATTGCATCTCGTCCAAGTTCAGCCCCATCGCCACCCCGATCGCCAACACCTTCGGGCGCGACGGGTTTTTTCTGTTGCCCTCGATGATGTGATACGCGTACTCTCTGTTGAGCCCCGACTGCTTTATGATCTCGCTCTTATTGAGATGCTTCTCGTCCAACAGATTTTGAAGGTACTCATGCAAGGGCACCGCGAACTCATTCTGATTGCTGTTGAGATAATTCTCGACGTCGGAGGTCGCCTTGAGCTCTGCCAACAGCTCGTCGGTGTCCTTCCCGTAGTTCATCATCGATATCACCTTCCCGATGTAATATTTAGCGTGAGGATTTTATGACTGCCTTCGATAAATTTTTTGCCGCCACTTATGACCTTGTCGACACGATCAAATCATCCGGGGACAGTTTCATTGCGGTCGTCTACGATAAGCGCGCCAAGCATCTGTGCGTCATGAAGAGGCGGGCGCTCCGTTCGAGGGAGCTTTACAAAATTCTCAAGGCGTGCGACAATCCCCACGTCCCGCAGATTTATCGTCTGTTCGAGCACGACGGCGCGTTGATTGTCATTGAGGAGCACATCGACGGTCAAACTCTCGAGGAGATGCTTGCTCACCGTCCCGCCGACTTCGACGAGGCTTTTGTCATGAACATTTTCGAGCAGCTTTGCGATTGTCTGACGGCGCTTCACTCGGTCGACATTATTCATCGCGACATCAAACCGTCGAACATCATGTTGACCAAGGGCAACGTCGTCAAGCTGATCGATTTCGGGATCGCTCGACTGTTCAAGCCCGACAGCCATGCCGACACGGAATTTCTCGGCACTCGAGGATATGCGGCGCCCGAGCAGTTCGGATTGTTTGATCTCGGGCAGACCGATGCTCGTACCGACATTCATGCGTTGGCGGTCACCGTCAAGCAACTGCTCGGCGACGATTATAACGGTCGTCTGTTGCCGGTGCTCAATCGTTGCACATCATTGAATCCGAACGATCGATATCAATCGGTCGGCGAACTGATCCGCGCGGTCGACCGCACTCGAAAGTTATGGTACCTCAAACGATTTTTGATCATCGCCGCGCTGATCTCGATCGCCTTCGCCTTGCCTCAACTCGTCACCTTCGATGAACCGATCGAGCCTCCGCCCGTTGAGATCAATGTCGAGCCGACGATCGAGCAAGAGCCGACGGTTGAGGTGAAGGAGGAAGTTCCGTCGCCGCCTTCGACCGTTGATGATGCTGCCGAGCAATTGATCGAATACATCAAAGCGCAGAGTGTCGAGCCGCCGCCGTCGCCCCAACCGTCTCAACCGCTTCAATCGATCCAACCGTCGCCTCCTCCGATCGAGATCGCCGAACGTCCGACGATGGCTTTGTACATCAACGGCGAGCTCAGTCCGAATCGAAGTCCGCACAGCACGGCGGGCGACATTGAGCTTGGCGACGAGTACAAGAGTTGGCGACGGGACGATCGGGGCAATTATTTATTCCCTGCCGATTGGACTGCCAAGCTGACGATCGAAAACCACACCGATCGCGATCTGCGCAATCCGATCGTCAAGATTGACTTTGACGGCGACGAGCTCATCATCGAGCACGCCGACATTAAATCGGGGCAGACGGTTGACATTGACATTCCGATTGCGAACAAGCCGGCGTTGAGCGACGACTACGGTCAACTGACGATCGCATTGGAGGCGGACGGCGCAGACCTTCCGATTTTGATCCGCGACCTCAACGTTGAGTCTTGAGGTCAATCTGAGTGAATTTGATGTTGAGAATGCGCTCGAACTCGTAAAGTCTGTCGAGCTCTTTGGGATCGACGAGAGTGATCACATTGCCTTCGGCGCCCGCTCGAGCGGTACGACCCGCGCGGTGCAGATACATCTTGGCATCGTCGGGCAGGTCGAGGTTGATGACGTAATCGACGTTGGGAATGTCGAGCCCGCGCGCGGCGAGGTCGGTCGACAGCAGCAGTTGAGCCTTGCCGTTGATGAAACTGTTGATGGCGTTCTTGCGATCGACTTTGCCGGCGGACCCGACGAGAGACTCCGCGCGGATACCTTCAAAGCGCAACTTGTCGACGGCGCGCTCGACATCGAAATTCTTATTGACGAACACGAGCCCGCGTTTGATCTCCAGCCTGTTGGTCAAGCGGCGAACTTTATCAATCTTGGCGCGGAACTCGACGACGGCGAAGAAATCATTCCGCTTGGCGGCGAAGTTTTGATCGATGTCGACGGTGACGAGCTCGAACGTGCCGATCTCCTTCGAACGGTTGAGCGCCTTCTTGGGAGCAGTGGCGGAGAACATGAAGCACTCGACGTTGGGCGGCAAAATATTTTTGAGCTCGACGGTCGATTTAAAGTTCTGGTCGTCGAGCAAACGATCAAACTCGTCGAGGACGAAAAACCTGACGGCGTTGAGTTTCAACTTCTTCTTGCGCTCGAGCTCGAGAATCCTGCCGGTTGAGCCGACGATGATATGAGGCTTCTTCTTGAGTGCATCGATCTGGCGGTTGATGTTGGCGCCGCCGATCAGCCCTTGCACTCGAATGCCGAAGGGCTTTGCGAAATCGTTGGCGGTGCGAGCGGTCTGCATGGCGAGCTCGTAAGTTGGGGCAATGACGACGGCTTGAATGTTGCCGACGTTCGGCTCGATCGACTGCAGTATGGGCAGGAGGTAGGCGAGAGTTTTGCCGGTGCCCGTCGGCGCTCGCCCGATGATGTTGATGTGGTTGAGGATTTTAGGGATTGCCGCCGATTGGATCGCGGTGGGCTCGACGAAATTTTTATCCTGCAGAGCTTTCAACAATGATGGATTTAAGTTCAGCTGTTTGAACATAATGATTCACCTCAGACTTCGGGATTGAGTTCGGCGCCGTATTCGCGGAGGAAAATTTTTTGGTAGTGCTTATAAGCGGGCGCGAGCGGCTTCTCCTTGGGGCAATGGACGCACCAAAAATCGTGTTGCTGATTGGGCACGACGACGCGATAGCCCGCGCGTTGCATCTCCATGCACAGCGACGTATCGTAGAGATGCCAGCCGTCGAAGAGATCGGTGCGCCACGGCAGATCGTATTGAGTGGCGATGAAAAGCCCGTCGACTGATTGAACATCGACGATGGGGGCGTCGGGCTCTGAGCAATGGGAATCGACGACGGACTCGGGCTCGCAAGCGTGGAGCACTCGACCGTAAGTGCGGAGCCCGTCCCACCACACGCCCGAACGCGGGAGATTTTTGCAGCCGATGACGCCGACGGCGCCGACGGTTGGATCGCTGAAGATGTTGAGCAGATCGCCGATGAGATTTTTATTGACGACGAGCGTATCCTGATGGAGATAAACCTTATACTTGGCGTTGGTCGAAGTCATGGCGTGTTGATAGCCAACGGTCATGGCGGTTGCGCCGCGGACGGGAATGAGCTCGACGGAGAAACCGGCGGGCACGTTGAGATGATTGATGTAGAGGGCGCACTCGCTGTACCAATCATCGTCGTTGACGCAGGTGATGAAGGCGCATTTATGATTGTCCAAAGGATCAGCTCCCGAAAAATTTTTGTCAATGATAGCATTGGGGGCGGCGTCTTTCAACGGCGAAAAAATTTTTTTGATAAAGGGCTTGACAAACGGGATTTGGATTGGTATCATACGCAAGTCGTTTGAACAGCGACACGCGTTCTTTCAAATCTAAACAATACTTTTTGTGCAAGCTAACGTTAAAGCCAGTTTCAACGGAGAGTTTGATCCTGGCTCAGGACGAACGCTGGCGGCGTGCCTAACACATGCAAGTCGTACGGGAGTCTTCGGACTCTAGTGGCGAACGGGTGAGTAATGCGCAGATAATCTGCCCTCTTCTTGGGCATAAC
>JAFUXN010000095.1 GCA_017477125.1 Selenomonadaceae bacterium
CAATTTTTTCAGCCCAAACAATTTTTTCGGTCGATTGAATTACAGCTCGAGCTCCTTAACGACGCGCGCAAGCTCGTCGCGAATGTGAATGTGTTGAGGGCAGACCTTCTCGCAACGCCCGCACCTGATGCACTCCTTCGCCGACGCCTTGTCGTGCATGTGCACCAGCCAATATTCCTGCTGCTTCGCCCGCTCCTTGTCATTGTACAGCGCCAGGAAGTTGTACGCCGTGAACGACCCGCTGATGCCGATATTCTTCGGACAGACCTTCGCGCAATAATTACACGTCGTGCACGGAATGATCGGTATCTTCGACAGCTCTTCGCGCGCCTTCCCGATCACCGATTGCTGCTCGTCGCTCAACTTATCGAAGTCCTTCATGAACGCGACATTATCTCTCAACTGATCGATCGTCGACATGCCTGACAGCACCGTGATCAATCCGTCAAGACTCGCCGCAAATCTGATCGCCCACGACGCGCACGACGACTCGGGCTCCGCCGCCTTCAACACCGCTTCGACCGTCGACGGAGGTTTCGCCAACATGCCGCCCTTCACCGGCTCCATGATCACAACAGGCTTGCCATGCTTGCGCGCCACCTCATACACGCCTCTCGATTGGATCGCAGGGTTCTCCCAATCCGCATAGTTGATTTGCAGTTGAACAAACTCGGCGTCGGGGTGCGCGTTGAGAATCTCATCGAGCTCCTCCGGCGTCGAATGGAACGAAAATCCGTAGTGCTTGATCAATCCCTCGCGCTTCTTCTCTGCCACGAATGACCACATATCAAAGTCCTCAAAGAACTTCGTGCGCCCCTCGCCCAGGTTGTGCAACAGATAGAAATCGAAGTAGCCCGCGCCCGTCTGCTTGAGCGACGTGTTGAACTGATTGATCGCATCGTCGCGCGTCTTGCAATTGATCCACGCCGCGTTCTTCGTCGCCAACTGAAACTTCTCCCGCGGATAACGTTCGACCAGCGCTTGACGGATCGCGTCCTCACTGCCCGCGTACGCCCACGCCGTATCGAAGTACGTAAAGCCCGCCTCCAAAAACTCATCGACCATCGTCTTGATCTGCTCAATATCAAACGACCCGTCGTCGAGCTTGGGCAGGCGCATCAACCCAAAGCCCAGCTTCTTGATTTGCTCTCCCAAATACATTGCTCAGCCCTCCCATTGAATTTGCTCGGACTGATTATATCACGTTGACGCCGCTCTAAGTCAAATATATTTCTCCGCGACCAGCCGATGCACCGAGTAATTGTTGAGAAAATCATCGTAGGTCGAGATGCGATCGACAATGCCGTCGGGCGTTACGTCTATGATCCGATTGGCGATCGCTTGAATGAACTCCCGATCGCTGTCGGCGAAGATCACCGTGCCGTCGAACTCGATAAGCGCCCGCTCCAACGCCATGATCGTCGGCAAGTCCAGACAGCTCGTCGGATTGTCCATTATCAGAAGCTCCGCGCCGCTCGCCTTCAGCTTGAACAGTTCAGCTTTCGCCGCCGCGCTCGAGTACACCCGCGGCATGTACGCTCGACGAATGCCCGCCGCGAATTTCACTTTGCCCTTGACCTCGATGCCCGCGCCCAACGCCTTGATCAATTTCGATTTGCCGATCTCATTCTTGCCGACGAGCGCCACCTTCTGCCCGCGACGGATCGTAAAGCTCACGCGTTGAAAGACCGGCTCGCCGTCGACGATCTTCATGAGCTTCTCGACGTTGAGGATCGGAGCGTTCGATTGCTTGTTGATCGATTGATCTCCTTCGACGCCGAACGGATCGATCGACAGATTGAAATTCTCTACGCTCGAGGCGCCGATCGTGATCGTCCGATTGCACACCCGCTTGAGGAAGTATCGATCGTTGCTCGCCACCACCAACGTCAATGCGCTCGCTCGATCCAACAGATTGATCAGCCATTCAACGTCGTCGCTGTCGAGATACTTTGTCGGCTCATCGAGCAACAAAATTTTCTCCGCCGTCGAGCTCTTATCATCGAGCGTCCTCAACAGCGCCATCTTGAATTTCTCCGCCGCCGACATCTCCGCCAATCGTATCTCGGAGAAATCCGCGTAGACGTCCCGATTGAGCGTCAACACATTGCCTTCGATTATGACCTCGCCCGATGTCGGGTGCACTCGCCCCGCGATCAGATCGAGCAACGTCGATTTGCCTGCGCCCTCGCCGCCGACGATCCCAACCTTATCGCCCGGTTTGACTTTCAAGTTAAAGCCGTCGAAGATCGTCCGCGTCCCGAGCTGCAACGCCAAATTTTTTACTTCTATCATGCGATCGCCTCGCCATCAAATTTGAAATTCATGAACCGTGTCCATCATCTTCTGCGACAGATCGGTCATCATGCCGCTGTCTTCGGATATCTCGACAATTTTGCCCGCCTGCTCCGCCGTCGCGATCGAAATCGCCTCCATGCTCTTGCCGACCTCCTTTGACATCGATGCGATTCTCCCCGACCTCGCAACGATATCTTCAATCGGCTTGCGAAGTCCGCTCACCGTGTCCATCACCTGCATCGAATTTTCTTCCGCCACCTTGATCATGTTGACGATCTCATTGAACGAGTTGCCCGTCGCCTCAACATTGCTTCGACCCTTCTGCACCAGCTCGTGCCCGGCTTGCATTGTCTCGACCGCCTTATCGGTTGTCGTTTGGATCGTCCCGACTATGCTGCCGATCTTCGACACCGCTTGTTGAGAGCCTTCCGCCAACTTACGAACCTCGTCGGCGACCACCGCAAAGCCCTTACCATGTTCTCCCGCGCGTGCCGCTTCGATCGCCGCGTTGAGCGCCAACAGATTTGTCTGATCCGCGATTGCGCTGATCGTTTCGACTATCGAACCGATTTCCTTTGAGTTCTCGCCGAGCTCCTTGACGATCCGCGCGGCGTCCGCCACCGATTCCGCAATCTCATTCATGTGCAAGACCGTTTCCGACGCCAGCTTATTGCCGTCCGCCGCATGCTTCGCCGTCTGCTCAACACTCTCGAGCCCCGCGCGCATCGCTTCAATCGATCTCTCAATGCTCTGCTCCATCGAACGCACGCGCCCTTCAGTCTCATTGACCAACGCATCTTGAGCGGTCGCATTGTCCGATGCCGACGTCACCGCCATCGCCACATTCTGGATCAGATCGCCCGTCTCGTTCACGCTCGACTTCACCTTCTCCGCGCTCAACGACACTTGACCCGCCGCCTCTTGCACGTTGCCCAACGCTTGACGCATGTGTTGAATGACTGTGTTGAACTGCGCAAGTATCGTTCCAAACTCGTCGTTCGATTCGATCACGATGTCGTGAGAGAAATCGCCGTCGGCAACCCGCTCCGTCACGTGCACGATCTGATCGACCGAGCTGTTGATCGCTCTGATCAAAACCACCAGGATCAACACGATCAGCAACAGAATGACCGCCATCACGATGCCTATGACGTGGATCAGTCCCTCAAAGTCCGCGAACACTTGTTCCGAGGCGTCGACCGCGTCCAGCAAGCCCGACGCGCACTCCTCCGAATCGGCTTTCATTGCCGTCTCGAATGCGTCAAATGTCGTCTCGACCTCGCCGAGCAACAGAGCATGAGCGCCTTGCACATCGTTGGCGCCGAGCGCTTGATCGACTTTGGAAAGTTGAGCCTTGTACGCCTGCCACAACTGCATTTCGTTATCCAGCATGCTCTGATCGTGTTTGCGTTCCGACTCGTCGTCGTACAAAGCATTATTGATCGTGTTCTGATACTCGACGAATGAGCTGTCGATCACCTGAATGTCGCGATCCTGTTCGGTCTTCCATTGCGCGGCGTTCGACATGACGCGAAGATGAACGGCGTGATGGATTTCGGCGAGATTGCGACTGATCCGCCCGACGATTACATCTGTTGAGAGCCAGTCCCGCACATTCGATCGCTCGCTGCTCATGTTGGCGAACGAGTACCAGATGAACAGCCCGAACAGGGCGAAAGCGATGAACACACTGCCGAAGGCGAAAATTAATTTTTGGGTGATGGAAAATCGGTTCAAATTGAGCGCCTCCCCGTCAACGTTTTGGATTTAAATTCGCTAAAAGTGAGCGCGTTCCTGCCGTTGATGATCGAAAGTCAAGCAAATCGCAAGGACGCCTTGTTCGATCAAAACGTTGACGCGCTCGGATTCGACGCGATTACTGACGGCATTGGGGAGCGATTGACGGAGGGTTGCATGGTCGAGTGCCCAATGAACGCCGTCGATCGAAACGCCGCGACATAGATCGGTCATGGGCAGGAGCGACAACGCGATCGGTTGAGCGTTGAGCTCGATGGTGATCCGATCGCCGTTGCGAACGAACAGGACGATCTCATGTTGATCGGCGAGACAATTGCGGACGGGCGAGTGAGCGGCGGTGAAGAGGTTGGCGCAGAGATGATCGAGCCTGCCGTTGATGATCGAAAGTCAAGCAAATCGCAAGGACGCCTTGTTCGATCGAAACGTTGACGCGCTCGGATTCGACGCGATTGCTGACGGCGTTGGGGATCAATTGACGGAGGGTTGCATGGTCGAGTGACCAATGAACGCCGTCGATCGAAACGCCGCGACATTGATCCGTCATGGGAAGGAGCGACAGCGCGAGCGGTTGAGCGTTGAGCTCGATGGTGATCCGATCGCCGTCGCGAACGAACAGGACGATCTCATGTTGATCGGCGAGACAATTGCGGACGGACGAGTGCGCGGCGGTGAAGAGGTTGGCGCAGAGATGATCGAGCCTGCCGCCGAATGCTCCGGCGATGATCACGAACGGGCGGGCGACGGATTGAGCAATACGCTCGAGCGCGAGTTGAGTATCGGTGAAATCCTTGTCGACGGGGTGACGTTCGAGCGGGACGTTGAGCGAGTGAGCCCAAGCAATGGACGCACTCCGCGCGGAATCGAGATCGCCGATGAGCAGTTCGGGGATCAGATCGGCTTGGCGGCATGCGTCGATGCCATGATCGATGCTCCAAATGCGATCGACGGTCGAGGCGCAATCGATCAGCCAAGCGGGTTCGGGCGCTCGTCCGCCAATGACGAACAGCACTTGCTCATCGATCGGCGGCGACGAAAATTTTAATTGCGGCAGACGGATAAATTCATTCAAAGCCTTTCGCTCCCAACTGTTTTATGCTAGAATGATCCCAACCGAAAGATTTTGATCGGGAAAAATTTTTTCCGGGAGGAGAGTTTTCATGCTGACTTATACTTATTACGGGCACGCGTGCTTTCTGTTGAGCGACGGCGAATATAAGGTGCTGTTCGATCCGTTTTTGAGCGGCAACCCCCAAGCGGTCATCAAGCCCAAAGACGTGCGCGCCGATTACATCTTGATCACCCACGGGCACGACGATCACGTTGGCGACGCTCCCGAGATCGCTGCCAACACCGGAGCAGAGATCATCGCAATCCCCGAGGTGCTCAGTCTCTGCGCGTCGAGGATCAATCGAGCGATCAAAGGTCGCGGCATGAATCTCGGCGGCACTCTCCAATTGCCCTTCGGTCAGGTCAAGATGGTTCCCGCATTGCACAGCGCGGGCGTCGCGGGCGGAGTTGCTTGCGGCTTCGTGGTGTCGATGTTCGGCAAGAATGTTTACTTCGCGGGCGACACCGCTCTTTTCTCCGACATGAAATTGATCGGTGAGGCTGATCCGATCGATTACGCGATCCTGCCCATCGGCGACAACTATACCATGGGGCTCGCCGACGCCGGTCGCGCGGTCAAGTTCCTCCAAGCCAAACACATTATACCATTGCACTATAACACTTGGAAGGTCATCGAGCAGAACCCCGCGCAGCTCAAGTACTTCATCACCGGCGCGCAGATTCACATCGTCAAGCCGGGCGAGGCCATCGATCTTGCTTAAGGGCTTGACAAAAATTTTTCCTTCGATACAATTATTGCGGTCAGCGGCGTCGCCGAAGGAGAAGCTGATAGTGATCCTCGGGGCGACGGCGACAGGCAAATCGTCTCTGGCGTTGCGGATCGCCGACGAGCTCGGCAGTGAGATCATCTCCGCCGATTCCATGCTCGTCTATAAGAATTTCGATATCGGAACGGCAAAACCGTCGAAGGAAGAGCTCCGTCGAGTGAAACATCACTTCGTTGACATTCTTGAGCCCGACGAGATATTCAGCGTCGCCGATTTCCAAACGCAGGCGGCTCGGATCATCTCCGATCTCAATCGTGCGGATAAGATTCCGATCGTGGTCGGCGGCACGGGACTTTACATTCAAGCGCTGATCGAGGGCTATGAGTTCAACGACGTCGGCGATGACGGGCGCATCGAAAAGAGTTTCGTCAGCCGTTACAAGCGGACGGGCGAGCTCGTGTATGATGCGACGGTGATCGGCTTAGAGCTCGAGCGTCAAGAGCTGTACCGTCGGATCAATGAGAGGACGCGCGCGATGTTCGCCAACGGGCTCGTCGATGAGGTTAAGCATTTGATCGAGAGCGGAGTTGATCGGCATGCGCAGGCGATGCTCGGGATCGGTTACAAGGAGACGATAGAATATCTCGACGGTCGCCAAACGTTGGAAGAAACGATCGAGACGATCAGTCGGGCAACGCGGCATTACGCAAAACGGCAGGCGACGTGGTTCCGTCGAATGAAATACATCGATTGGCACCGCGCGGCTGATGATTAAATACAAAGGAGAAACGATGATGGCAACAAAGGTAATGAGCCAACAGGACAGCTTCCTCAACCAGGCGCGCAAGGAAAACATTATGGTGACGATCCATTTGATCAACGGGTTCCAGCTCAAGGGCTTCGTCAAGGGCTTTGACAACTTCACGGTGGTGCTCGAGTCGATGGGACGTCAGCAGTTGATCTACAAGCATGCGATCTCGACGATCAGCCCGGGCAAGCCGTTCTCGAGGAAGAAGTTCGATGAGCAGCAGGAGGCTCAACCCGAGGACGCGGCAACCGAGGCGACGGAGAACAAAGAGGACGCGGCGGAATAATTTCGGCGCGATGGCGATAAACAATACAAGAGGCTTTGGGATTTTCGAAGGCTATGAGGGAATAAATCTCCCGAGGCGGGCGACGGCATTGAGCGCGGGCTACGATTTGGAGTCGGCGGCAGATGTGGTGCTCGAGCGCGGGCGGATTGTACTCGTGCCGACGGGGCTCAAAGCCTTTATGCATGAAGACGAGTTTTTGGCGATATACATTCGCTCGAGCCTGGCGCTCAAGCATGGGATCATCCTGGTGAACGGCGTCGGGGTGATCGATGCGGATTACGAGGGCGAGTTGTTACTTCCGATGATGCGGTTGCTCGACGGCGAATTTCGGATCGAGAAGGGCATGCGTGTGGCGCAGGGCATCTTCCGCAAGTATTTGACGGTCGACGGAGATCGGATCGGGGTTGGGGTGAGAAGGCATGGCGGCTTCGGATCAACTGACGGGCATCGAGAAGAAAATTTATAAGCCGCTGGCGGAACGCATGCGCCCGAGGACTCTCGACGAGTTCATAGGTCAAGGGACGATCGCTCAACAATTGAAATCAGCCGTCGACTCCGCGCGGATCACGTCGATGATCTTCTACGGACCGCCCGGCTGCGGCAAGACCACGCTCGCCAAACTGCTCGCAGCTCAATCCGACAGCAGATTCCACAAGCTCAACGCGGCGCTGGCGGGCGTCGCCGACATTCGAGCGGTGATCTCCGACGCCGACGCTCAACTTCGTCTCAACCGCCGTCGCACGATCCTGTTCATCGACGAGATTCATCGCTTCAACAAATCTCAACAGGACGTGCTGTTGCCCTACGTCGAGGACGGACGATTGATCCTGATCGGCGCCACGACAGAAAATCCGTTCTTCGAAGTGAACGCGGCGCTGCTGTCGAGAGTGCGGCTGATCCGATTGACGCGCTTGACCGTCGACGACATCATCAAAGTGATTCGAACGGCGCTCGACGATCCCGATCGCGGTCTCGACGTTTCGATCGACGATCAATCGATCGGGATCATTGCCGACATCGCCAACGGTGATGCTCGAATGGCGCTCAACCTCCTCGAGCAGGCGGCGACTATCAACCAATCGATCACGGTCGAGACGCTCAAAGAGATCGTCGGCGAGAGGATACAGCTGTTCGACAAGCGGGGCGATAACCATTACGATCTGATCAGCGCGTTGATCAAATCGATGCGCGGCTCCGATCCCGACGCGGCGATCCATTATCTGGCGAAGTTGATCAACGGCGGCGAGGACATAAATTTCATCGCGAGACGGATAGTAATCTGCGCGGCGGAGGACGTGGGCAATGCGGCGCCCATGGCGTTGGTGCTGGCGAACGCGGCGGCGCAAGCGGCGCAATTCGTCGGACTGCCCGAGGCGCGGATCATTCTGGCGCAAGCGGTCACTTACATTGCGTCGGCTCCCAAATCAAACGCCGCCTACCTTGCCATCGATGCCGCGCTCAACGATGTTCGATCGAAGGATTGCGGCGAAGTCCCGAGCCATCTGCGCGATGCTCACTACAAGGGCGCGAAGGCGCTCGGGCATGGCAAGGGCTATCGATATCCGCACGACTTTGAAGATCATTTCGTCGAACAACAATATCTGCCGACGGAGTTGAGCGGCACGAGATATTATCGACCGACGGACAACGGAGTCGAGGCGCAGCTGAAGGAGCGGCTGAAAAAATTTTGGAGGCACGGATTTTAAGGCTTGCAATTTGATTTAAAATCTGTGTATAATGTCGTTTCGAAAGGAGATGTTATCCTATGGTAGGCGATATCTTGCGCCGCGAGCGCGAGCGTCAAAATCTCACGATCAAAGACATTGAGCAAGCCACGAGTATCCGCGGGCTCTACATTGAAGCGATAGAGAAAAGTGAAAACGATAAACTGCCGGGCGAGGTCTACACGCGCGGATTCATAAAGAACTATGCGAATTTCCTCAAGCTCGACGCCGAAAGTTTGGTCAGACAGTACCGCGATGAAGTGTCGCCGGTGCCGTTGACGACGGTCGAAGATGAATCGAAGAGCGATCAAGCGAGCGACGAGCAGTCGAAGGAAGAACAGCCGTCGAAGGCGGCGCCGAAGTACGCTCCGCCGGCGCGAGCCGAGCGCACGGCGATGCGTCAGTCGTCGAACGACGAGGGCTCGAACAAGAACTCGTTGATGGCGGTGGCGGCGGTGCTGGTGCTGGCGATCGTCGGCGGGCTGTATTATTACTTTACGAATGTGGAGGGCGCGGAGCTGGCGAGTGCGCCGACAAGTCCGAAGCAGGCGGTCGAGCAGAAAGGCGAACAGCCGAAGGTTGAGCAAGAGAAGCCTGCGGCGACGAACGTGGCATCGGCGGCGACGACGACGGACGGTGTGAATCTCGAGGCGAAGTTTAACGATCGGTGCTGGACGAGAGTGACGGTCGACGGCATTGTTGCGTACGAGGGCACGGCTGAGCAGGGACAATCGCTGTCGTGGACGGCGACCAATCAAATAGACGTGACGGCGGGCAATGCGGGCGCGATCGAGTTCGTTGAGAACGGCGTTAATCTGGGCGTCGCGGGCGCGGTCGGCGACGTGATCGATAAATCCTTCGTAAAGAAATAATTACGGACTGCGGCGGGCGTTGGTGCCCGCCTTTTTTATGATGCGAAATCAAACAATCGAACTGAAAACGAAACTGCAGGCAGAAAAAAATTATGTGCAGAGGCGCGGCGCTCAAAAGAAATTCGCGCTCATCTACCCGAACGCGTACGGCGTGGGCATGTCGAACCTGGGGCTGCATGTGGTGTACGATCTGATCAATCGGCGGCGGGAGTTTGCGTGCGAAAGATTCTTCCTGCCCGATCCCAAACTGCTCAACCAATTGACGCGTTCGCGCGAGCCGCTGTTGAGCCTCGAGACGCAGACGCCGTTGCTTAAATTTCCGATCATCGGCGCGTGCCTGACGTTCGAGCCCGATTACTTCAATCTGCTCGCGATCCTGTCGCTCGGACGCATCAAACTCCGCGCAGAGCAGAGAGGCGAACGCGATCCGCTCATCATTGCGGGAGGACCGTGCGCAACGTTCAATCCAATGCCGCTGTCGACGATCATAGACGCGTTCGTGATCGGCGAAGGCGAAGTGATCATGCCCGCCGTGCTCGACGTCCTTTCGCAATCGCTGTCGAGGAGTGAAATGCTCCAAGCGCTGTCGACCATCGAAGGCGTGTACGTCCCGACGGTTGAGCAATCGAGCGTCAAGCGCCGTTGGCTGATCGATCTCGACGCTCAACCCGCTCATACCGTCGTCGTCGCCGATAACCTTGAGCTCGACATGTATCTGATAGAGGTGGCGCGCGGCTGCGGACGACATTGCCGATTCTGCATGGCGGGCTACTGCTTTCGACGTCCGAGAGTTCATTCGCTCGATACGATCTCCAATCAGCTCGACGCCGCCGCGCCCTTCGGCAAGAAGATCGGATTGATGGGCGCTGCCGTCTCCGATTACCCGCACATCGATGAGCTCTGTCGAATGATCATCGACCGCGGCATGACGTTGTCGGTCGCCTCGTTCCGCGCGGATTCGGTCACCAAGACGCTGGTCGATTCGCTCGTTGCAAGCGGCACCCGAACGTTGACGATCGCGCCCGAAGCGGGTTCCGAACGTATGCGCGCCGTCATCAACAAGGGCATCACCGTCGAACACGTGTTCAACACAATCGAACTCGGGCTGGCGGCGGGCATTCGGCATTTCCGATTGTACTTCATGATCGGCTTGCCGTTCGAGACGATTGAGGACGTCGATGAGATCGTGGCGCTGAGCAATCGGATCAAAGATTTCGTGGGCGAGGGCGTGCGGCTGACGTTGAGCGTCAACGCGTTCGTGCCCAAGCCCTTCACACCGTTTCAATGGGAGCCGATGGCGGATCGAAAATACATCGAACGGGCGTTCAAAACGATCAGGGAAGGGCTCAAGCGTCGGGGCGTGGAGGTGATCACCGATTCGAGCAGGGCGGCGACGGTGCAATCGATATTGGCGCGCGGCGGACGTGAGCTCGGCGAAGTGCTGTTGAGCGCGCACGACCGGGGCGGTGCGAAATCTTTTATGAGAGCGTTGAAGGATCATGGGCTCGACGGCGACGAATATTTGTATCGTCCGCGCGGAACCGATGAGCAGTTGCCGTGGGACGTGCTCGATCAAGGTTTCGACAAGAAATATCTGATCGGGGAATTGGATCGGGCGCGTCAATTGAAGTCAACGGCGCCGTGCGTCGACGGTTGCAAGCGGTGCGGAGTGTGCAAATGATTTTCTGCGATGGGAGTTGATGCTCGTGCTCAAAAAAATTTTATTGTTGATGGCGTTGGCAATGCTGATGGTCGGTTGCGGCGATCAATTGCAAGAGCCGCCGCCCAATCCCGATCCAGCCAAGCCTTTTGCGATCCTGACCGATCAGATCGGTCGACAGGTGACGTTCAAGGTCAAGCCCGAACGGATCGCGGTAACCTCCGCGGGCTTCCTTGAGCCCTTGCATCAACTTGATGGCAACATCGTCGGGCGCCCCGACTCCCGCACTCAAATGCCCGAGTGGGCGAAGAGCGCCGACATCGCAAGCATCGGTCCCGTCTATCAAATCGATGTCGAGCTGTTGATCGCGTGCCGCCCCGACCTGGTGATCATCAACAAGGGCATGAATGAGAAACTGCTCGGCGTGCTCAGCGAGAACAATATTCATGCGTTGGTGCTCGACATGAAAACGTTCGGCTCGTTCAAGCGCGTGATGAGGACGTTTGCGATCCTCACCGACAACGAGTCGAAGGGTGAGGACATGATCGCGGACATGGAACGGCGGATCGATGATGTGATTGAGACATTGCCGAAGGAAAATCATCGCGTGGCGATCCTGCACTCGACGGCGCAAGGTTTGAGCGTGCAACTTGAGGGGTCGATAGCGGGCGACATCGTTAAGAAATTTGGTTGGACGAACGTGGCGGACGGAATGACGCCGCTCGAGAATAATCCTGATGCGGCGCCGTACAGTATGGAGACGCTTGCCGAGCAGAATCCCGAGATCATTTTCGTGACGAGCATGGGACCGATTGAGGAGATCAAGGCAGACATGGAAAATATGATCGCCGGCAACGAGGCGTGGCGCTCGATCGGGGCGGTGCGCGACGGGCGAGTGTATTATCTGCCGCAGGATTTATTCTTGTTGAGCCCGGGGCTGAGGTATCCCGAAGCGTTTGAGACGATCGCGCAGCTGATCTATCCGACGCTGTTCCCGACCGAAAACTAAGATTGAGCGGAAAAAAATAGGAGCGCTCGCCAGCTCACGGGGCGGCTCGCTCCTCCTGCTTTTTCAGTCTGATCCAAAATTTCAAGGACGGATAAAAACTTTGGGGCGCCCGCCTCCGATGCCGGCGGCTCGCCTCTCCTGCTTCTTCAGTCCGATCCAAAATTTCAAGGACGGATAAAAAATTTGGAGGCTGATAATATTTTTAGGCGCCGAAGGAAGGGCGCGGAGGCGGGCGTCGAAGCCCCGCGCCCTTCTTTCAACCGCTCTCAGTCCGATCAAAAACTTTGGGGACAGATAAAAACTTTGGAGGCTGGTAATATTTTTTCGACGCAAAAGAAAAGGCGCGGAGGCGGGCGTCGAAGCCCCGCGCCGTATTTTTCATCAATCAAACGGAGGTATCGCGATGAACTTTTTAATGGTATTTGTGGGCGGCGGACTCGGCTCGGTGTGCCGCTATCTGATCTCGACCGCCACCAAGTCATTGATGCCGTTCCCGATCGGCACTCTCACCGTCAACGTCGTCGGCAGTTTCCTGATGGGCATGCTCGTGACGTTTTTGATCGGCAAGAGTTTTTCAGAGCCCGCGCGGTTGATGTTGGCGGTAGGATTTTTGGGCGGGTTCACCACGTTCTCATCGTTCAGCATCGAGACGTTGACGCTGCTCGAGAAGGGGCATGCCATGGCGGCGTTGTCGAACGTCGCACTCAATCTGGCATTGGGATTACCCGCCGCCTGGCTCGGCGTCCACGTCATGAAGTGACGCTTTTGAGTGAATGCTTACTTGTTCCTGTGCCGGCTGCATGCCAACAGCGCATTTCTTTTATCCGTCAAGATCTCATTGACATCGAAGGTCAGCAGTTGCCCGACGGAGTTGGCGGAGGTCGTGACGGGCTCGTTTTGCATTATCGACGATAGCTCATCATCTCCACAATCGTTGTCGGCAAGGAACCACATATCTTCAGCGGGCGCCTCGAAGGCAGTAGAGTAGTACGTCTCCGAGCGGCTGAATGTCCTCGTCTCGCCGTTTATGACGATGGGCTTGTCCTTGTATTTGTTTATCTGCAGCGTGCCGATATGCTCACCGTCAGTTATCGTCAATACAACGTTACCGTTCTTGATCTCGACCGCCGATATCGATTGGTTGGAGGACGCAAACTCAATTCTGTCGCCCTTAGCTTTTCCCTTGGCTTTCGTGTAATCGGTAATGATATCGTCGCCGCCGCTGTAGATGAATACATCATCGCCACCGCCGCCGGTCAACGTGTCATTGCCCTCGCCGCCTTTCAAAGTGTCGTCGGCACTTCCGCCTTTGATTGGAATGCCGCGACTGCCTCCGACGACCGAAACCGCATTCTTGGACTTCGAGGCATCGATCGCTACCACAAAATCTTCGGGATCAGTCAGCGTGCCTCCGTCGAGCATCTTCAACGTCGCGATGCCATTGCCAAAGACATACGTCCGATCGTTAACCGTGATCTCCTTGCCCTTGCCTTTGAGTACCCTGATGGTTCCGACGGTATTGTCGACAGTCTCCGCCACCGGTTCGGTTCCCACTTCATCGATCGAAATGGGCTCCAAGCTGTCTTTGGCGCCGCGCACTATTTTCAACACGACTTCGGCTGATCTCAACGACGCAGTCTCGAGCCTCATGTCTTTGTCGAGCACGATCCGATCTCCCGACTTGTTGGCTCCGAGCTGCGTGTAATCGGTTATGACGTCGTCGCCACCGTTGTAGAAAAATACGTCCGCCTTCGAGCCGCCGGTCAAGGTATCGTTGTTGATTCCTCCCAGGATAGAATCTTTGCAACCGCTGCCCTTGATCGAAACGCCCAAACTGTTTCCGATGATGCCGATATTCTTCTTGACACCGGAGCCGTCAATAATATCGATCATTTTGAGCGGAGATACATCGACCGTATCATTTTCATTCACGAGCTTATCATTGATGATGAGCGTGCAACGAGGTGCTCCGTTCACTGTTCTGCCGTCGAACAGTATCAGCCCTCTGTCGCAGGCATCTTTGTAGGATTTCTTCTTCTTGGTGTCGACGGCACCGGGAATATAACTCACCGACGTGATGTAGATGTTGTCCTTCAGTTGAATGACGTCTTTTTTGCCCGGCTCATAATCGGTGATGGTGTCATTGCCTCCAAAATAAACCACGGTGTCATTGCCTTTGCCCGTCGTCAACAGATTATCGCCCTTGCCGCTGATGATGACATTATTGTTGTTGCCGATCAAGTTGACTGACGTGTCCCGAATGTAGCTGTCGATCGTGACGGCGGTCGGATTCCAAAGCGTGTTGATGGTGTCGCCGTCGTCTGCTCCAATTGTGATCGACTTCGCGCCGTACGTTTGGCGAGAGAATGTACCGTCGGCATTGTAGATACTTATGCTCTTGCCTTCATTGCCGGTGTAAGGCACTCGGAGTATTGCTCGCGTGAAGCTCGCATCTGTATTTCCTATATTCAATTGGACTACATTCATCGGATTTTCTTTGGTCGAGTTCTTTTTGATCGGCTCTATTGAACCCGATGTGATATAGCCCGCGGCAATCGTAACGATGTCGTGACCGTCGGCATAATCGGCAAGTGTGGTGGTATTACCGTGATTGCCTTTGTAATACGCCTCATTCGGGTAAGCGCGAATGACGAACGTATTGTTATCGTGCGAGGTGTAAACGACATTGCCTTTGCCGTCGGCGATATTGCTGTGTCCGTAGAGAGTGTCGATACCTGCTCCGCCGTCGAGCGTATCATCGCCCTCATAGCCGTAGATCAGATCATTGCCCTTGCCGCCGATGATGTAGTTATCGTCCCGACTTCCCTTGATCGTGATGCCATCGTTGCGAAGGGTGGTCATGACTGATTCTGTCAGCCTCTCACTCCCGATGGCGGTTTTGAGATTAACATGTCTGTCGTCGTCGGTGTCGATCCGAGTGATGTAGTCCACACCCGACGAGATCATTCCCGAGCCGACGATCGTACCGATGCCGGCGCTGACCGTAACGACACCCTGCGATGCCAGATCGCTGAACTTCTCGTAGGTCTGCGAACCGCTTCTCGTTGTGAGGGTAACTTCATCTTCGGAACTTATGACGGTGACTATATCGCCGCTGCTTCTGCGAATAAGCGTGCTGTGGTCGTCTTTATTAAGTGTGACCTGATCGCCGGTCGCGCCGAAGATCGTATTCTGCTCGATGTTGTAGGCGACATAATCTGTTTTGCCCTTCTTACTATTCTTGCTTCCCGGTGCCGCCGCTTCATTGAGCTGCAGGTTGTTATCAATGGTGACCGCCACCAACGAATCGGACGGCGGATAATGATACAGCACATCGACAAACAAAATGGTTCCGCGATCGCCCGTCAAGCTGACGAGCAAGTCTTCATGGTTCTTGCCGACGGCGAGCGTAGAGTAATCTTTGCCAATCGTGAGCCCGTAGAGGTCTGCAGTTTTGAATGTTTTCCAGCCGAAGACGGTGTCGTTGCCGTCGCCCGCGCGGAAGATATACTTGTTGCTGTACTCGGTAGATTTCAGAGAGACGAGATCATTGCCGGTGCCGGCGTTGATGGTGACCTTCTCGCCCCTCTCGATTGAAATGAAATCATCTCCATCACCGGAAATGATACTGACCGAGCCCAAAGTTGATTGATTATAAATGGTGTCGTCGCCCGTGCCGGTCTTTATCGTCGATGTAACCGACCAATATCCCGCATTATTTACGATGTAGTTATCGCCGTCGCCCGCAATGATTTCAGTCGGTCCGACCGTTGAGTAATTGTAGAGAGTATCGTTACCGGAACCGACGGCGATGTTCGATTTAGACGAATTGTTGTAGACGTAATTATCGCCTTCGCCGGCAGCAATGCTCGCTTTACCGGTCGTGGCATGGCTGTAAATAAAATCGTCATCGGCGCCGCTGTCGATGGTGACGTCGACTCCGTAGCTGTAGACGGTATCACTGCCGTTGCCGCTCACCACGGAATTATAATTCCCTCTGACCGTGATCATATCGTTGCCGTCATCGAGATCGACAACACCGTCGGCACTTAGACTGGAGTTGACTCTGTAACCGCTGTCGACGGTGACGGACGTGCCGGTCGAATAAACCGTATCGTCGCCGTAACCGCTGATTATCAACGCGGAGGCAGCGTTGTTAAAAATATAATCCTCGTAGCCGACGCCTTCCAAACTCTCCTCGGAAGCACGATCGCCGTCGATGGTGACGCGCGAATTGTAATTATAAATGACATCTCTGCCATCGTCGCCGAAGACGAAGGTATTACCGCCGTAGTTGGTGATGCGATCATTGTTGCTGCCGCCATCGATGGTGGAGTAAGCGCCGCTGTTATAGACGGTATCATTTTCCGCGCCGCCCGAGATTGAAACGTTAGCGGCATCGTTATAAATATAATCGCTTCCGACGCCGCCGTCGAGCGTCACATATGAACTGAGCGAGCCGTTCAAACACGAATGCCGAATGCCCGAGCCGTTTATGTTGTAGATGGTATCATTGCCGGTGCCGCCGATAATTGTACTCTGCGTTGCGCCGTAATTACTGATGTAGTCGCTGCCTTCGAGCGCATCTATCTTCTTGCCGGTGCCGAAGGTGGTGAGAATGAAATCGTTGTCGGCGGTGAGGGAGATATCGGACAGCCTTACATACTCTTCGGCGGAACGCGGATCATCATAAGTTCCGTAAACCGTATCGTAGTTGTGCTTGTCGTCGAAGTACACATAGGAATTGAACTTCTTGCCCGCCCAATATCGAGTGTACTTGTAGTTATCGGTGTCGGTACCTTCTCTGATGGTGAAGCAGTTGGCATTGACGGTGATGTTTTGCCCGCCAACATTGATGACGTCGGCGCCGTCGCCGGGGTTGTACTTGATCATCGAATTGGCACTGCTGTCGATGATGGAATCGTTCCCTGCGCCGCCTTCGATCGTGGCATGCCAAGCTCTGTTGTAAATATAATCGTCGGCGCTGCCGGAATTGATTGTGGCTCGACCGTTCACCGCGTAATTGTAGATTGTATCCTTGCCGCTTCCGCTTATGATGGTCGACTGCGACGAATTGTTGTAGACGAAATTTGTTCCGTCGCCCGCGTTGATGCTCGAAGGTCCCGTGGCGGAGATGTTATAAATGGTGTCGTCGCCCTCGTTGCCGTTGATGGTGACGTAGCCACCATAGCCGACGGAATCACTCCTGCCGTTGAGAATGGTATCGTTGCCTTCTCTGCCGGCGATGGAGACATAGGCGGAATCGTTGAAGACGTAATCGGCATCTTCGCCCGCGTCGATGGTCACATGCGAGGTATAAGAGCTGTGGTAGTTGTAGATTTCATCGTAGCCCTTGCCGCCGATGATGGTGCTGTACGTCGCGCCCCAGTTCCTGATGAAATCGTTGCCGCCGCCCGCGTCCAGAGTTTTGTTCATTCCAAAGTTGGTATAGATGTAATCGTCCTGCTCGGTGAAGGTCGGGGCGCCCGTGGTCGCGTACACTTCGCTGAAGCTCGAATTATCGTAGTTACCCTGTCCCGACGCAACGACCGAATCAGTTGTAGTATAAGATGATCGTTGGTCATCGCGGTAAACGCAGGAATTAAATTTCCTCCAACCGTCGTCGACATTCGGATTTATCCAAGTCTCGTCCCAATATCGCGTGTAATTATAGCCGCCGCCGGTGGTTTCTCTGACCGTGAAGCAAGTGCTGTTGACGGTGGTATTGTCGCCGTTCGCTTGAAATGTGTTGACGCCGTTCCCGAGATATTTGTTTGGTGAGGGAGCCGTCGGCAACGACGAAGAGACCGCCGCCGTAATAATGTTCGATGTTGTTTCGACCATAGAGATTGCCGCTCACGACGGTGTTGTCGCCGAACGCGCTGAAATTATTATATTGAACGGTATCATCGAAGGTGACCACATCATTGCCGTCGCCCTTGGAATGCGTGACGAACGCCGAGGCGCTGTGCTCGCTGATGGTGTCATTGCCCTTGCCTCCGACAATCGTCGCGTAATTTGCCATATCCGAGTTGTAAATAAAATCGGCGTTGGAGCCGTTGCCGTTGACCGCCGCCGACTTGCCGCCGTTGTAGATGAACTTGGTGTTGGAGGGATCGCTGACGCTCACGCTCGAATTGAAATTACTGACCGCCGTGATGACCGACGTGCCGTTCAAGACATACGTTTCGAGCGAACCCGACTTACCCGGGCTGATGTGGATGAATTTATGATCGGCGTCGTTGACCCTGATGGTATTGCCCGAGTTGAGGTAGAAGTTCAACCCGTTCGAATACGTGACGCTGCTCAACGCGACACCGCTCAAATATATTATGTCATTGTCGGAATGAGATGTGAAGACATCGTTGCCGTCGCCTCGGGAATAGTAAATGTTGTTGTGATTATGACAGCCGTCGGTGCTGATCACATCGTCGCCGGTGCCGCCTGTGATATTGCCGGCGCCGTTGATCACATCATTTCCGCTCTCGCCGTAGAGATTGCCCGTGCCGGTGATGTTATCGTTCCCGTTTCCGCCTCGAATGATGTTGTCGACTCCGGTAATTTCGATGGTGTCATTGTCGTCGCCGCCGTTGATCGATGAATATCTCGCCGAGCCTGTGACAAGATCATTGCCTTCTTTCGCATCGACCGTGACATAGGAACAACTTACTAGCCATAATGAATCCCTCCCTGTTCGAAAACCAATTACCTCCATAAACACAAAAAACTTCTGACCGCAGAGGATAAAAACGATATATACTCCCATATATTATTATTATCACTCGGCAAGTCAAAAGTAAAGTTATTACCGATATTTTGCGTCGCGGTAGAGGCGCATGAGTTGATTAGCCGTCTCCTCCTCCGACAACTCGTCGAAGCCGTAGAGCTGCTCGACCAAGTAATCGTTCCAAGCGTGCGCCCGACGCAATTGATCGGGCATCGTCTCCTCATTGTACAACGCCGCCAACGTCCAATCGGGATACAACGCCCGAGCATTCAAGATCGCTTGCGCCGACTCCTCGATTTCCGCTCGTTGAGACGCCGTCGGCAACTCCCATACAAAATTATTATAGACGATCGTCGATGAATATCTGTAACCGACACCGAGTCGCCCGCATACTCGACGCACCCATGCCATGTGCACCGACGACGTCATTACTCCAAATTCAAACAGCCCCGCGTCGGGAACGGTCTGCACCAGGTTTGTCGCGATCACTTTGTCATCGACAAATCCCATCGGAATATATTTTCGGCGTTCGCTTGAAACCTCCGGCACGATGATATAGTTGCTCGACGGCTGACGGATTTCGGCGAACAGATGAGGCGTTGCCGCTCGGTCGCGCGTCATTTTTTTTGCGCTCGACAATCTGAACCGTCGGCAACCTTCAACGCGTTCGGCGATCAAAGGCAATCGAAGATCATCAGCCGTCGCGTCGACCAACCACAGGCAATATCGAGCCTTGCCGTTGATGAACTCGTCCGATCCGATCAGCCGTCGAATGAATTTCCGCGCGGAGGGCTCCCGTTGAATGAACCGATCATACTCGTCGGCTTCAATGATCAACGCGCCGCCGTCGACGGGCTTGCTGCCCCAAACCATCTTCGGCACGTCGGATAGCGGCTTGGCTCGAGCGTTGACGAAAATGATCTCGTCGTCGACCAGATACGGATTGATATTGTCGGCGATCGTCACGCGCACGCCGCTGCTCCTCCACCTGTCGATCAGCCGCTCGTTCAGATCCTCAATGGGGGGGGGGGTGAAGCGCAATCTCTTCGTTCAAGGTAGAGGCGCAGGAGACGAGCCGCCATCTGATCCTCCGTCAAGCCGACGAAGCCGTAGAGCTCCTCAACCAACCGATCGTTGTGAGCGTGAGCGGTGCGCAGCTCGACGGGCATGGAGTTTGGATCGTAGAGGGCGGCGAGCGTCCATGAAGGATACAACGAGCGGGCGTCAAGGATCGATTGAGCCGACGCCTCGATCGAACTGCGTTGAGCAGACGTCGGCGACAACCACACAAAATTGTTATACGTGATGTTTTTGAGGTAACTGTATCGCATCTCGAGCCGTCCGCACGTCCGCCGCGTCCATGCCATGTGCACACTCGACATCAGTACGCCAAACTCATAAAGTCCCGCGTCTGGCAACAACATCAACCGATTGGAACAGATCACACTGTCGTCAATGTAATCCATCGGGATATATTTTCGACGTTCCGATGTGATGTTCGGAATGACGATCGCCCGCGGCGGATTTACTTTCTCGCGAAACAGATGAGGGGTCGCCGCCAGCTTCTGTCGATCAGCCGCGCCCTTCAATCGGTTCTGTCGGCACCGTTCGATCCGTTCGGCGATCAACGGCAATTGCAGATCATCTATCGTCGCATCGATCAACCACAAACAATATCGAGGATTGCCATGAAGAAATTCCTCGGCTCCGATCAACTGTCGGATAAATTTTTTCGCCCGCGGCTCACGACGAATGAACTCCTCATAGTCGTCAGCCTCAATGATCAATGCGCCGCCGTCGGCGAGACGATTGCCCCCAATAATCTGCGGCACGTTGCACAAGGGCTTGGTACGAGCGTTGACGAAGATGATGTCGTCGTCGACCAGGTACGGATTGATATTGCGCGCGACCGTGATGATCTTGTTCTCGTTGTCGCCGTCGAGGAACATGGGCGGCTTGGGATTGGGCGCGTGACTGAATCCGATGATGACGCAGTGCACCGCCGCCATATCGTCGGACTCGCTCAACCAACGGAACGTGCGCCACGCGAAATCGATATGAATGCCGAACCGCTCATAGACGGGCTGCCAGACGTCGGCAACCTGCTCGCCCTGAGTGATGCTGTTGGTGGCGACGAGCGCGGCGCGGGTTTGAGTGCCGACCATGAAGGCGGCGGCTTTGAAGAACCAGCAGGCAACGTAATCGACCTTGCCCGACTTCTTATAGGGGTTGCCGTCGGCATCGACGTACACGCGCGCGACATCAGTCTTCTGCGCCCCGGTCTGATTGGAGTAGCCGCTGAAGGGCGGGTTGCCGATGATGTAATCGACATCGCCGACAATCGACGCCCAATCGAGCTCGAGCGCATTGCCTTCGACGATATGAGCGGCGCTGGTCAACGGCAGGAAGTTGATATCCTCATGGATAATCATCTCGGTCTCTTGGAGCATTTGATTTTCGGCGATCCAAAGAGCGGTGCGGGCGACGGCGACAGCGAAATCATTAATCTCGATGCCGTAGAAGTTTTCGATCGACACTTCG
This sequence comes from Selenomonadaceae bacterium, assembly GCA_017477125.1. Taxonomy (GTDB): domain Bacteria; phylum Bacillota; class Negativicutes; order Selenomonadales; family Selenomonadaceae; genus Quinella. The sequence continues at coordinate 21,519 of JAFUXN010000095.1, forward strand.
ATCTGACAGAGGGCGCCGAGCCCATGCAATTCTCTGATGATCTCGTTCTCCAATCGACGGAGCGACAGATATGTTTCGGTGAGGAAATTGCCGCTGCCGCAAGCGGGATCGAAAAACTTGAGTGCGGCGAGCTTGAGCTGAAACCGTTCGAGCTCACGACGTTTGTTCTTGCGACGGCGCTTGACGGTTTTAAATTCCTCATAGAGATCATCGAGGAACAGCGGATCGATGACCTTATGAATGTTGGCGATCGATGTATAGTGCATGCCGCCGGCTCGACGGGTGATCGGATTGAGCGTTGATTCGAAGAGTGCGCCGAAGATGGTCGGACTGATGCCGCTCCAATTGAATTGAGAGTCGTCGGCGGCGTTGAGCAGGAGGTAATGAGAAACTTCGCGGTTTATGGCAGGGATATCGGATTGATCGCCGAAAAGATCACCGTTGACGTAGGGGAAGGCGTCGAGCTCCGCGCGGAGGTTCGGATCGCGACGGTCGACGGGCACATTCAGGACGTTGAACAGCTCGACGAGCGCGCGTTGACGATCGTTGGCGGCTCTGACGTAATCGCTGAACTGATTGTGATTGAAGATGAAGGCGTCCTCGGCGTAGAGACAGAAGACGAGGCGGACGCAGAGCTTATTGAGAGCGGCGGCGTCGACGGATTTATCGGCGCGTTCGAAAGCGCGGTAGAGGTCGCCGACGATCTCACCAGCCTGCTTGGAGATTTTGATCTCGGGATAAACGTTTTCGTCTTCGGGGTCGACGAGGAAATTCAAACGACGAAACTCTTGAGGCAACCGCTCGACGGTGATGATATTGGGCTTGAGCTCGTCGAGCCGATCCATGTCGTAGATTCTGATCTGGTCGAAGTTTGAAGTGATGATCCAACGGGGCTTGCGGGAGTATGAAAGCTCGTCGGCGTAGCGCTTAGCCTGCTCGAAAGGAGTGAGGAAGGCGCCATCGGATTGACGTGCGGGCTTATCGAGATCGATCCCGCGGGACTTCTGCTCGATGAGCGCCTTGGTGCGATTGATATATACGTCGATGAAGCAGGCGTGCCCGTCGACATCAACGGGGAGCTCGAAAGTCATGAGCTCGGTGGGGTTGGGAACGTCGAGCACGTCGTGAAGGAGCTCGATCCAAAAGGAATGTGCATCAGATTTCTCTGAGCCGCGTTCGAACCAACGGGCGGAAAAATTTTTGACGGCATTGATATCGTGCATAAAAGGATCACCTCGTGTGAGATTATAACCGTGTGTGAGATCGTGGGCAATAAAAAATTATTATGGGTTGCGGCTGAAGAAAGGAGCGCCCGCCTCCGAAGCCGGCGGCTCGCTCCTACCCTTCTTTGATGGGCGTCAAGCACAAGCCGCGGGAGCGGGCAGCGAATCCCCGCGCCACCCTTACAAC
>JAFUXN010000096.1 GCA_017477125.1 Selenomonadaceae bacterium
CACCCTTTTGCCTTTTGGGATTTAAAGGGCGCCGCCCTTTGATCCATAACTCTGCGGGGCTTTGAAGGGCGTTTCCCTTCGACCCCATGACCCTGCGGGTCTTTGAAGGGGGAACCCCTTCGACCCCAACGATTTCTGAAGGCAGTCACCTTCGACCCGAACCGTCGAGGCTCATACTATCACAGGGCGCCGCCGCTGACAACATAGACAAAAATTTTTTCGGTGTTATAATAGCGCTGATTGGAGTGATTAGATTTGAAACAACAGTTGACCGAGTTCACCGAGAAGATCGTTCCCGTTCATCTCGACAGCCAGATGAAGTTCTCATATATCGACTACGCAATGAGCGTCATAGTGTCGCGCGCAATCCCCGACGTCCGCGACGGTCTCAAGCCCGTCCATCGACGTATCCTCTACGCCATGCTCGAGGCGGGCATGACTTCTTCGAAGCCGTATAAAAAATCGGCGCGCATCGTCGGTGAAGTTTTGGGTAAGTATCACCCGCATGGAGATTCCTCCGTCTACGATGCGATCGTTCGTCTCGCTCAAGATTTTTCGATGCGCTACGTGCTTGCCGACGGTCATGGAAATTTCGGCTCGATCGATGGAGACTCCGCCGCCGCCATGCGTTATACCGAAGTCCGCATGTCAAAGATCGCGGAGCTCATGCTTGTCGACATTGATAAGGACACCGTCAATTTCGTTCCCAACTACGATGAATCGCTCAAGGAACCGTCGGTACTTCCCGCCAAATTTCCTCAACTGCTCGTCAACGGCTCGAGCGGGATCGCCGTCGCGATGGCTACCAACATCCCGCCGCATAATCTCACCGAGGTCATCAACGGCACCCTCATGCTTATCGACGAGCCCGCCACCACCGTCGCCGAGCTCATGACCGTCATTCAAGGTCCCGACTTCCCAACCGCCGGCAAGATCATCGACCTTCAGGGCATTCGCGACGCTTACATGAACGGGCGCGGCTCGATCAAAATGCGCGCTCGTACTCATTTCGAGGAGCGCGGCACGGGCAAGTCTCGCATCGTCGTCACCGAACTGCCTTACCAGGTCAATAAGGCTCGATTGATTGAGCGGATCGCCGAGCTCGTTCGAGCCAAGACCATCGAAGGCATCAAAGACCTCCGCGACGAGTCCGATCGCGACGGCATGAGGATCGCCATCGATCTTCGCAAGGACGTCAATCCCAACGTCGTGCTCAATCTGCTCTACAAGCATACGCCCATGCAAGATACCTTCGGCGTCAACATGCTCGCGCTCGTCGACGGCAAGCCGCAGGTGCTCAACCTCAAACAAGTCCTGCAGTATTATATCAAGCACCAAGAGGAGATCATCACTCGTCGGACGCAATTCGAATTGGCTCGAGCGAAGGCGCGCGCTCATATCCTGGAGGGCTTGACCAAAGCGCTTGACAATCTCGACGAAGTGATCTCGATCATCAGAGGGAGCTCGTCCGTCGTCGACGCCAAGGCTCAATTGATTCAACGGTTTGAGTTCAGCGATCAACAGGCTCAATCGATCCTCGACCTTCGACTGCAAAAGTTGACGGGACTCGAGCGCGACAAGATCACCGCCGATTATCGTGAGACGCTGGCGGCGATCGACAGATTCACGGCGATCCTCGCCGACGAGAGCAAAGTGCTTGAGATAATCCGCGCGGAGCTGACTGCGGTGCGCGATCAATTCGGCGACGCTCGACGGACGGAGATCATCAGCGATGCGCAGACGGATTTCAAAGTTGAAGACCTTATCAATGAAGATGACATTGTCATAACGATCACCCACGCGGGCTATATCAAACGGCTGAGCCTCGACACGTACAAAAATCAGAGGCGCGGCGGGCGCGGCGTGACGGGCATGGGCACGAAGGAAACAGATTTCGTCGAGCACATCTTGATCACGACGACGCACCACACGATATTATTCTTCACCAATCGCGGGCGCGTGTTCCCGTTGAAGGCGTACGAGATATTTGAGAGCACCCGACAGGCGAAGGGCAACAATCTGATCAATCTGTTGCAGCTCGACAGCGGCGAAATGGTGACGGCGGTCATTCAGGTGAAGACGTTCAACCCGAAGCGGTATCTTTTCATGGCGACCAAAAAGGGCGTGGTGAAGAAAACGCAGCTGTCGGAGTTCAGCTCGATGCTCAAAAAAGGATTGATAGCGATCAAGCTCGACAAGGGCGATGAACTGATCGGAGTGAAATTCACCGAGGGCGAACGGTATGTGGTGCTCGGGACGCGCAAGGGCAAGATGATCGCGTTCGCAGAGGAGGAAGTTCGATCGATGGGGCGAGCGACGCGCGGCGTGATCGGCATGCGTCTGGAGAAGGGCGATTATGTTGTGGGCATGGACAAGTTGCGCAAAGGCGCGGAGCTTTTGACGGTGACGGCTGAAGGCTTCGGCAAGCGCACGCCGACGGAAGAATATCGACCGCAAGCGCGGGGCGGCAAGGGCTTGATCAACATGAAGGTGACACCCAAGACGGGCGATGTGATCGGGCTCAAGGTGGTCAATCCTAATGAGGAGCTGCTGTTAATCACGACGGAGGGCATAGTGATCCGAACGGACGTGTCGAGCATACGACAGACGGGGCGCAATGCTCAAGGCGTGGTGTTGATCAAGACGTCGGGCGATGACAAAGTGGCGTCGCTGGCGACGGTCGAGCGCAAGGAGCCCGATGAGCAGCCGACGTTGGATGAGAGCATCGCCGCGCCCGCCGACGAGCTCAACAATGAGATCGATCAATCCGAAGAATGATCAACATTAAAATTTACGGCGTGGTTCAGGGCGTGGGCTTTCGACCGTTCGTCGCTCGTCTCGCCGACAAGTTTTCGATCGTCGGCACCGTCGCCAACAAGGGCTCCCACGTCGAGATCATCGCGCACGGCTCGAATGCCGCTCTCGATAATTTCATTGCCGCACTCCGCGCGGAGGCTCCTCCACGCTCAACCATCATCAAGATCGACGCTGCCGCTATCGACGGCGCCGATCATTTTTTTGCCGACAAATTTTCGATCGTCGACAGCACTCACGAGATCGGCTCGATGTTCGTCTCGCCCGACATCGCCATCTGCGATCAATGTCGAGCCGAGTTGTTTGATCGATCCGATCGTCGGTACCTGCACCCGTTCATCAACTGTACCGATTGCGGTCCGCGTCTGACGATCCTCAAGCGCATGCCTTACGATCGCGAGCGCACTTCGATGTCGGCGTTCCCCATGTGCGACGAGTGTTCGAGGGAGTATCACGATCCGACGTCGAGGCGCTACGATGCTCAACCCGTCTGCTGTAACGATTGCGGTCCGACCGTTTACGTGCTCGACGGCGACGAGCGCGGGCTCGATGCGATCTCAACTGCCAGACGGACGATCATCGACGGAGGGATCGTTGCCGTCAAAGGCATCGGCGGATTTCATTTGGCATGCGACGCTTACAATCGAGCGGCGGTTGAGAGATTGCGGCGGAAAAAATTTCGTCCGTTCAAGCCGTTCGCCGTCATGTTCAGAGACGTCGACGGCGTTCGCCGCGAGTGTGTTATCGACGATCGATCGTCGGCACTGCTCGAAGGACATCAAAAGCCGATCGTCCTGTTCGAAAAAAAATCCGTCGGGACGATCGCCGACAATGTTGCGCCGTTCAATCGACGGTTGGGCGTGATGCTCCCTTATACTCCTCTGCATCTGCTGTTGTTCGATCTTCCCGACGGTCTGTCGATGCCCGACGCGTTGATCATGACCAGCGGCAATTTGAGCGGGGCGCCGATCGCTATCGATGACGACGACGCGCGACGGTTGAGCTCGATCGCCGACGTGATCCTTTCGCACGACAGAGACATTCTGATCCGCGCGGACGATTCCGTTGTCGATTCAAACGGCTCGATGATTCGTCGAAGTCGCGGCTATGCGCCGTTGCCCATCGCAATTGAGCTCCCGCTCAACGGTTCGGTGCTGGCGATCGGCGGCGAGCTCAAAAATTGTTTCTGTCTGTCGAAGGGCAATCTGTTCTACCTCTCGCCCTACGTCGGCGACCTCACCGATCTCAACACCGTTGAAGTGTTGCGTTCGTCGATCGAGCGGTTGAGTGATCTGTTGGAGATCACGCCGACGAAAATCGTTTGCGACCTTCACCCGCGCTATCACTCGACCGCGCTTGCCGAGGAGCTATCGAAACGATGGGGCGTGCCGTTGATCAAAGTTCAACACCATTATGCGCACGTGTTGTCGTGCATGGCGGAGAATAATTATTTCGATCGAGTGATCGGCGTGGCGTTCGACGGCACGGGCTACGGTTCGGACGGAACGATTTGGGGCGGCGAATTTTTGATTGCGGGGCTCGACGGTTTTGAGCGGTTCGCGACGATCGATCCGTTCATTCAAGCGGGCGGAGATCGATCGAGCATCGACGCGTGGAGGAGCGCGATATCGATGTCGGCGTCGACGGTCGGGAGCGAGCGGGCAAAAAAAATAGCCGCCGATCTGAATCTCGCGGACGAGTTCATGATCAACGGTCAATTATTTCTGATCGACAATCGCATCAACAGCGTTGAGTCGACGAGCGCGGGGCGGCTGTTCGATGCGGTGAGCTCCGTGCTCGGCTTGTGCTCAACATCGACGTTCGAAGGCGAAGCCGCCATGCGATTGCAATTCGCCGCCGAATCCGATCAATCCGATCCGATCAATCGGTTGGCGTTGGCGTTCCACGTCGGGCTGGCGGATCACATCGTTCGAACATGCGATCGAGCGCGAGCAGCGACGGCGATATCGACGGTTGCGTTGAGCGGCGGCGTCTTTCAAAATTCACTGCTGCTGTCGCTGACCGTCGAACGATTGAGCCGATCGAAGTTCAAAGTGCTGACGCATCGAGCGGTGCCCGCCAACGACGGGGGGCTCGCGCTCGGTCAAGCGCTGTTCAGTTGTTCTTCTTGAGCGACGGCGTCTTCTTGAACACGAAATTTTTGCCGTCGTAATCGAGCGTCACCGTCTCGTTCTCCTTGACCGCGCCCGCGATGATGCTCTTCGACAGTTGAGTTTCAACCGTCCTCGACAGGAATCTTCTCAACGGTCGAGCGCCGAAGTTCGGATCAAATCCCTGCTCGGACAACGCATCGATCGCCGCCTGCGTCCACGTCAATTCGATCTTGATCTGTTTATCGAGACGCGCCGCCAAATTCTTGAGCAGAATGCCCGCGATCTCCTTCACCTGATCCTTCGCCAGCGACTTGAACACGATGATATCATCGATGCGGTTGAGGAACTCGGGGCGGAAATATTCCTTGAGCATGTCCTTGATCACATGCTCCGCCTCGGCGAAATCCTTCTGCGTGATGAATCCGATCTTCGCGCGCTGCAGGATCTCAGACGACCCGAGGTTGCTCGTCATGATTATGACCGTGTTTTTGAAGTTGACCACGCGCCCCTTGCCGTCCGTCAAGCGCCCGTCGTCGAGTATCTGCAACAGCACGTTGAACACGTCGAGGTGCGCCTTCTCGATCTCGTCGAGCAGGATCACGCTGTACGGGCGACGGCGTACCGCTTCCGTCAATTGCCCGCCCTCATCGTAGCCGACATATCCCGGAGGCGCTCCGATCAATCTCGCGACCGAATGCTTCTCCATGAACTCCGACATGTCGATCCGAATGATCGAGCGCTCGTCGTCGAACAACGCTTCAGCCAATGCCTTCGCCAGCTCCGTCTTGCCCACGCCCGTCGGTCCCAAGAAGATGAACGAGCCGATCGGTCGATTGGGGTCTTTGATGCCCGCACGCGCTCTCAAGATCGCCTCGCTCACCGCCGTCACCGCTTCGTCCTGCCCGACCACGCGCTCATGCAATGTGTCTTCGAGGTGAAGGAGTTTCTCGCGCTCGCCCGTCAACATCTTCGTGATCGGTATGCCCGTCCAACGGCTCACGACTTTTGCAATGTCCTCCTCGCCGACTTCCTCCTTCAATAATTTCTCGCCCTCGGATTGCGCCGCGATCTCCGCCTCGACCGATTGAAGTTTCTTCTGCAGTTCAGGCAACTTGCCGTACTTGAGTTCTGACATTCGATTGAGATCATACGCGCGTTCAGCCGCTTCCATCTCGACATTCACATCGTCGATCTCCTTCTTGATCGCACGCACACGCAGGATCGATTGCTTCTCGCGCTCCCACTTGTCGCGCAGCTCGTTCTCCTGCAACTGCAATTGATCTTTCTCCTCGAGTATCCGCTGAAGTTTTTCCGCCGACGAGCTGTCGGTTTCCTTCTTCAACGCCTGCTCCTCGATCACCAACTGCATGATCTTGCGTCTGATCTCATCGATCGGCGCCGGCAACGATTCGATCTCCGTACGCAACTTCGCCGCCGCCTCGTCGACCAGATCGATCGCCTTGTCGGGCAGGAACCGATCAGAAATGTATCGATCGGAAAGCGTGGCCGCACTCACCAGCGCCGCGTCTCTGATCCGAACGCCGTGATGCACCTCATAACGCTCTTTGAGCCCGCGCAGGATCGTGATCGTATCTTCGACCGACGGCTCCCCGACCATCACAGGTTGGAATCGACGCTCGAGCGCCGCGTCCTTCTCAATGTACTTCCGATATTCGTTGAGCGTCGTCGCCCCTATGCAACGCAGTTCGCCGCGCGCCAGCATGGGCTTGAGAATATTGCCGGCGTCCATCGCGCCTTCGGCGGCTCCCGCCCCGACGACCGTATGAACTTCGTCGATGAACAGCAGAATTTGACCTTCGGACTTGGCGATCTCACCGAGCACCGCCTTCAACCGCTCCTCGAACTCGCCGCGGAATTTCGCGCCCGCCACCAAACTGCCCATGTCGAGCGAATAAAGCGTCTTATGCTTGAGCGATTCGGGAACGTCGCCGTCGATGATCCTTCGCGCCAGCCCTTCGACGATCGCCGTCTTGCCAACGCCCGGCTCACCGATCAGCACCGGATTGTTTTTCGTTCGACGCGACAGGATTTCGATCGTCCTTCTGATCTCCTCGTCCCGACCAATGACGGGATCGAGCTTGCCGTTCCGCGCGGAGGCGGTCAAATCACGCCCGTACTTCTCGAGCGCTTTATAATTCTCCTCGGGATTGTCGCTCGTCACGTTCTGCTTCCGATTGTTTTGGATCGCCGAACGAATTTTGTCCTTAGACAGCTTGAACTCCTTGCAAATGTCCTGCACGAGCTCACTGCCGTCGGTCACCAACGCCAACAACAGATGCTCCGTGCTGATGAAATCGTCATGCATGGAGTCGGCATAATTCTTCGCGACACCGACCACTCGAGCCATGTCGATGCCCATGCTCAACCGCTCCTGCCCTTTGACACTCGGAATCTTATTGAGCTCCTTCTCGAGCCGCACCTTCAGCATCGGCAGATCGGTCTTGCACTCCTCAAAGATCGTTTTGAGTAATCCTTCGGGTTCCTTCGCCAGAGCCAACAGCACGTGCAATGAATTGAACTCCTGATGATATTTGAGTGCCGCGGTCTGTTGAGCTCGTTGCAGAGCCTCAAGCGCCTTGGCTGTATATTTCTCTCCTGCCATATGGCATGCCTCCATTCAATTTCAAATCGCCGACTCCCCGTCGACGGCATTAATCGTAACATCAAAAAATCAAAATGTCAACAGAAATTTGATCGGGCGTCGAAAAAATTTTTGTCGGCGACGACCGAGCGAGATTTATGCTTTTGACATGCCAATGCAGGATCGATAAAATTTCTGTGCCCATCACTCGAACGAAAGGACTGATCCCATGAATAAATTCTCCTTCGACCTCCAAGCATTTGCATGGTCGCACCCGTCCGAAGGCAGTTGGCTCTATACGAGCGGCTCATCGAGCTTCTACATCAACGGCGATTACGATGAGGACGAGGACGACGACGGCAATCTCATTCCTCAAAACACTTCCGTCTCCGGTTCAAACGTCACCATTCAGCCCGATTGGACAACTTCAATTTCGATCGTCGGCGGCTCATTCAATTTCTTCGACGACTATGAGTCCTTTGAGGCTAAACTCTCGTCGGGTGATCGAGCCGTCAATGACAGCGATAATTCCGTTTGGATCGTCAACGGTTCGGGCTACGTCTATAACTCTTACTCCTATTATGATTCCGATATCACCGTCACCGATCTCGACAGCGCTCCCGCCAATCGCATGACGCTCTCAACAATTTCTTCCGACGGCTTCACTCATTACTCCGTCGACGTCAACGGCGCAGAGACTTCCGATTACACCGCTTTCACCGTCGGCACCATCGCCTTTAAAACCGTCTCGAGCTCCAATGATACCTTCTCCATCATTCCAAACATCGTCACCATCAACTTCAGCTCGAGCGGTCCTACATTCGTCGCCGACGACTACGACAGCACCGAGTACTCCATCGATAACATGAGCGGCATCTACGCCGTCTATAATTCCTCTACACATGTGCTCAACCTCATCGATGGCGCCTCTTACTTCAGTGATGCCACCAATCTCGAGATCAATGTCGATGAAACATCGGCGGGCGTCAAGGTCGTCAGTGATGATTTCGTCTCATTCGTCGCCAACGGCGAGTACATTTCCATCAATACCAACGATCCCATCTATGTCGCTTACGACGAGAACTCTTGGGTCTGGGACGCCAACGCCAATACTCTCTATTTCGGCTACAACTTGACTATGACCGGCATCTCAAATGTCTCGTCGATTACCAACATCACCGTCACCGACGATCAGATCATCATCAACGGCGCCACACTTAACAACGCCGCCATCGACGACGTCACCATCACCGGCACCGATAACAATCCGTCGAACGGCTACATCATCAACATCACCGATGACGGTTACGAGTTCGCCGACGATACTCCCGTCGATACTCCGACCGTCGCGAGCATCTCTTATAACGCCAACGGCTCATTCACCTTCACCGATACCAACGGCAATTCTGTCGCCTACTCTACCGCCTCCGTCGACTTCACCACCATGCGCGGTGCGCTCGTGCTCGGCGAGGATTCTCCTCTCAACATCACGATCTCCTCCGCCGCCGACGGTCTCATCATCTTCGACAGCTCGATCGACAATACCAATATCGTTGCCCAACTCAACAGCGGTGACGTCTTTGCCGACGACCACATCGCCACCGACGCCAATACCATCAACGCTTGGGCGGTGTTCGAAGACGGAGACGTCGGGCTCGGGCAAAACGCCGCCACCACCATCAGCGCCATCACCGTCGACAGCACTACCACCATCGTTCGCGACGGCAATCTCATCTCGATCAACAATGCCACGCTCGAATCGTTTGCTCGCATTAACGACAATCTCATCAGCGGTTCCGATACCAATCCCGCCGACGGATATCTCATCACCATCAGCGGCGACGATGCATCATACATCACTGCTCTGCCCGGCGCACTCGCGTCGATCGGCTACAACGGCTCGTTCAACTTCTTTGACGCCGACGGTAATGCTCTCGCCTACTCAAACGTTTCGAGCCTGATCGCCACGGGCGAAGGCGGTTTGATCACCCTCGGCGCCGACGCCCCCGACGTCCTAACCGTCAGCTCCGCCGTCGACGATCTCATCATCTTCAACAATAACGGGACGCGAACAGCGATCATGGCTCGCATCAATACCGGCGATTCTTACGTCAGCAATTCGATCACCGGCTCATTGAATGACGCCTCGCCAATCAACTCATGGATCACCAATGATGATCTCAACGTGATCAATGTCGGGAACATGACGTTGAGCGGTTTCAGCGGATTGTCCTCTGCTACCTCCGCGCTGTTCGCCAACAATCTGCTCACACTCCAGAACGTCACCCTCAACGCCGCGTCGATCAACGGTTCATCGATCGCGGGCACCGACGACGATCCCACCGATGGATATTTCATCAGCGTCAGCGGCAGCAGTTATTCTTTCGTCGAGAATATGATCGGCGAACTGGCGTCGATCGGCTACAACGGCTCGTTCAGTTTCGCCGACGCCAACGGCAATGCTCTCGCCTACTCAAATGTTTCGAGCTTGATCGCGACGGGCGAAGGCGGCTTGATCACTCTCGGCGCCGACGCTCCCGATATCCTAACCGTCAGCTCATCCGTCGACGATCTGATCATATATAACAACAACGGGACGCGAACGGCGATCATGGCTCGCATCAACGCCGGCGATTCTTATGTCAGCAATTCAATCACCGGCTCATTGAACGATGCTTCGCCCATCAACTCATGGATCACCAACGATGATCTCAACGTGCTCAACGTCGGGAGCATGACGTTGAGCGGCGTCAGCGGATTGTCCTCTGCTACCTCCGCGCTGTTCGCCAACAATCTGCTCACACTCCAGAACGTCACTCTCAACACCGCGTCGATCAACGGTTCATCGATCACGGGCTCCGACGATGATCCTTCCGACGGATATTTCATCAGCGTCAGCGGTAGCAGTTATTCTTTCGTCGAGAATACGATCGGAGAACTGGCGTCGATCGGTTATAACGGCTCGTTCAGCTTCGCCGACGCCAACGGTAATGCCCTCGCTTACTCAAACGTTTCGAGCTTGATCGCGACGGGCGAAGGCGGCTTGATCACTCTCGGCGCCGACGCTCCCGACGTCTTGACCGTTTCATCTTCCGTCGATGATCTGATCATCTATAACAATAATGGGACGCGAACGGCGATCATGGCTCGCATCAACGCCGGCGATTCTTATGTCAGCAATTCAATCACCAGCTCATTGAACGACGCTTCGCCCATCAACTCTTGGATCACCAACGATGCTCTCAACGTGCTCAACGTCGGGAACATGACGTTGAGCGGTGTCAGCGGATTATCCTCTGCCACGTCAGCGCTGTTCGCCAATAATCTGCTCACGCTCCAAAACGTCACGCTCAACGCCGCGTCGATCAACGGTTCATCGATCAGCGGTACCGACGACGATCCTTCCGATGGATATTTCATCAGCGTCAGCGGTAGCAATTATTCTTTCGTCGAGAATACGATCGGCGAACTGGCATCGATCGGTTACAACGGCTCATTCAGTTTCACCGACGCCAACGGCAATGCCCTCGCTTACTCAAACGTTTCGAGCTTGATCGCGACGGGCGAAGGCGGAATGATCACTCTCGGCGCCGACGCTCCCGACGTCCTAACCGTCAGCTCCTCCGTCGATGATCTCATCATCTTCAACAATAACGGAACGCAAACGACGATCATGGCTCGCATCAACGCCGGCGATTCTTACGTCAGCAATTCGATCACCGGCTCATTGAACGACGCCTCGCCCATCAACTCTTGGATCACCAACGATGATCTCAACGTGATCAACGTCGGCACCATGACCTTGAGCGGAGTCAGCGGATTATCCTCAGCCACGTCCGCGCTCTTCTCTAACAATCTGCTCACGCTCCAGAACGTCACGCTCAACGCCGCGTCGATCAACGGTTCAGCGATCGCGGGTACCGACGATGATCCTTCCGATGGATATTTCATCAGCGTCAGCGGCAGCAATTATTCTTTCGTCGAGAATACGATCGGCGAACTGGCGTCGATCGGCTACAACGGTTCATTCAGTTTCGTCGACGCCAACGGCAATGCTCTCGCCTACTCAAATGTTTCAAGCTTGATCGCGACGGGCGAAGGCGGCTTGATCACACTCGGCGCCGACGCCCCCGATATCCTAACCGTCAGCTCCTCCGTCGACGATCTGATCATCTTCAACAACACC
>JAFUXN010000097.1 GCA_017477125.1 Selenomonadaceae bacterium
CATCGTCGTCTCCTCCGAGTTTGAAGATACCTCTCTCATTGATGGCGTAGCCGTGCGGAACCAGCAACGCATTGGTCAGCCCTTCAATCTCCAATTCGCGCGCGATCTGCTTGGCGGACTTACCCTTTTTCGACGGCTTGAACGCCTTACGATCCCACACCGAATGCGCCCTCACGATGGTACGGAGCGCGTAATCTTCCTCTCGATTTTCCCACTTGTCCCTGTCTGCCAGCGGCGACGTATCGAACAACCTCTTAATCTGCCCGAAGTTGCCTGCCGTCCACCAGCACAGTTTGAGCGCCAGATGCCAATCCGCCTCCGAGCGCGAGCGATACCCCTCGGGATTGCCTTCGAACAGCAGTTTTTTCATCACGACGTCATTACTGTTCTCGATTATTGCAACGAGCTGCTCATCGTCGATATCGGGCTCGACGTTGAAATCCGCTTGTTCGAGCAACTTTTCATAGGTCTCTTTATCTTCACCCTTGTCAAAGAGCTCCACAATGAGACTGCGCATATAGCCGTCATGTGTTGCAAGTTCCTCGGCGCAACCTTCAAGGTGATGCCCCGTGAACGTCATATACCGCTTATCGCAATAGATTTCGATATCCTTGATCCTGCGCCCCGACAAGCCTTCGAGCTCGTGATCGATAAACCACACGTGCAAGCCTTCACCCGACGGCGAGTGTTCCACGTAGGTATCATCGAGCTCGGAGAGGATTTTATCTTTGAAGGAATTGTTGAGCCCGTCGAGATCGATGCACACGATGGGCGCGACCTCCTTATCGAGCACGAACCCGAGCCCGTCAACCTCGTCGATATGCGTCATGAGCGCCTCCGTCGCCTTCTCGTGGGAGAGGAACGTCACGCCCTGTTTGGTTACGTCGACCTTTACCACTCTCTCTTTGTTATCCCTCATGCGCACGGACATGGGCACCTTCTTCTTATGGAGCACCCAACTGTTGAGACTTTTCAGCGCCGACGGCACATCCACACTTTTTTCGACGGGCTCGACGGCAGTTTCGACGACAGTTTCAACGTTGACGGTGGGATCGCCATCCAAGAGCTTATATGTGTCGTTCCAATCTCTGCAGTAGACGGAAGCCAACTGTTCAACCTGCTCGCGGCTGTAGAAAAGCCTGCCATCGTGATCTTCCTTCGCAGGAACGAAGATACCTTTCTTTTTCCATTTACGAATGGATTCTCTGCTGACACCGATAATGAGAGCGGTCTCTCGCAAAGAGAACCATTTCCCCGGCGGAATTTTACGCACTCTGTTTTCTTCATCACTTTTTACGCAGTCATTACGCACATTGTGATTTCTTTCGCTGCCAGAAAGCCCCACATTGTGATTTCTTTCGCTGCCAGAAAGCCCCACATTGTGATTTCTTTCGCTGCCAGAAAGCCCCACATTGTGATTTCTTTCGCTGCCAGAAAGCCCCACATTGTGATTTCTTTCGCTGCCAGAAAGCCCCGCATTGTGATTTCTTTCGTCGCCACTCTGTGAATCTTCCTCGCTTTCGATGGTGGGATCGCCGCCCAGCAACTTATAGGTGTCATTCCAGTCCTTTCGATAGACGGAAGCCAATTGTTCAATCTGTTCGCGACTGTAATAGAAATAGCCTCTGTAATCCTCTATTTCAGGAACGAAGACGCCCTTCTTCTTCCAATAACGAACAGTTTCTCTATTGACCCCGAGAATGAAGGCGGTTTCCCTCGTTGAAAACCATTTTCGACCGGCGAATTGTTCGGGGATACTTCTCACGCTTTGTTCTTCACCGTTATTTTCGTGTTCGGGAGGCGAGTTGCCTTTCGCATTTTTTTCCTCGGAACTCATACACATCACCCTTTCAAACTGTTGACAATGCCGACGGTGACGTGGTATAATCCTTCCGTCTAGAGACAAAAGGATAGACTACGCCCCCGCTGGCGGTTATTGATTTTGGACGATATTATTGTAGCATGGGCGGTGGGAAAATGCAACAATTATTTTGAGAGAGCCGACGCAAAGTCGGCTTTCGTTTTTAGTACAGCTTAACCAGCGTATATTCCCCCGACACGCGTTTATCATTTTTGAGCCCTCCCTTTTTATAGACGATGAGCCCCTGCTCGATGAGCTCCTTCCTATATGCGGCGAGTGTATGATTACTCCCTATGCCCGCGGCACTCATAAGCCTTTTGTTATCGACGGTAACCGTCTGATTAACCCCGCCTTCATGGCTTGCGGCATTGGCTATTCCGAGCAGCGTCATGTACAACGCGATCGCCGACGCCTTCAAATTCTTATCATCGAGCCTGTTCTTTTCATTTAGACTGTGGAAGGCGCTGAACTGTCTCACGAGATTTAACTTTTCCATGCATTTTTACTCAACACGTTAACGACATTGAACCCTTCGAGCGACAAGATGCAACACCCGTTGACGGGCAAGGGATTATAAGCCTCGGGCGGCATAAACACATCGAAGAACTTACCCGCGGGAGTTTGTATTCGCACGAAAGCATAGTTGCTGCTACTGCTGACAGTCTTAAAACTCCTCACGATACACAACACGACGCGCTTTTCCTCCTCAAACCGATCGGGCTCGTCGAACTTATCAATATCATCTCTTTCGAACGGAAACGATATATTAAACCCGAGCACTTCAAATTCGTCGACGGCGGGATTGTCGCTGACCAGCTCATTGAACTCTTTCGTGATATCCTTCAACTGTTGTTCGAGCTCTGCCAGTTTGCGGCTTGCCTCTGACACTTCTTCGGGCGCGACAATTAGCCCGTCGAACGTCTGTTGATACGGTATCATCTTCTTTTTGACCGCCCGATAACGCTTAACGAAATCGTCTCTGAGATACTCTCTGACGAGATTGCGGCGTTCGTCGATATGATCGAGCGCGCCCGACTTTATGAGACTGAGAATCTTATTTTTGGGCATGGTTGCGATACGGTCGACGCTGACAGGGAGCTTGATATTGCCGATCCCCTTTATAAAATTGACGGCGGTGATGATCATGCCGTCTTTTGTGTGCCAGCCCGCATCTTGCGCCAGAATATCGGGCGGCAGGACTTTTATATTGTGATTGATGGCGTATTGGACGAGCGGGATCAAATCCTCCTGCTTATCGTCGTGATGTGCATTTAAATAGGCGGTAATATATTCGACGGTGAAATTGGCTTTGAGATAAGCGGTCTGGTAGCACAGGAGAGCATACGCGGCGGAATGAGACTTATTGAATTGATACGACGCGCAATTTTTGAGCCACTCCGCGAGCTTAAGCATGGTCTCTTGATCGTAGCCGTTATCGCCGCCGTCTTTGATGAACTGCTCGATAAGCGCAGTCATTTTTTCATTATCCTTATGCCCGATGGCGCGACGGAACACATCCGCCTTGGCGAGCGAATACCCCGCGACGGTTTGAACGATCTGCATTGCCTGTTCCTGATAAAGCAACACTCCGAACGTCTCTTTAAGTGCGGGCTCCAGCGACTTATGAATGTATTGCACGCGTTTGGATTTAGAGCGACTGATATAATCCTCGAGCACACCCGACTGAATGGACGAAGGGCGGTACAGCGCGATGAGCGGCACCAGTTCGAACAGGGATTTGGGCTTAAGCTGTCTAATGAGCTTAATCATACCCGCGGACTCGATCTGAAAACACGCGAGCGAGTCTCCGCTTTTGAGCATCTCGAAGGTCTCATTATCATCGCTCGGCAGCGCATCGATGTCGATATCGGCGCCGCGGTTTTGTTTGACGAGCTTAAGCGTTTGATCAATGGTATCGAGCGTTTTCATGCCGAGTATATCGAGTTTGAGGAGCCCCATACGTTCAAGGTCTGGGAACTGACACGCACAAACATAATCATCTCCCTGTTTTTCAATGGCGCAGAAATCGGAAGTCTCGGACGGGAAAATGATAAGCGCCGAGGCGTGGATACCGAAATGTTGAATAATCCCCATGAAGTATTGCGCCAACTCGTCAATTTGTTTGTCCGACAAGCGACAACGATAACCTTTGGCGACACGTCGAGCGGTCAACAGGGCGGCTTTTTCGCCCATGGTTCCGAAGGTGCGGACGTGATAAACTTCTTTATAAGTATCCTTGAGGTAATCGATTACGGCTTGACGCATGGAATTGGGCACGTCGGTATCGATATCGGGCGGAGTAATCCTCTCGACGTTGGCGAATCTCTCGAAGAACAGATTGAACTTAATGGGATCGACTCGCGTAATATCCATGAGGAATGCGACGAGCGAACCGCACACCGACCCGCGCCCTCTTCCGACGCAAATACCGTTATCTCGACACCACTTGATTAGACGGGCATTGATCAAAAAGTACGTCAGATAATTACACTGTTCGAGCACCCCAAGTTCGTATAGAAAACGTTTCCTGTAGGTATCGAGCTCGGCTTTCGACTTCTCTTTGAGCTTATTTTTGTGGAACGGGCGGACGAAATCGACGACGGCTTTTTTGGGATCGCCGCAATCGACGGTTGGGAAATGATTTTCGCCGAACTGAATATTAACCTGTTCGCACTTGTCTGCGACCGCCTCCGTATCGGCAATAATCTGTTGTAAGTTATCAACGTAAGGCAGAGCGGCGAACATATCTTTATCCGAATGGAGATAAAAATCGTCCGTGGCGTAGTAATCGCCCTTGTTATCGATCTGCAGGAAACAACGATGATAATGGGCATCGGACTTATAAACGTAATGGGCATCTTCGGTGACGATGGTTTTTATGTCGAGCCGACGGGCGAGGTCGAGCACGAAACGGTTATAATCGATCTGTTGCGGATCGGTTACGGATTGAATTTCGAGATAGAAATCGTCTCCGAAGATGTGTTTAAAGTTAGCGGCGCGCTCGGTTGCGAGATCGCGATCGGCGAGAATACCCCCTCGGCAAGCAGAGGAGACGATGATCCCTTCATGGTATTTGGCGATATCGTCTGTGGTCAAGCGCATTGTGTAATAAAAATGTTCGGGTGATCGCCCCTTATCTCCGTGCCCGAGCGTTACGAGCTTAAGCAGGTTATGATAGCCCGTGGTATTTTTTGCGAGCAGGACGATATGACGGGAGAGCTTACGATCTTTGATAAAGACGTCGGGAATCCAATATGCCTCGATGCCGAATATGAATTTGATGTTGGTACCGTGCTCGTGATTGAACTTCATTGTTTGGATATAAGCGTCCATGAGCCCCGACGTGGTACCGTGGTCGGTCAGCGCCCAAGCGGCTTGCCCGAGCTCGGCTGTTCGAGCGACGATGCTTGGAATTTTGGCGATGGCGTCTCGTTTGGAGTAATGGGAATGACGATGCAAACCAATCATAATGAGAACCTCCTTTTATCTGATTATAGCACACAAAGGTTGAAAAGTGCAAAAAAAATAGAGGCTCCGCAGAGCCCCGAGATGGTGTCGATCGATTTATGAGATCAGCTTTTCAACTTTTTGACGATAGATTTAGCGATATCCTTCTCGACGTTATTGAAGGTAGTGGTATTTTGAATGCGCTCGAGCGCGGACGAGATAAACGTGAGCTCCGATGTTGTCAGATGGTCGTCGTAATCGCTGGTTGCGATCTCGATAACCTTTGGCGTTACGAAGCGTTTCCACTGCTCATCGATGAAGAACTCGTTGACGGCGACATTGAAAGCGGCGGTGCCGAGAGACGACACAGCGCCGTTGAATTGCACGTCAGACCCGACTTCGATCATAAAGAATCACCTCCTTTCAACCTCAAAAAACATTGATTTTGAGGTTTGTTAATTTTGAAACCTCAAAAGCGAGCGATTTTGAGGTTGGCGGCATCACCATCAATTCCTTCTGCTCGAGTACCTCTATGTTGCCCATTTCCTATGCCTCCTAAACTACTATGTTCCATCTCATTGTGTGGTATATTAACAGCACTTCCTGCCCTGCTCTCGTCGTAAATTCTTTCGTCACTCGCGCCCCATTCTTATAGATCGCTCGAGCCGTCTGGCTGTTCACGCTCAACGTCGGATTCGACGCCGTATTGATTGTGTTGAACACCACGCATATCACTGCGTAATTCACATTGACAAAATTTGATATGGTGACCGCCTTCGCCGCCACATCTGCCGCCGTATTACAGCTGCCTCCGAATACCACGTAACTGCTCGTGCCGTTGTAACTCACTCCGTTTATGTGAGTCGACGTCTTCAATTGATCCGCCGTCCCGACCGATATGCTCGTCGTCGTGATCCCCAAATTCGCTCGCGCCGACGCCGCGTCAGTCGCGCCCGTGCCGCCATGCGCTATAGGTACTGCGCCGCTCGAGATCGCCGTAGCCGCGTGATCGTGAGTGCTAGACGCGTATCCCGAATGAGTGTGGCCTGACGCCGCCGCACCGAGATTGGTCAACGCTGCCGACGCGGACGTGGCGCCCGTCCCTCCGTTGGCAACAGGAACCGCTCCCGTCGTATTGCCCAAGCCCATGGCATTGCGCGCCAACGCCAACGTCGTTTGTCCCGTACCGCCGCGCGCCACCGCCAGCGTCCCGCTCGTGATCGACGCCGCATTGATCGAGCCCAGCGATATCTTTGCGTCGGCGGAACCGTCGAATGACGCCGTCCCGCTCGCTCCCCCTCCGATCGAGATCGTCCGAGCCGTCGCCAACTTCGTCGCCGATGTTGCCGCGCCGCCCGCACTGCTCGACCCCGCATAATTATGCGTGTGGCTTGACGCTGCCGCTCCTATATTGGCGGGAGTCACCGTTTGCCAACTGTTGTCGTTTCGAAGGAATACTTTGTTGCTGGCGGTCTGCGTGGTTGGGACGTGGTTGCCGTGCGACGCCGCCGCGTATTCACTATGAGAATGAGATTTGGCGGCGTAAGCCGAATCGTGATTATGATTAGATGCCGCCGCACCTATATTATTTACCGTGATATTAACATTGCCCGTCCGATACGCGCTTTCGGAATCGCCTTTGACTCCCGTGACGCTATTAACCTGCGCCCCCGCGGCAATCCCGTTGAGCTTAATTTTATCGTCTTTAGACATAAGCCCTGCCGCCACGGTGGTTGCCGTCGCCGACGGGATCGTGATTGTCCTCGATGTGATCGCACTTACATGTCCCGACGTATCACGGCTGACTTGATTGACCGTGAAAGTTCCTCCGAACGCCGGCGATGCATTGACTGTCGGCGTTCCCGTCGCGGCTGTAGTTGTGGGATGTGAATACGCATTTGCCCCCGCGGCAATCCCGTCGAGCTTTGTTTTATCGGCACTCGACATAAATCCTGCCGCCGACGATGTTACTGTCGCATGTGTATGATTTGACGCCGCATAATTGTGAGTATGGCTCGCCGCCGCCGCTCCTAAGTTGGTCAACGCATTGGCGGCAGTAGTCGCGCCCGTGCCTCCGTTGGCAACAGGCAACGCCCCTGTGGTATTACCCAGCCCCATCGCATTTCGAGCTAATGCCAATGTGGTCTGTCCCGTGCCGCCTCTCGCCACCGCCAATGTTCCTGACGTAATGTCGCCCGCTGCATGTTTATGCCCTGTCGCCGCCGCCCCATCGAGCTTGATCTTGTCGGCGGCAGTCAATACCCCCGCGCTCAACGTGGTTGCGTTCGGAATGGTAAACTCGACCGCCCCGCTCGATCTTTTTACATCAATGCTGTCAGTGCCCCTTGCAATCGACAGTTTTTCGGTTGCCCAACTGTCGTCGTCCTTCGGCGTCGCCCACGAGCCGTTAGCCGACATGAACTTACCGCTTTCACTGCTGACGGCGCTGTAAGCATCGAGCTTTTTCTTATCATCTTTCGACATAAGACCGTTGACGGCTTGAGAGGCGACGACGGTAGAATTAACCTGCGCGCCCGCCTCGATGCCGTCTAACTTTCGTTTATCGTCGGCGGAGATAACTCCTATATGAGCCGCCAATCAAATCACCGCCCATTAATAATAACCGGCATAATCGACGGTGATTGCGTTGGTGCCGTTCGAGCGGGAGAACACAAGTCCGCCGTCTCCATTTACGGACACGGAGAGCGACTCGGACAAGAGCGCCTCGAGCGACGCGATCCTAGCCTCATAGCTCGACGCATTATTGACGGCGATCTTATCTGCCGCGGACATGAGCCCCGCTTGAACGGTAGTTGCCTCCGCCGAAGGGATCGTTATATTCCAATTGGAGATATCGGCGACATGCCCGAGCGAATCGCGCGAGACTTGCGAAACGGTAAAATACCCTCCGAACCCCGGCGCTTGATCGACGGTAGGTTGACCTGCTGCGGCGGTGACGGTCGGATGAACAAACGGGACGGTGAAAGTACCATTACCCGCGAGGAACAAACTCGTGTCGGTGGTACCTTCTGCGGGCAACGTCGGATAACTGTAAAGTTTAACAGCCTCTTGCCCCGAAATTACACCGGTATGATAATTTGCCATAGAAACAAAAGCTCCTTTCGAAATAGATCAATAGTAACCTGCCAAAGGGATATTGAAAGCATCAGCCCTGTTCGAGAAAGAATAACTGATACCGCCGTCGTTTTCTTCGGCAGAGAAAGCCGAGAACCAATTAGCCCGTGTGGAAGGCGCGAGAGTATATCTGTCCTTATGGATACCCGCGCCGAGCTCGTCGGTATAGATATCTTCGCAGTACTCGCGCCCTTCGATATGAAAAGTACCGTTCGCCTCCTCTTTGATCGAGATGATACGGAAGGGCATTTTATCGATTGCACCGTAATAAGAAACTTGAATGACGTCACCCGGCTGAAGATGTTGCGCTTGATAAGCGGTGGAGAATGAGACGAGCTTATTGCAGACGACGTTCAAATCGCGATAGAAACGACCGATGCGGAGAGCCTGTTGCTGAGAAGTGACGCCGTCGAGATCAAAAGACTCCTCTTGAATGACACCGAGTTGTTCTTGCATGGCAATATCCTCGACGATGCAACGTGTTGAGCGCCAATTGTTTTCGGGCGAAATGATATTTAGGATATATCGATTGGGAGTTTCATCGAGCCCGACTTGAGAGATGGCGAAAGAATCTTTGACGATCTGCGCCTCGGTAAAATGATAGCTGACGGGCGTGGGCTTTTCGATACGCATTCCTATGATACCTCTGTATCGAACGAGATAGCCGCAGCATGCCGACAGGAATTTACCGACAGCCTCTTCGGCGTCCTGCTGTTGATCGAGAATAAGATTGAGCTCATAGCGTTTTCGAGTTTGAGTAACTCCGTCGGCATCGATGTATTCAATTTCTTCATCGCAGTAATCAGCCGCCTCAATGAACGACGCCTCGTCGATCCCTCCCGTCCACCCGACTCCGAACACGTCATTCAACAAAAAATCCCGCAAGCACATGGCGGGATTGGTCGAGTAAACCACTTCGCCGACTCTGGTATCGAGCACCTTCCTGCCCTTGACCACGACATCGATATTCGGATTGCCGTTCAACTCGTCCGAGACGGTGAAATGTAAATCGAGCCAGACACAATGACTGTAGGAACCGACCTCCGCATAATTATCGGGAATCTTGCCGTCGACTACGGGATCATAATACTGATACCACGTACCGCCTTTGACGCAATCGGTTTTCATCTCGACGTAATGATTATAACAATTCTCATTGACATCGTGAATATCGTGCGGGAGCTTATTGGTGGACGCGAAGGGAAACGCAATCCATCCCTCTCCGATCCGATTGATATACGACACCAGCGACGAAATATCGAGCTCATACTGAGCATAATCGCTGTTATCGTAGTCTTCAGCTTCGCCGAGCTTGATACTTTTAAAGACATCATCGCCGTGGTACAATAACATCATATGATCGCTGACGATAACCTTGGCGTCGGTGTGTTTGGTGTTGCCGACCATGAAAACGGTACCCGCCTGCCCGTCGGTATCGATATCGGCAGTTCCGTGTGTCAAATTCCTGACTTCGACATTGACGCCGGTTTGATAGCAATCCCAAGTTCCGAGCTTGATATCGGTCAACTTATAGTCATTGCCGAGATTATTAAAATTCTCCGCGACCCAACCTTCTCCGAGATTGTTAATGGTATCGAACAGAGCTTGAAACTCGTTATCGCCGTACGTGGAGAAGAACGAATCGACATGAACACCGCTGTAAGGAGGAATGCTTTGCGGACGCGTACCGCCGAGGAAAGCTGACCATGTATTATCGCCGTGCCTGCAACTGCCCGTGTAATTCCATTGATCATCTGCGTCCGACCACTCTTTTGTGAAAGAGATTTGAGCGTTTTCATACATGGTATTTTTGACGGTGAAAAACGTTTTTGCGGTCGTGGTGGAGGAATAGTTATTTGGATCGACGATGGGAATCGGCAATCCCGCCGCCATCACCGACGTCAACCCTTCGATACCTCCCTCGCACAGAACGACGTGCTTATCGAGCATATTTAATTCGGGATTGGGATTGTGATAAGTTTGATTGCCCTCGACGAGCCGCATGCCGTAAACGACTTGAATTGCGGCGGTCGAGCTCATGGTATTCATCGCCTTATCAAAGCGTTGCGCGGAGTCGTTATCGCCCTTCAATTTATTTCTATGCGTGGCGGTATAAGCCAAGCTCCAAAGAGTGCCGCCGAGCGACGCGCCCATTATAGCGGCAGGCAAGAATTTGGTCATGCCGAACATGGCGGGATTCATGCCGCCGATAAAGAACCCTGCAACGGTGAAAACAATCTTGCCCGCCGTCTTGCCTTTATTTTTCCCCAATATCTCACCATCTTTCGACGTTCAACGATAGATACTCTCGAACGGTATTGACGGGAACCCCGTAAAGTGTTCGAGATTGTTATACTTATTGCAGTTGTTAAAAGTTTTATCGCAACCGCGATGTATCGAGTAATTCATCCCCTCCGCGATGGTTGCGAAAAACGGATAGTAAGTTTTAATGTTCCTGCCTTCGGACTTTCTGATCATACGGCTTTCGCCCTCGATGGTTATGACGCCGTTATTCCAGTAATCATCGGGCTTATTTTGAGCGATGGAGACAAGGTTATCGGCGCTGACGGTGATGATCTGCCCGACGGAGTTATCCAATCCCATCTGACAGATGCGATCTCCGAACTTACAATTGCACATGGCTTGCTGAGCCTCCAATGACAAAAATCAAAGGATTTTAAGAGACCTTAGTCTCCGTTTGAGAAGTTTGATCAAACGATCCTTATTCTCATGGGCGTGCCCAGAGCGTCCCTACTGTATAGCCCCTCAAGGGACACAACATTACTTTTTCTGAGAATGTTTAAAGCACCATTCACATCAGCGTTAATCAAACGACCGTCGCCGGCTCGATACAGCCCGCGATGAATCCGTTTACCCGTGAACTCATACGTTTGCGGATTGTCCGCGTTGTACGTAGGTAAGTCATCTCCGTCGAGGAAACTTGCCTTCGATGTGTAACTTTCCTCTTGCTCGACGTATTCAATACCGTACAGCCGACACAGATATTGCAATTTCTCACGGATTTTGCCGAACGGGATATTGACGAAGATTTGATTATTCGCCTTGCCCATATTCGGCGTCCGTTGGAATGTCACGTTGTAGCCGCATACCAACTTACCAATCCGCCGCTCGAGACAGTGATTAATCACTCGCCGACAACCTTTTGAGATGTAATCGTTAATCCGAAGGTTGCGCTTCCGAGCGATCTGCAACTGTTGTGCCGTGTACTTACGACCGTACCTTTGCTTATCTTTAACACTACAGAGGAAAGCGTTTCGTTTGTTATACCACTGATTGATTGATTTCAAACGTCTGCCATCGATGATGAACGAATGCCCGTCCGAATCGGCGCATGTCATCAAGTTATCAATCCCGAAGTCGATCGCCAATGCTTTTTGTTTGTTTAATTCCCTTTGCTCTTCAGCCACATCATACGTGTACTGAATCTCAAAGAACTTGGCGTTACAAATCGGAATGATTTTGATGTGCTTGACACGCTTGCCTTCAAGGATCGGAGGCACTTTGATCAAAATCTTTGCGTGATGTTTGTCGAACTGCCTCGAGTAAGGGATTGCCAACAACCGATTGTGAATAGAGAACTGTTGAATGAAAAGCGGTGCATACCCGTCCTTCGGCAGGTAATTCGGCATTTTCGCCGCTCGACTGTCGAACTGTTTTCTCTTAACAAGTTTCAACAGAGCAATGAACGATTGAAACATGCTGTCGACAATCCTCATTGATTGTTGCGCCATACTCGCGTTCAAGATTTTATAGTTGGGACTGTTCTTGAGCACGGCATATGTCGCATCGCGCCCGAGATACTTATGCTCGGTAAAGAAATATTGCCGACAGAGCCAAATTGCCTCATTCATCAAATTCTTCGACGTCCGACACAGAACACGGAGACTTCGATAATCATCTTTCGACAGGTGCTTTAATTGTTGCTTGACGGTAAGATACATTGTATCACCTCCTTTCTACCAATATTATACTCTGAAGGTAGAAAAGGAGTCAAGCACATTAGGGCATTAAAATCCTTTGATTTAGCCGTTTTAGAGGCTTCGTTCACATCGGTGCGCTACTCCCGACGCAGTTCTCTCATGAACTTCTTCATCTTTCGATAAAGCACAGACTATATCTCATCCCTCAGCCGAACTGTTAAGGTCTGACCACTTCGACGCGCTTGCGCCTACGAGCCTCAGGAGCTCTAGTCGTTGAACCTTCTCCTGTTCGGAGCTTGGCTGCGGATCACCCATTCTTAAGCGTTTAGGATTTAACCATGCGCCATCCGTTCGATTTTTTCTGCTTTCGCCGCCGTCACGCTCGGACATATTTCATTCCCACGTTGTGGCTCGATCGGCTTTAGGGTATTCCCGCAATTCAATCAGTAGAGGACGGTTGCGAACCGTCTGCTACGTGCAAATTTCTCTACACGCTTACCTTTTTGCGACTTATATTTATGCCGCGTCTCGATAAGTACGTCTGGGGACGATAATCTTGGGAATGCGCGACCGAAGAGTGCATGAAAACTCGCCGTTCTCGTAGGCGGGATTATCGATATACCCGTAGAAACAATCGCGCTGAATCGAATTATCGAGCAACGAATCGGGGTAGATGATCTGGCGGACTCTGACGAAACAACCTCTGAAATCGAATCCCGCGATAATGAATTTCAATTGATCGGTGGTGGCGTCCGCCATGGTAATTTTCATATCATCGTCAACGTTATCGACGGAGCGGGAGATATCTTCTCTCTCGATGGGGATCGCGAGATACTTATTGCCTTCGAAGGTGATATCGACGTCGACATTACAGACATAGACGGTGCCCGTGCGGAGGTGAATATCGTAAAGCTCGATCACGGATATATGATCTTTTTCGTGTTCGGCGGGCTCCTCTTCGGTTTTGGTGATGGTGATGGCGGTGTCGCAAAGGATTTCGATATTGACGGTGGTTTGCAAAGAATAAGGTTGTGTGGGAGGAGTGAAATTTTCCGTCCACACGGCGACGCCGTCAACAACCCTCAACTCGTCGAAGTACCCGCCCATATAACAGTGTTCGGAATCATAAGGTCCGAGATCTATTTCGCCGACAGAACGGTTAATTGGATCGTTCAAGACTTCGATGAAAGACAATTGCCCATCAACAAAAGCGCGAACGGTTTTCTGCTCGTGAATATAGACAAAAGCGTAATGGTGCCAGACGGCATAACTTTGAACATCTTCGATGCTTTCAAAATCGGGATAATACTGATTCCTGACCCAAGTGCGCTCACCGTCGCCCCATGCGCTACCGAAATAAACAGTGACGGGGAATTGCTCTGTAATCAGAAACGGATACATTTCCCAATTCGCATCGATGAATGAAAAGCCGATCTCAAAGGTGGGGAAGTTGAACCCGTATTCATCAAACCACTCGTCGAGATTTGATGTATCGAGCTTGAACCAAAAATCGACGGTAAAATCTTGCCCGCCGAGGACAAGGTTTTCGGCGTACATGCCGGAACTTTGATCAAGCAGTATGGAATTACCCCAGACGCCCGTGCATGGTCGGCTCGAATCGCGCTCGTAGTAATATCCCCATTCATCTTCGACCTTGACAAGTTCATATCCGAAATCGTTCGAGCCGCTCCATTGGTTGCCGCATTCGTCTTTGAGCACATCGGGCTGATCGAAATGCATGAGAACGACAGTCGAATCGGTAGAGCGAACGGACGCATTGACGCTGATGGCGACGGCGGTATCGGTCGACGGAGAATCCGTCTCGGTGCAAGACGCCTTCGCCCAGAATATGGAATTGACGGAGTCGACGGCGGACACGGTGATCGAATCGGCGAACGCCCCATCCTCGGCAAGAGAGAAAGACCAACGGTTGGAGTTATCACTGATAACGACATCGCCGACGGAGTGATATCCTTCGACGCATCTGACGGCGAGCTTGAAGATTTTAGTTTCGTTGTTATCGGCGTCGAGAGTAACATTGATCG